>DOWL01000137.1:0-7158 GCA_003519585.1 Nocardioides sp. | reverse complement strand
CGAGGTGGTCGTGGTCTTGCCGTGGGTGCCGGCGCCCGCGACCACCCGCCGACCCTCCATCAGGGCAGCCATCGCCGCGGCCCGGGACAGCACGGTGAGCCCGCGCCGGACGGCCTCGGCGTACTCCGGGTTGTCTGGTTTGACCGCGGCCGAGACGACGACGGTGTCGCTGGGACCGAGATGGTCGAGGTGCCTCGGGTCGTGGCCGACACTCACGGTCGCGCCCAGGGCGCCCAAGGCGTCGAGGGTCGGCGACGCGACGCCGTCGCTGCCGCTGACCTCGACGCCGCGGGCGAGCAGCACCCGGGCGATGCCGGAGAGCCCAGCGCCGCCGATGCCGACGAGATGCACGCGGCCCGCGGCCAGGTCGCGACGAGCAGCGAGGGTCACCGGCCGGTCTCCAGCACGATCCGGGCCAGCTTCTCGTCGGCGTCGCGCGGGATCAGCGCGGCCGCGGCCGCGCCCATCGCGGCGAGTCGCGTGGTGTCCAGCGCGAGCGGCGGCACGTTCGCCTCGACCCATGCCGCGGTGAACGCCGCGTCGTCGACCAGGACCGCTCCCCCGGCATCGACCACCGGCTTGGCGTTGAGCGGCTGCTCGCCGTTGCCGATCGGGAGCGGCACGAAGATCGCGGGCACGCCGGACCCGGCCGCCTCGGTGACCGACGATGCGCCGCCCCGGCAGACCATCAGATCGGCCGCCGCCAGCGCATAGTCCATCCGGTCGACGTACCCGACCGGCACGTACGTCGGGACGCCGGCCTGCGGGACCACGTCGTTCTTGGGACCGACGACGTGCAGCACCTGGACGCCCGCCTCGCCGAGCGCCCGGGCCGCGGAGGAGACCGCACGGTTGAGCGACTGCGCGCCCTGGGAGCCGCCGGTGACGACCAGGGTCGGCAGGTCGGGGTCGAGCCCGAAGAACGCCCGGGCCTCGGCGCGGACCGCCGCCCGGTCGAGCCCGGAGATCATGGTGCGGATCGGCAGGCCGACGTACTCCGCGTGTCGCAGCGGGGTGTCGGGGAAGCTCACGGCGACCCGCTTCGCGAACCTCGCGCCGACCCGGTTGGACAGCCCGGGCAGGGAGTTCTGCTCGTGTACGACGACCGGCACGTGGGCGCGGCGAGCGGCGAGGTAGGCGGGGACCGAGACGTAGCCGCCGTACCCGACCAGCACATCGGGCCGCACTCGCTCGAGGACTGCCCGCGCCTCCTTCACAGCGCCCCGGAGCCGCGCGGGCACGCGCAGCAGGTCGACCGAGAGTTGCCGCGGCAGCGGCACCGGCGGGATCAGCTCCAGCGGGTAGCCGGCCTCGGGGACCACGCGGTTCTCCAGCCCGCGCGGGGTGCCCAGGCAGGTGATCTCCGCCGCGGGCTCGAGCCGGCGCAGGGCGTCGGCGGTCGCGAGCAGCGGGGAGGTGTGGCCGGCGGTACCACCGCCGGCGAGCAGGATGCGCATCGGTGCACAGAGTAAGGAGTGGACCGCGTTTCAGCGGGATCGCGCGGCCGGTCGCTGCGCCGAGAGTCCGGCCGAGCGCAGCTTGCGCCGCTGCGCCAGGGCCAGCGCAGCCTCCGGTTCGCGACGCGCGAACCCGACCAGCAAGCCCAGCGCGACGAGCGTCGGCACCAGCGACGATCCGCCGTACGAGATCAGCGGCAGCGGGATCCCGATCACCGGGAGCATCGAGAGCACCATGCCGACGTTGATGATCATCTGCCCGACCAGCCACACGACGAGCCCGAAGCTGGCGTAGCGCACGAAGGGGTCCTCGGTGCGCCGCGCGACCCGGAGAGCCGCGAACGCGACGGTGAGGAACAGCATCACCACGAGCAGCGTGCCGGCCAACCCGAGCTCCTCGCCGAGCACCGCGAAGATGAAGTCGGTGTGCGCCTCGGGCAGGTCGCCCCATTTCTGCTGGCTGGCGCCGATGCCCTCGCCGAAGACACCACCGGTCGAGAGTGCGAACAGCCCGTGGGCCGGCTGCCAGCCGCGGTCGGCGTAGTCGGCGAAGGGGTCGAGGAAGCTGGTCACGCGGCCGAGCCGCTCGGTGTTGGTCGTGACGAGGACCAGCAGCACGACGCCGGCGAAGGAGAACAGCAGGGTGAAGAAGCGGCCCGGCGCCCCCACCACCCAGAGCAGGCCGAACAGCAGCGCGACCAGGACCAGAGCCGTACCGAGGTCGTTGCCGAAGACCACGAGACCGGTGGCCAGCACCATGCCGGGGACGACGGGCACGATGATCTCGTGGGTGCTGTCGAGGCGGCGCTCCTTGTTGGCGTAGATGTGCGCCGCCCACACCACCAGCGCGAGCTTGGCGATCTCGGAGGGCTGGATCTGGACCGGCCCGAGGGCCAGCCAGTTCTGGTTGCCGTTGATCCGGACGCCGAGGAACGCGGTGAGCAGCAGCAGCACGAGCGAGATCGAGAAGCCGGGGTAGGCCAGTCGCCGGATGAACCGGTTGGGCAACCGGCTCGCGAGCCAGGCCAGCGGCAGACCGAGTGCGACCCACATCAGCTGGCGCCGGACCACCGTGTAGGAGTCGCCGTTGTAGTGCTCGTAGGAGTACACGCTGCTCGCGCTCAGCACCATGATCAGGCCGATCGTCAGCAGCAGCGCCGACGCACCGAGCAGCAGGTAGTACGACGTGAGGGGCCGGTCGAGCGCCGCGCGAAGGGCGCCGAACCAGCTGCGGGGGCGTACGGCGGAGGCCCGATGGCCGGTGGCCACGAGGTGCGCGAGCTTTGGCCGGAGGCCCGACAGGTTGGGCAGTTCGAAGCGACGAGGCGGGGTGCGCTCGGGGTTGGCGGTGGTCATCCGCGGTTCACCGCTCCCTTCGAGCCTGGTCTCTAGGTCAGCCGCTGTCTCACCGCCGCCGCGAAGGCATCTCCGCGAGCGGCGTAGTCGGTGAACTGGTCCATCGACGCACATCCCGGGGCGAGGAGCACCGTGTCACCGGGCCGAGCGAACTCGGCTGCGGCGGCCACGACGTCACGCATCGGTCCTGCATCACCAGACGCTTGGTCACCTTCTGCCACAGAAGTCTCACCGGTCCCCACGAGAACGACCGGCACATCGGGCGCGTGTCGCGCAAGAGCTGCGGCGATCACGTCACGGTCGCGGCCGAGGAGGACCGCGCCCCGCAGCCGTCCGGCGACCCTCCGGACCAGATCGTCGAACGAGGCGCCCTTGGCCAGTCCTCCGGCGACCCACACCACCGGGTCGTAGGCGAGGAGCGAGGCCAGCGCGGCGTGCGGGTTGGTCGCCTTGGAGTCATCGACCCACGCCACACCGTCGTGCTCGGCGACCAGCGCGATCCGATGGCCGTCCGGGCGGAAGCCGCGCAGCCCGTCGCGCACCGCGGCCTGGCTGACGCCGTACGCCCGGGCGAGGGCGGCGGCGGCGAGGGCGTTCTGGATCGTGTGCGGGGCCGGACCGGAAGGGTTGTCGACCGCGAGGTCGGCCAGGGTGCAGAGTTCGGCGGCGCTGGTCTCGCGCTCCTCGACGAAGGCGCGGTCGGCGAGGATGTCCTCGACGACACCGAGCATGCCGACGCCGGGCATCCCGAGGGTGAAGCCGATCGCGCGCGCTCCCTCGACCACGTCGGCCTCGCGGACCAACTCCTCGGTGACCGGGTCGGCGGCGTTGTAGACACAGGCCCGCTGGACGTGCTCGTAGATCCGGCCCTTGTCGGCGGCGTACGCCGCCAGGTCGGCATACCAGTCCAAGTGGTCCTCGGCGACGTTGAGCACCGCCGCGGCCTGCGCACTCATCGACGTCGTGTAGTGCAGTTGGAAGCTCGATAGTTCGACCGCGAGCACGTCGTAGGGCTCGGGGTCCATCACCGCCTCGACCAGCGGCAGCCCGACGTTGCCGGCCGCCACGCTGCGGAGTCCGGCCGCCCGCAGGATCGCGTCGAGCATCCGCACCGTGGTGGTCTTGCCGTTGGTGCCGGTGACCGCGAGCCACGGAGTGTCGTGGTCGGGGTCGCGGAGCCGCCAAGCCAGCTCGACCTCTCCCCAGATCGGTACGCCGCGCGCGCGGGCCTGGGCGAGCAGCGGCGCGTCCGGCCGCCAGCCCGGCGAGGTGACGACGAGGTCGACGTCGTCGGGCAGGGTCGCGGTGGCGCCTGCTCCCAGGCGGATGGTCGCGCCCAGGACCTCGAGGAGCTCAGCCTTCTCGGCGCGCTGGTCGGGGCCTTCGCTCCGCTCGTCGAGGGCGGTGACGTGCGCGCCGAGGTGGAGGAGGTTGTCGGCGGCCGCGAAGCCGGAGACGCCGAATCCGGCGACGACCGCGCGAACGCCGTCCCAGGAGTCGTGCCGGCCGAGGCCGAGCGGGCTCACGACCGGCCCCTCAGGATCGAAAGGTAACTTTCCTTGACCATCTCGAAAGCGAAAGTAACTTTACTTTCCTTCCCGCTCATCCGATGCCCGAGACCCACTCGGCGTAGAAGATGCCGAGCCCGGCGGCCACGCAGATGCCGGAGATGATCCAGAACCGGATCGTCACGGTGACCTGCTCCCACCCCAACATCTCGAAGTGGTGATGGATCGGCGCTATTCGGAACACCCGTCTGCCGGTGCCGGTCAGCCGTTTGGTGACCTTGAAGGTGGTCACCTGGAGCATCACCGAGACGGTCTCGAGGACGAACAGCCCACCCAGGATGACCAGCAGCAACTCGGTGCGGGTGAGGACCGCCAGCCCGGCGACCGCGCCGCCCAGCGCGAGTGAGCCGGTATCGCCCATGAAGATCGCGGCCGGGGAGGCGTTCCACCACAGGAAGCCGAAGCAGGCGCCGGTCAGCGCGGCCGCGAGCACCGCGAGGTCCAGGGGGTCGCGCACCTGGTAGCAGAGGCTGACGTTGGCCTCGTCGAGGCTGTCGGAGGCGCAGGACTGATTGTTCTGCCAGATGTTGACCAGCATGTAGGCGCCGAAGACCATCATCGACGCGCCGGCGGCGAGACCGTCGAGGCCGTCGGTGAGATTCACGCCGTTGCTGGCGGCGATCACGATCAGCCAGATCAGCCCCATCACCACGATGGTGGGCAGCGCGACGCCCTCCCAGTCGCGGATGAAGGAAATGTGCCGGGAGGCCGGGGTGAGGCCGTTCTCGTCTTCGAGCCACGGCGAGAGCGCCAGCCCACCGAAGATCAGTGCGACGACCGTCTGCCCGATCATCTTGGCCTTGCTCCGCAGGCCCAGGCTGCGCTGGCGAGCGATCTTGATGTAGTCGTCGAGGAAGCCGACGGCGCCGAGCCCGACGAAGAGGAACAGCAGCAGCAGCGCCGAGCCCGTCGGCGCGCTCATCGTGATCAGCTTGGCGACGAAGTAGCCGCCCACCGTGGCGAGGATGATCACGACCCCGCCCATCGTCGGCGTACCGAGCTTCGTGTGGTGGCTGGTCGGCCCGTCGTCGCGAATCTGCTGGCCGAGCCCCAGCCGCCGGAACTGGTTGATGGCGACCCGGGTGCCGAGCAGGGAGACGAACAGTGCGAAGGCACCGCTGAGCAGGATGGCTCTCATCCACTTCCTCTCGTCTCGACGTCGGCCAGGACCGCTGGCCCATGATTCCGTACCCCGCGCCGCGGGCCGAACCGCCCCGCCGTCGGTACCCCCCGCTCGGTAGCTATTGCAGGAGCTCCCGCACCACGGCACGGTCGTCGAAGGGGTGGACCACGCCGTGCACCTCCTGCCCGGTCTCGTGACCCTTGCCGGCGACCACCACCACGTCACCAGGCCCGGCTCGGCCCAGGGCCGCGGCGATCGCGGCCCGCCGGTCGCCCTCCTCGAGCACCTCCGCGCCACCACCACGGGCACCACGGGCGCCTTCGCGGGCGCCCTGGAGGATCGCCGCACGGATCGCGGCGGGGTCCTCGGTGCGGGGGTTGTCGTCGGTCACCACGAGTACGTCGGCGAGCCGGGCAGCGATCTCGCCCATGATCGGGCGCTTGCCCGGGTCGCGGTCGCCGCCGCAGCCGAACACGCACACCAGGCGGCCGCGGCGGCTATGCACCGTGCCGCGCAAGGCTTCGAGCACCTTGGCGAGGGCATCGGGCGAATGCGCGTAGTCGATCACCACGAGCGGCTCGCACACCCCGCCGACGAGCTGCATGCGCCCCTGCGGCGGCGCCAGCCGACCGAGCACCGGCGGCAGCTCGTCGAAGGCGATGCCGCGCGCCAGCAGCGCACCCGCAACCGCGATCAGGTTGGAGACGTTGAAGTGCGCCACCATGCGCACGCCGATCTCGGCCTCGCGCCCCTCCCAGACGAGGGTGAAGCGCAGTCCTGCGGGCGCCGCCTGCAGGCGATCGGCGCGCAGCACGCGCGCGCCGGGCACCGCGTCGGCGTTGGCGGCGTAGAGGGTGCATGCGATCACCGCGCGCCCCTCGACGACGAGCCGGCGCGCCAGCGCCAGGCCCCAGGGATCGTCGATGTTGATCACGCAGGCCGACAGCTCCGGGCGCTCGAACAGACGTAGCTTGGCCTCGGCGTAGGCGTCCATGGTGCCGTGGTAGTCGAGGTGGTCGCGGCTCAGGTTGGTGAAGATCGCGACGTCGAACTGCACGCCATTGACCCGTCCCTGGTCGAGCCCGATCGAGGACACCTCCATCGCCGCAGCCACCGCGCCCTGGTCGCGGAAACGCGCGAACCAGCGCTGCAGGTCGAGCGCGTCGGGTGTGGTGTTGAGCCCTTCCTCGAGCGCGTCGGGGAAGCCGCAACCGAGCGTGCCGACGATGCCGCAGGGCTGGCCGAGTTCGCCCAGGGCGCGCGCGAGCATCTGCGAGACGGTGGTCTTGCCGTTGGTGCCGGCCACCGCCACCACCGGCACGCCAAAGCGCAGCCCGAGCCGATCGCGCACCGCACACACCCGCTCGAGCGTCAGGTCGATCGTCTTGGGGTGCGCCCGCTCGCAGTGGGCGAGCCACTCCTGCAGGGGGGAAGCTTCGGTCATGACGGCGCTGCCGGGCAGGCCCGGCGACGGGTTCAGGCCACCGCGTCGGCGCTTTGCCGCTGCAGCATCGCCAGCGCGCGCGCGATCGTCGCGCGCAACTCGCGGCGGTCGACGATCATGTCAATCGCGCCCTTGCCCAGCAGGAACTCGGCGCGCTGGAAGCCCTCGGGCAGCGTTTCGCGCACCGTGTTCTCGATCACGCGCGGCCCG
>DOWL01000031.1 GCA_003519585.1 Nocardioides sp. | reverse complement strand
CCACGCCGGAGGAGCTGGCCAAGGAGCTCGACATGACCCCCGAGAAGGTCATCGAGGTCCAGAAGTACGGCCGCGAGCCGATCTCGCTGCACACCCCGCTCGGTGAGGACGGCGACTCCGAGTTCGGCGACCTGATCGAGGACTCCGAGGCCATCGTGCCGGCCGATGCGGTGAGCTTCACGCTCCTCCAGGAGCAGCTGCACGCCGTACTCGACACTCTCTCCGAGCGCGAGGCGGGCGTGGTCAGCATGCGCTTCGGCCTCACCGACGGCCAGCCCAAGACCCTCGACGAGATCGGCAAGGTCTACGGCGTCACCCGCGAGCGGATCCGTCAGATCGAGTCGAAGACCATGTCGAAGCTGCGCCACCCGAGCCGGTCCCAGGTGCTGCGCGACTACCTGGACTGAGCGCTGACGGGCTGAACGCCTGTTTGTGCAGGTAGATGGGCGTTTCGGGGCCTGTCGAGGCGACACGCTACCCCCGCATAGCGCTCCTAGTCCAGATATTCCACTAGGCTGCGTGTCGTGAAGTACCAGGCGACGGTGGAGCGCGACGACCGATGGTGGCTGGTCCAAGTGCCAGCACTCGGCTACAGCACACAGGCGGAGTCGCGCGAGGATGTCGAGCCGATGGCCCGCGACCTCATCGCGACCGTGCTCGACATCGACCCGGAGGACATCGACGTCGATGTCTCCTACAAGCCGTGAGCCTTGACGTCGACACCGCCGAACGACTCGGCTCGTCCTGGCAGCTCGCCCTGCGTGCCCAGCGCAAGAGTCCACAGACGCTCAAGGCCTACGGCGACGGACTGCGGCTCTACCTCGCTTGGTGCGCCGAGAGCGACGCCGAGCCCCTGCGCCGCTCGAGCCTGAACCTGTTCACCGCCCACCTGCTCGACAACGGCGCCGCTGCCTCGACCGCTCGCTCCCGCCAGCTCGCCGTGCGCCGCTTCGCTGCCTGGCTGGCCGAGGAAGAGGAGATCCCCGCCGACCCGTTCCTCGGCATCAAGTCGCCCAAGCTCGACGAGCGCGTGGTCGAGCCGCTGAGCGACGACGACCTGCGCGCCATTCTCAAGACCTGCCAGGTGGCCAAGGGCACCGAGCCGTCGGTCGCAATGCGTCACCGCCGCGACGAGGCCATCATCCGGCTGATGTTCGAGACCGGAGCCCGGGCCGGAGAGGTCGTCGCGATCGAGATGCCCGACCTCAACCTGGGCGAGGGCGCAGTCATCATCCGCCGCGGGAAAGGCGGCAAGGGCCGCGTGGTCCCGTTCGGTCCCGAGGTTGCCCTCTCCCTCGACCGCTACCTCCGCCTCCGCTCAGGCCACCGCCTCGCCGCCACAGACGCGCTCTGGCTCGGAGACCGCGGCAAGAGGTTCAGCTACGACGCCCTGCACAAGACGCTGGGGGAGCGGGCCAAGGCGGCCGGCATCGAAGGATTCCACCCGCACCGACTTCGGCACACCGCCGCGCACCGCTGGCTGGCCGCCGGGGGCTCGGAGTCGGGGCTGATGGCAGTCGCCGGCTGGACCCGCCCCGACATGCTCATGCGCTACACCAAAGGCCCAGGCATCCGCCCGCGCGGCCGAGGAAGCCCGCAAGCTGAACCTGGGGGAGTTGTGAGCCTCAAGGTTCCGCCGGACCTGTTCGATCCGGACGCGGGGGACATCCTCGCGGTAGTGGTGTGTGACTCGTGCGGCAACAAGGTCGTCGGCGTCGTGCAAGAGCGATGGACGGAACCGACGCCACGCGGTGAAGAGGTGGAGGCGTTGCAGTTCAGGGGATACCTCGGCAAGGTGCGGCGTCCCTCGGATGGTGCGCGTGGCACGGCGGTCACCTCGTCGCCTGTCACCCCTGGGCGACTTGAGAAGCGGACCTATTGCCCTAGACACGGTGAGCAGTCCGTTCGGGTATCAGTGGAGCGCGACTCGCGAAACGTCGTACTGCGGTCGATCGCACAGCGCACGATAGAGTGACTGCGTTAGCTGCGCGGCGCCCGCGCGATGCTAGGAGATCAGCGCCCTAGCGAGAACTCTGAATTTCAGGAGTGATCGCAATGGGCGCTTCGTCGTCTATATCCGAGCGCAGTCTCCACGCCAGTGCCAACGCCCATCTCTCGTGGGCGCTCACTGAAGACCGCGCAGCCCGTACCGCGCCAGCCCGCGCAGCCCTCGACCGGAAGTTCCTCGATCAAGCGGGGGGTGACCCTGTCCGCGCCGCTCACCTGCGCAAGGCCTACTTCCTGAAGCTGGCTGCCAAGAGCGCCCAGGCGCGACGCCAAGCCCGTGAACTCACGGAGGTCGCCGACGCCGCGGAGGCTGAACTTGCCCAGGGTGGCGGTGATCTAGATGGCGCCGCCTGAGAACGGCAGAAGCCGCCCGGTCACCACCCAGACGGCTTCGCAGATGACGATGAACGCCACCACCAACAACACCCCGATCGTACCGCTGGCCGACGACATCGTTCGTTGTACGCGCTGCTCGCATCCGCTGACCGCACCGCGCTCGGTTGAGCCCGAAATGGGTCCGGTCTGCCGCGATCGCGAGGTGGCCGCCTGATGAGCGCGAGTAAGGAGTACCACTCGGGGTGGTCGGCATGAGGCGCCGCGTCTGCCTGACCAAGTCCGGCAACATCGTCGTGGCCCGCGGCTGGCAGATTCAGCCGACCCTGCTCGAAGCGGGGGTGAAGGCTGTCTTCTCCGGATCGGCCCAGGGCTGGATGTTCGACGCGCACCGGCTGTCCGATGTCGAGGCTTTCCTAGCCTCGAGGAACATCCCGTTCACCCTGACCGACGAGGACCGCGAGCCCGTCGCGATCAACGAGCGCTTCCCCTCCTACTTCGAGGGACTCGACTTCAAGACCTCACGTGACATCGTGTTCCTCGCGCTACGGAACGCAAACGGGACCGAGGTCACCGAGGTCGACGTGCGCGCCGCGATCGCACAGTTGTCGACGCCGGAGCCCGAGCCGACCCAACCTCAGCGACCGAAGCTGCGGTTGGTCGAGGACGGTGCCCTGTGGTGAGCCCCATTGAGGCCCGCCGCGAGTGGGTACGCCGGCAAGTGTCACGGACAGGCCCAGTGCCGCTGTTCGGCTCGCCAGATTGGCAGGACGCGTCGGAGATGGACCGGTGGGTCAGCGCCCTTCGGTTCGCCGAGGGCTGCCTGAGCGCCACCGAGGACGAGCTGTCGCTGTTCAAGCCGAACCACCTCGGGTTGTTCGTTGAGGCCAAGCGTCACGAGGACCGCGAGTACGTCGGTAGCCGCGACCAACACCGGCTCGCGTGGGACGTGTCCTGGCGACCGCATCCGGCGAACCGACGGGTGAGCGGTCAGCAGCCAGCAGGGGAGATCGCATGAGCTTGGACATCGACCTCACCCCCGCATGGGGGGACGACGGGCCCGTCTTCCGGCGGTCCTGGCAGCCCGTTGATCTCACGGCGGTCTTGGAGGGCACCTGGGTACCACCGGTACCCACCGTGGGGCGCCGTTCAGACGGCGTCGGGCTGTTCTACCCCGGCAAGCTCCACACGGTCTCCAGTGAGTCCGAGGGCGGCAAGACCTGGCTCATGCTCTCGGTCGTCCGCGACGAGCTCGACGCCGGCAACCAGGTGGTCTACGTCGACTTCGAGGACGACGAGGGAGGCGTGGTCGGGCGTCTGCTGACCCTGGGTGCCACCGCGGCCGACGTCGCCGCCAGGTTCCACTACATCCGCCCTGAGGACGCGCTCGGGACCGGCGTACACCTCCACGACCTGACCGAACTCATGCGAGAGGCGCGCCCGACCCTTGGAGTCATCGACGGCGTGACCGAGGCACTCACGCTCCACGGTCTCTCGCCGAACGACAACAGCGACGTCGCCAAGTTCGGTCGGATGCTGCCACGCCGAATCTCCGCTGCCGGCGCAGCGTCGGTCTCGCTGGACCACGTCACCAAGAGCAACGAGACCCGAGGCCGCTACAGCCTCGGAGCCGTGCACAAGCTCAACGGTCTCGACGGCGCCGCCTACGTCCTTGAGAACCGCTCTCCGTTCGGCGTGGGACTCACTGGCAAGTCGACGCTGCGGATCGCCAAGGACCGTCCCGGACAGCTCCGCAAGCACGCGCTGCCGCACACCAGCGGCCTGCATTGGATGGGGGACCTCGTACTCGTCTCCCATCCGGAGGGGTTCGCCGAGGTCGATGTGGCGGCGCCAGAGACCCGTGATCAGGACTTCAGGCCGACCATCTTCATGACCAAGATCATGGCCCTGATCGAAGAGCGCGGCCCCTCGTCGAAACGCATCATCCGGGCCGGCGTCCGAGGCAAGGCAACGACCATCGACGCCGCGCTCGACCGCCTCATCCTCGACGGCTACCTCACCGAGTCGACACCTCACACGAAGCTCAAGGGTTGGCCCGAACTCTCGGACGAAGGGGGCGAAGCATGACCACCTGTGTCCCCGTGTCCCACCGTGTCCCAAGCGTGTCCAAGACACCCCGTGTCCCCGTGTCCCACCCCCTAAGGGGGGACACGCGGGGTCACACCCCCGAACACGCCCCCAGCCGTGTCCCTCGTCCCGTGCGGAGCTGGGGGTGGTGGACGTGGAGGTAACCGAGCGTCGGATGCCCACCATCACGGTCACCATCGAGGGCGCGGCGTGCGAGCCGATCTGGCGCATCGTGCGCGCGGAGATGGCTCGACGTCAGCGTGACGGTGGGCAGGTCCGGCCGGCGGTCCAGCGAGCCGTCGAGGCGTTGCGGCAGGGAGCCCAGGACCATCTGACCCTCGTCTCGATGTTCGCGCACGAACATGCCGCTGGCCCCGTTACGAACATGCCCCCAGAGTCGGAGACAGGTCAGGTCGTCTCCACCCAGGAGCTGGCTGACCGGCTCGATGTCACACCCACACACGCCAGACGACTGGCTGTAGCGGCCGGTATCGAACCGGTCACCAGGAACGCCTGGCGACCGACCGATGTCGACGAACTAGTCACCCAGAGAGGACAACGATGAGCACGCTTCCCGAGGCCAACGTGGACCCGAACATCATCGGAGCCCGCGAGGCCACCGTGGCCTACCAGCGTGAGGTCGACGCGGTCCGCGCCGACAGCACACTCTCGGATCTCGGGAAGGCCGAAAGGATCGACAAGCTGTACTCGACCTGGACCGAGCTGATCGGCCACCACCAGGAGCAGTTCTACGCACCTCGACGCGACCGCGCGCTCAAGCTCGAGGCTCTCGTGCCCGTCGGTCCCGGTGTCCCCAATGACGCCTCGCCGGCCGATGCCGCTGTTCTGCATCAGGCGTTCAACACCGCCTTCGACAAGGCCGCCAACGCCTCGAAGGACGAGCTGCAGCAGATGTACGCCACCGCCACCCGGTTCGGTGACGAGACCACGCTGCGCGCGGTCCTGACAGCAGCCCAGGACAAGGGGCTCAACGGCATCGTCGACCAGTGGGCAGCCGGCGACCCCAAGCGCCAGGCCGGCCTCAAGGAACTCGGCGAACTGCGCGAACTCTTCAGCGGACGTGGCACCGACGCTCGGTTCGCCTACCAGGCGTTCAACGGCTTCGGCCTCGTCCGTCGTCCGCCCGAGTCGATGCGACTGGACACCCTCCGAGCCGCCGCCGCGAACTGACGACGAGGGGAGCGCTGAGCTGTGTACGAGGTTGCGATCGTCCGGGGTGCCGACGGGCACGAGATCACCGTCACGGCCGTTGGCCCCACTGACCAGGGTCACGCGAGCTGCACCTGTGGCTGGGTCTACACCCACGTGCTACCTCACGGAGCCGTCACCGCCTCGCTCGCACACGCGAAGGCGGTCAAGGCCGCGAAGGACTCGGCCGGAGCGGCACCGCTCCAGGCGGACGGCCATACGCCTGAGACCAGCGGTCTTGCTGCCGCTCCGGCCGTGCAAGACGAGGGAGCCACCGATGCAACCGTGCACTGAGCCCGGCTGCCCCGAGCTGGTCAACACGGGACGCTGCCCAACCCACCGACGCCAGAAGGACAAGGCACGAGGCACCAGGCAGCAGCGCGGGTACGACGCCGCCTACGACAAGCAGCGACAGGCCGATGTCCGAGCTATGGCCAACGGGAACGTCCTGCACTGCTGGAGGTGCGGCGAGGTCGTCCTGCCGCACGAGTACAGCCTGGGTCACTGCGACGACACGAAGGCTGTGATCCACGGGCCGGAGCACTACCACCGCTGCAACCAGGCGAACGCCAACAGCACTCGTCCCTGCCCGCACCCCAGCCACAGCACCCCCGCACCCCCCTGGGGAGGGACCCCCTCGGGCGACCTGCCTGGGACAGAGGGGGAGGGCTCTCCGATGTCCGCGTACCACTCAACCTCAACCGGTGGCGGCTGATGGGGACCGCCAGGAACGCCACGAAGCCCAACTCCAGGGCTCATCGGAGGCCGCCTCAGCTCGCTTCCCGGGCTGCTCTCGTCGACCTGCCGGCGTCCGGTTGCGACCTGCCCGTTCCTGACCTGCCGGCGGGGCGGGAGTGGACGGGCGATGACCGTGCGCGGTGGGAGGAGCTGTGGCAGTCGCCACAGGCGGTGATGTGGGACGACACCGCGCGGGGGACCGTCGCGGTGCTGTTGGTGTACGAAGCGGCGGTCCTCGCTGACTCGGCGTCGGCGTGGCAGGCGCAGGAGGCGCGGTACGCCGCTGAGGCGCTGGGGCTGACTCCGAAGGCGATGGCTTCGCTGGGTTGGAGGATCGTCGGTGACCACTAGCCGCCGAGCCGCACGTGCGGAGCTGCGGACCACTCCCGTCGAGGGTGGTCCGCCCGCGGAGCTGTACGACGTCCATGCCGAGGTGTGGCGCGACTTCGATCTCTATTGCGAGTGGATGCGGGATCACGGTTGGGGTGCCGTCGACTCCGATGACAGTCGCGATCTGCCGCTCCGCGATCGCTTGGTCATGGTCTGCGGTCAGGGGACCCATCGCGACGTCGACCCAGCGGACCGCCGCGACAACGCCACCGAGAGGTGGGCCGTCGCGAATGGCCTCGGTCAGCCCGAGTACCCCGGTTTCCCTGACTGGGGTCGCCTTCGCGAGATGGGACTCATTCGATGACGACCACCCGCCGCGCCGCGCGGGCCAAGGCGTCGGAAGCACGAATCGAGCCGATTGGTGTTGTCGACCGGGTCGAGTGGATGCGGCTGCGTCATCTCACGCCAGGCCCGTACTACCACGCCGAACGAACGAACGAGGGGCCAATCCCCCGCGTTGCGGGGGGACCCCTCGTCCGCCAGAGGCCGATCCCCCATGCCACAGGGGGACCTCTGGTTCAGAGGCCAATCCCCGACGCGGCCGAGGGACCTCTGGTCTGTGAGAGCGGGGCGCCGATCCCCGACGTTGCCGAGGGACGCCCCGCTCACTTGAGCGAGGTCCCGGGCCCCCGTGGAACAGGGGGAGGGCCTCGCCCGAGCCGGACGCCGATCCCCCACGCGGCGGAGGGACGTCCGGCCCTGGTGACTGAGGTGCCGACGCCCCGCGACAACGGGACCGCACCCCACTCGTCGAGTGGGCCGTCTCCCCAGCTGTTCGCCGAGGCCGTACCCACTCGGGCTGATGCGCCGATCCCCCACGCCGTGGAGGGACGCATCAGCCGTCGCCAGAGTACGCCGGTTCAGGCGGGGGTGCACCTGAGATGACGACCGACACCACCATCGACCTGGCCGACTTCACCGAGGATCCGCTGACTCAAGTCACGCTCGAGCTGCACCGGCTCGTGGCGTCGTGGCCTGTCGAGGTCCGCGACGAGGTGCTGTGGCTGTTCGGCGAGCTGGCGATCTCCTGCTCGAAGGGTTCCAAGACGTTCCACCGTCCGGCGGCCGAGTACCTCTCGCTCGCCCGACGCTCGATTCGCCTCACTGGCCAACTGGCCGATGAGTCCGCTCAGCCCCTGACCCGTGAAGGGGCTGAGCAATGGCCACCCGAAATGAGAGCGTCCGGCTAAGCCTTCAGGACGACTTCACCAGCGGCATGGCCCGCGCTACGGCGTCGGCCTCGCTGCTGAACAAGGAGCTCAACAAGCTCGACGGCAAGCGGGTCAGCCGCGAGCTGGACGGCACTGCGAAGAGCACCGACCGCGTGAGCGACAGCATGCGCCGCGGTGGGCCGGAGATTGACCGGTTCTCGGGTCGCATGCGGTTGGCCACTGATGCCGTGCTGTCCCTCGGGCCCGCGCTGGTGCCGTTGGGTGCCGCAGCGATCCCGGCTCTCACCGCCGCGTTCGCCGGTCTAGGTGCTGCTGGCGGTGGGATCGCCACCGCGCTCCTGGCGTTCAACGGCTTCGGGGACGCGCTCGATGCACTGAACGACTACCAGGCCGACCGGACCGCGGAGAACCTGGAGAAGCTCAACGAGCAGCTCCGCGACCTGGGTCCCGCGGGCGCCGACTTCCTGGCCTACATCGACTCGCTCGGCCCCAAGCTCCAGCAGCTCCAGATGGTGGCGCGCGCTGGGCTCTTCCCCGGGCTC
>DOWL01000189.1:11455-11731 GCA_003519585.1 Nocardioides sp. | reverse complement strand
ACTCCTCGGCGACCTCGGCGGTCTTGCTCGTGGTCTCCTTCAGCGGCTCGCCCCAGAGCATGTAGGTGTCCGCGTGCTTGGCGCCCACCCGGTAGGCCGCCGGCGAGCTGCCGCCGAAGAACAGGTCGAGGTGGCGGTCCTGGTGGGGGAAGACCGCCGGCGAGAAGCCCTCGAACTTGTAGTACTGGCCGTCGTAGTCGCGCGGGCCCGGCTCGTCCCACGCCCCACGGAGGATCTGGAGGTACTCGTCGGTGCGCGCGTAGCGCTCGTCGTGGG
>DOWL01000189.1:10526-11287 GCA_003519585.1 Nocardioides sp. | reverse complement strand
GAGGTAGTCGCCCTCGCGGCGCTGCTCGGAGTCGGTGCCGCCGGTGATGATGTGCACCGCCACCCGCCCCCCGCTGAACTGGTCGAGGGTGCTGAAGGTGCGCGAGGCCAGCGTCGGGAAGACCACGCCGGGTCGATGCGCGACGAGCAGGCCGAGCCGCTCGGTGTGCTGAGCGACGTACGCCGCGACCTGGGTGCCTTCCGACCAGCCCGAGCCATAGCCGATCAGGACCCGGTCGAAGCCGCCGGCCTCGTGGGCCTGGGCGAAGCGCGCGGTGTAGGCGGGGTCGATGATCGGCCCCTGGTTGGGACGGACCTCGGAGGCGTCGGCGGTGCCGATCATGCCGAGGATCTCGACGTCGGTGTAGTCAGCGTGGTGGGACATGGGATTCCTCTCGAAGAAGTGGAGTCAGCCGGCGAGGGCGGGGCGGCGGTCCTTGACGCCGGCGCGGACCAGGTCGATCACGCGGCCGTAGGACTTCGCGTCCTCGAGCGGGTCGAAGCCGCGGATGAGCAGCGTCGTGACGCCGAGGTCGACGTAGTCGAGGAGTCCGTCCGCGACCTGCTCGTAGGTGCCGACCAGCGAGGTGGAGTTGCCGGCGCCGCCGGTGACCTTGGCCAGCGCGGTCCAGAGCCGCTTGTCGTGGACATCTTGGGACTCGGCCGCGGCGGCGAGCCGCTGCGAGCCCACGGAGTTCTTGGCGAAGGCGCTCACCCCACCGCCGTTGGCCTCGACGCGCGCCTGCGCCGCGGCGAGCACGG
>DOWL01000189.1:0-10475 GCA_003519585.1 Nocardioides sp. | reverse complement strand
CGCCTGCGCCGCGGCGAGCACGGCCTCCGCGCGTGCCCAGGCCTCCTCCTCCGTCTCGGCCACGATCGGCCGCAGGCTCACCGAGAACCGCGGGTTGCGCCCGTACGGCGCCGCGGCGGCGCGCACCTCGGCGATCCGCTGCCGGATCCCGTCCAGCGGCTCGCCCCAGAAGGCGTAGGCGTCGGCGTGCTTGCCACCGACGCGGATCGCGTCCTCCGAAGCACCGCCGAAGTAGATCGGGATCGAACCCAGGGCCGGCCGCACGGACGCGTACGCGCCTGTCACCTTGTAGAACTCGCCCTCGTGGTCGAAGGGCTGCTCGGACTCCCACTCCTTGCGGAGCACGGTCAGGAAGTCGTCGGTACGGCGGTAGCGCTCCTCCTTGGTGAGGTAGTCGCCATCACGCTGCTGGTCGGCGTCGTCGCCCCCGGTGATCACGTGCATCGCGACCCGGCCGGGGTGGAAGGCGTCGAGGGTGGCGTAGGCGCGGGCCGCGATGGTCGGAGCCCAGAAGCCGGGGCGATGGGCCAGGAGCACCTTGAGCTTCTCGGTCGCCTCGAGGGTCTGGTCGGCGAGCACGAAGCCGTCGATGGAGGCCGACGAGTGCGCGATCAGCACGCGGTCGAAGCCGGAGGCCTCGTGAGCCCGGGCCAGCTCGGCGGCGAACTCCTTGTTGACCTGAGGGCCGACCGGCACGCCGACCTCGGTGTGCGTCGCCATGCCGAAGGTTCCATTCGTGGCCTGGGTCGCTGTGTCGACCCGCTGGGTGGCGGTGATGCCGATGAACTCGATCTCCGGGGTGCGCTGGGTCATGCTGACTCCTTCTGGGGCTGGGCCTCCCACTGGCCGGCGACGTAGCAGGCGGCCTCGCGGGCGGGGTGGTGGTCGAGGGTCACGAGCTCGGGCTGGACCCGGCAGGCGTCGTGGGCGAAGCGGCAGCGGGCGGCGAACACGCAGCCGCCCTCGGCGGTCCAGGTGGCGCGCTGGTCGGCGGGGTCCGCGTCGAGGCGTACGTCGGTGGGCCGGAGCGCATGGTGGCGGGCGACACTCGGCGCCGAGGCGGTGAGCAGCGCCGTGTAGGGGTGCGCCGGCCGCTCGAGGACGTCCTTCGTGGGTCCCTGCTCGACCAGGCGGCTGCGGTAGAAGACCGCCACCCGGTCGGCGATGCCGGCCAGCGAGGACAGGTCGTGCGCGATCACCACCACCGCCAGGTCGAGGTCCTTGCGCAGCCGGTCGAGCAGGTTGAGCACGAGGTTGCGGTTGGACACGTCCAGCGCGCTGACCGGCTCGTCGCAGAACAGCAGTGCCGGCCGGGTCACGATGGCCCGCGCCAGCGAGACCCGCTGGCGTTGACCGCCAGAGAGCTGCCGCGGCCGACGCCCACGGATCGACTCGGGCTCGAGGCCGACCTCGCGGAGCGCCTCGTCGATCCGGGCCGCCTTCTCGCGGCTGGAGAGCCCGCCGGCGATGTCGAGCGGCTCGGCCACCAGCCGGTTGATGGTGAGGTCGGGATCGAGGGAGCGCAGCGGGTCCTGGAAGACCAACTGCACCTGGCCCTGCCTGCGGAACTCGCGCAGCTCCCGCCCCCGGAGCGCTCCGAGGTCGCGGCCCTCGAACTCGATCGTGCCGGTCGCCGGCGCCACCAACCCGACGGTGGCGCGGGCGAGGGTGGTCTTGCCCGACCCGGTCTCGCCGACGATACCGACGATCTCGCCGCGCCGGATCTCGAGCGTCGCGCCGTGCAGCGCTGCACCGGTGCCGAGGTGGGTGCCCTTCCTCGGCTTGGCGTAGCTGACCGAGAGATCGCTGACCTTGAGCAGCGGACCCCTGTTGTGAACCGTCATGCCGGCACCGCCACTCGGACGCACCGCGAGGACCGGTCGCGATCCACGGTGAGCAGTGGGATCGGGCCGGCGACGCACTCCGGTGCGGCGTACCGGCAGCGCGGTGCGAACCGGCAGCCAGGCATCTCCTCACCTGCAGCCGGCGGCTGGCCCGGGATGGTGTCCAGCGTGCGGCGCGACCAGTCACCGATCGAGGCGACTCCCATGAGGGCCTGGGTGTAGGGGTGCTGAGGATCGCCCAGCACCTGCTCGGTGGGGCCGCTCTCGACGATCTCGCCGCCGTACATCACCAGGATCCGGTCGCAGGTCTCGGCCACGACCGCGAGGTCGTGGGTGACCAGCAGCAGGCTCAGCTGGTGGGTACGCCGCAGCCGCCGCAGCAGCTCCAGGATCTCGGCTTGGACCACTGTGTCGAGGGCCGTGGTCGCCTCGTCGGCGATCAGCAGCTCCGGGTTGAGCGAGATCGCGATGGCGATGATGACCCGCTGGAGCATGCCGCCGGACAGCTCGAACGGGTAACGGTGGTAGACCAACTCGGCGTCGTGCAGACCGACCTCGTGCAGCAGTTCGAGCGTCCGCTCGCGGGCCACGCGGCGCGCGAGCCCGCCACGGATTCGAAGTACCTCGTCGACCTGGTGGCCGACGGTGAGCGAGGGGTTGAGGTAGGAAGCGGGATCCTGGAAGACCGCGGCGATCCGAGTCCCCCGGAGCTGGTTCCACGTGCTCCGGCGCGCTCCGGTGAGTTCCACGGCAGGGAGATCGGCGTCGCCCGAGCCCAGCAGGATCGAGCCACGGTCGATCTGGCCCGTCTCGGGGAGCAGGCCGAGCACCGCCCGACAGGTGAGGGTCTTGCCGGAGCCGGACTCGCCGACCAGGCCCACCGACTCGCCGCGGGCGATCGAGAAGGTGACGTCACGGACCGCGACCAGGTGGTCGCCCACGCTGACCTGGAGATCCTCGACGGTCAGCATCGATGTGTGCTCAGGCGGCGACGACACGGCGCGGCTCCTCCTCGGTCGTGATGGTGTCCTCGGGCTCGACCGGCAACCCGATCGGCGTCTGGTCGCGACGGCCGACCGCGCGACGCAGGACTCCGCGACGGCGCCGCGCCTCGCCGGCGCTGGCTTCGCGGATGCAGTCGGCGAGGATGTTGAGCGAGCCGACCGTGAGCACCAGGAGGATGCCCGGGAAGATCGGCGCCCACGGCTGCTGCTCCAGGAACCCGAGGTCGGCGGAGAGCATGCCGCCCCAGGTCGGCGTGGGCGGGATGATGCCCAGGCCCAAGAAGGCGAGCGAGGCGACGACCAGGAGCGCGGTGCCCATCGCGTGGGCACCGGCGACGGCGACGTTGGGCAGCACCTTGGACCAGATGTGGTGGCGCAGCACCCACCAGCGGCCGGCGCCCATCAGTTCGGCAGCCTCGACGTACTGCGTGGTGCGCAGCCCTAGCGCGACCGCGCGGGTGATCCGGAAGAAGGCGGGGCTCATCAGCACTCCGACCGCGATCATCGCCTGGTGCAGTCCGTTGCCGAGGGTGCCGGCGACCGCGATCGCGAAGACGGTGAACGGCAGGATCATCAGCGTCTCGGAGACCCGCAGGGCGACCCACTCCCCCGACCGCCCGAGCCAGACCGACAGCAGCCCCGTCGGTACGCCGATGAGCAGGCCCACGACGACGGCCTCGATCGCCCCGATGATCGAGAGGCGAGTGCCGGCCATCAGCCGGCTCAGCACGTCGCGGCCTACGTAGTCGGTGCCCAGCCAGTGCTGAGCGCTGGGACCCTGCAGGATCGCCGGGTCCTGCGCGAGCGGATCGTGCGGCGCGAGCGCTGCACCGAACACCGCCACCACCGCGACCACGAAGAGGATCGCCAGCGCGACCCGGGCGACCGGGATGCGCACGAGGTTGCGAACCGTGTTCACCTGGCACCTCCGAGACTGTGGGCCCGCCGGGCGGCGGGGTCGAGGAGCACCTGGAGGGCGTTGACCATCAGGCTGCCGATCAGCACGATCACGGCCGTCACCAGCAGAGTGCCGAGCACCACCGGAACGTCGCCCTTGCTCGCGGACTGCAGCGCTAGCTGCGCGATGCCGGGGAGGTTGAACAGCTTCTCGGTCATCACCGCCCCGCCGATGATCAGCGGGAGGGCCATGCCGATCACGGCCAGCGTCGGCGAGATGGCATTGCGCAGCACGTGCCCGAACAGCACGCGGCGCCGCGAGAAGCCGCGCATCTCGGCACCGACCGCGTAGTTCTCCTGCAGCGCACCGACCAGCGAAGTGCGCAGTTGGCGAGCGATGTTCGCCGCGACCTCGATGCTCAACGCCAGCGCCGGCAGGATCGAGAAGCGGAGCCACTCCAGCGGATCGACGTCGAAGGGGACGTAACCACCGGCGGGCAGCAGCCTCGCCTTGACCGCCAGCAGCACGATCAGCGCGATCCCGATCACGAACGGCGGCAGGGTGGCCACGAACGAGCAGACGACCGTGACCGACCGGTCGACGAACCCACCGGCGCGCAGGGCGGCGACGATGCCGGCACTGGCCCCGATCAGGATCGCCAGCACCAGCGCCAGCAGCGCGATCGAGAGGTCGACCGGGAGCGCCTGCTTGATCGAGTCGGCGACCGGCACCGTGGTGAACCACGACTTCCCGAGGTCGCCCTGGAGAGCGCCGCCGAGCCAGGTGAGGTAGCGCTCGACCACGGGCTGGTCGAGCCCGAACTGGTGGTTCATCGTCGCGATGTCCTGCTCGGTCGCGGTCTCCCCGAGCACCGTTGCCGCCGGGTTGCTCTTGCTGAGCGCCCCGAGCGCGAAGGTGATCACCGAGGCGAAGAACAGCACCGTCACAGTGGTGAGAACCAGCCGCCCCAGGGGGCGCACCGCCGCAAGCAGGCGTGGTGCCGCCCCGCCGCTCCGGGTGCGGGTAGCGGCGGGGACGGCGGTCACGGTGGCTCCGCTGGTCACGGACGCCATCAGGCTGGCCCCCTCATGCTGGCCCGTCTCATGCGGAGAGCCCTTCCCAGCGACGCAGGCTCGGGTGCTGGACCAGTTCCGAGACCGACTTCTGGCGGGCGATGACCGCCGGAGCGTTGTAGAGGAAGGTGTTGGGGTAGTTGGTGACGGCGATCTTGGTCGCCTCCTGGAGCAGCGCCGGGTACGTCGGGTCGTCGGTCGGGGTGGCCCGGACCTTGTCCAACTGCGCGAGGAGTTCGGGGTTGTCGATGCGGCCCGGGTTCATCAACCCGGTGCTGCTGAACAGCACCTGGAAGGCCTGCACCGGCGACTCGCGCCCGGCGAAGCCGTCGTAGACGAGCGCCTTGGAGTGGTCGATGTAGACGAGCTGGGTGAACTGCGTCGCCGGGATCGTCTCGATCTCCAGGTCGATGCCGATCTCCTTGAGCTGCGCCTGGATCTGCTCGACCGCCGGGACCGGTGGAGCAGCCGCGGAGAAGACGCCCTTCACGCCGCCCTTCAGACCGGCGTCGGCCAGGATCTGCTTGGCCTTCTCGGGGTCGTAGGCGTAGAGGTCGTCGAGCTCGGGGTTGTGGCCGACGTACCCGCTCGGGAACGGCTGGTAGTTGACGTCGCCGACGCCGAAGTTGGAGGTCTTCTTGATCGCCTCGCGGTCGATGCCGTAGTGCAGCGCCTCGACCACGGCGGGGTTGTCGAAGGGCGCCATCGAGACGTTGACATCGAGCACGGAGACGAACATCGAGTCGAGGATCTGGACCTCGAGCCCCGCCGACTTGGCGGCCTCGATGTTCGACGCGCTGAGCCGGACCACGTTGTACTGGCCGGATGCGGCGGAGGCGACCGCGGTCGCCGGGTCGGGCGCGGGGTAGAGCTTGAAGTGGGCGACCTTGATCTGGTCGGCGAGGTAGAAGCTGTCGTTCTTGTCCAGCTCCGCGTGGTCGTTCTGGGTGTACGACGTCAGCGTGAACGGGCCGGAGCCCGCCGGCTGGGTGGCCAGCGACTCGACGTCCTTCTCGAAGACCGCCGGGTTGACGACCATGCCGGTCTTGCCCGCCAGCAGCAGCGGGTATTGGTAGTTGACCCCACTCAGCGAGATCACGACGTCGAGGTCACCGTTGGCCTTGACGTCCTTGGTGTCGGCGAGCTGCGGGGCGACGAGCGAGCCCTCCTGGGTGCGCGCCCGGTTGATCGACTTCGCGACCGCGTCGGCGTCGAGCGGGGAGCCGTCGGAGAACTTCAACCCGGAGCGCAGCGTGAAGGTGACCTCGTCGCCCGCGTCGTTGTACGCCCAACTCTCGGCCAGCCACCCGACCGCGTTGCCCTCGTCGTCGAGCGCGGTGAGCGCGTCGTAGGTGAGCGCGAGCATCTGGACGTCGGAGCCGGCCGATGACGTCACCGGGTCCCACGTGGTGGGGAGCTGCCAGGCCCAGGTGATGGTGCCGGTGCCGCCAGATGCACCGCCGGTGCCCGAGGGGGACGAGGAGTCTCCACCGCAGGCGTCCAGGGCGAAGATCGCTCCGGCGCCCAGGCCGATGCCGAGGAGGCCGCGGCGGCTGAGCGTGATGCTGCTACGGGAGTCGGAGCGCTGGGAGCGGATCGTGCCTGCGGCACGGGCGGCGCGGGGCATGGGATACCTCGTGTCTTCTGTTTCTCGGGATGGTTAGGTGGAAGTCAGCTGGCGTATCGGTTCGCCGGCACCGGCAGCCCCAGGTGGCTGCGCAAGGTCTCGCCCTCGTACTCACGGCGGAACACGCCGCGCTCCTGCAGGGCGGGCACCAGTTCGTCGACGATGCGACGGAAGTTGGCCGGGTGGTCGACGCCGACGTTGAAGCCGTCGCAGGCTCGGGCCTCCCACCACTCGACGAGCTTGTCGGCGACCGTGTCCGCCGTACCGACGAACTCGCTCTTGCGGAAGATCCGCGTCGCCTCGACCGCCTGGCGCAGGGTCCAGCCGTTGTCGGTGGCGCGTTCGGTGATCCGCTTCGCCTGGGTGTAGAAGGAGCGCTCGCCGTACTTCAGCGTCTCGACCGGGAACGGCGCGTCGAGGTCGTACTGCGTGAAGTCGTGCCAGCCGAAGGACCGGCCGAACTCGCCGAGGGCGGCCTCGAAGCTGTGGTCGCGCTCGTTGTTGGCGGCCTCGAGTTCTCGGGCCTCCTCGTCGGTGTCGCCGAGCACGATCTTGACCCCGGGCATGATGACCAGGTGGTCGGGGTCGCGGCCGAACCGGTCCTTGGCCCGACCCTTGATGTCGTTGTAGAACGCCTGCCCGCTCGGGATGTCGGGTGCGTGGGTGAAGATCCCCTCACCGACGCTGGCCCCCAGGTCGCGACCCTGGTCGGAGTCGCCGGCCTGGAAGACCACCGGGTGGCCCTGCTGGGAGCGGACCAGGTTGAGCGGGCCGCGGACCTTGAAGTACTCACCCTCGTGGTCGAGCACGTGCTGCTTGCTGCGGTCCAGGAAGACGCCGGACTCCCGGTCGCGGACGAAGGCGTCGTCCTCGTAGCTGTCCCAGAGAGCGCGCGCGAGCTCGACGTACTCCTGCGCCCGGCCGTAGCGGGTGTCGTAGTCGTAGTGGTCGTCGAGGCCGTAGTTGGCGGCGGTGCCGGCGTCGCCGGTGGTCACGACGTTCCACCCGGCGCGGCCGCGGCTGATCAGGTCGAGGCTGCCCAGCCGCCGTACCAGGTTGAACGGGCTGTTGAAGCTCGTGGTCGCGGTGCCGACCAGGCCGATGCGGCTGGTCTGGGTCGCGAGGGCGCTGAGGAGGGTCAGCGGCTCGAGCCGGTTGAGGTAGTGGGGCGGCGAGTACGGCGTGATGAACTGGCTGTCCACGATGAAGACCAGGTCGAACCGCCCCTGCTCCGCGAGCCGCGCGATCCCGGTGAACCAGTCGATGTCGGCGCTGGCGTCGCCAGGGATCTCCGGGTCCAGCCACAGCGTGTGGCTGCCCGGTCCACCGGTGCCGTACGGAACGGCCCCGAGATGGATCTGCCGGTGGGAAGTCATGCAAGCGGCTCCTCGCCATTGGATTCAATGTCGAGTAACTTACATGAGTTACATCGTTGAACTCCAACGACAGTTCGCGATGTAGATCGATCACGGGTCGCGATAGGTAAGTCGACTACTCTGGTAGACATGACTGCCGTACTGGATATCGGTCCCCTACGCAGCCTGGTCGCTGTCGCGGACTGCGGGGGCTTCCAGCGGGCGGCCACCCACCTGCATCTCAGCCAGGCCGCGGTCAGCCAGCACGTACGCCGCCTGGAAGCGGCGGTCGGCCGCCCCCTCGTCGAGCGGCACGGGCGCGGCTCGCGGTTCACCGGCGACGGCGAGCAGCTGCTCGGGCAGGCGCGCCGGATCCTGGCGCTGCACGACGAGACACTGCGCGGCTTCGACGTCGACACCGAGGAGACCGTCACGGTCGGGTGCACCGAGCACGCCGCGGCGCAACTGCTGCCCTCGCTCCTCTCGACCCTCGAAGCGACCGCGCCCGGCTACCACTTCCGCTTCCGGATCGATCGCGGGCTCAAGCTCCGCGAGGGACTGTCGACCGGCCGCATCGACCTGGCCCTGCTCCTCAACGCCGACGATCCGCACGCCGTACCCGTCGGCGAGCTCGACCTCACGTGGTACTCCGGCCCGACCTGGACTCCGCCCTCCGCGCCCACGCCGGTGTCGGTGGTCGCCTTCGACAACCCGTGCGCGCTCCGCAACCGCGCCCTCGAGACCCTGGCCGCACACGGCGTCCCCGCCGTGATCGGGGCCGAGGCGATGCAGTTGGCCGGCGTCCACGCGGCCGTGATGGCCGGCCTCGGTGTCGCGCTCATGGCCACCCTCGGCCAGACGCCGGAGGGGCTCGTGGTCCGCGACGACCTGCCCCGCGCCGAGCCACTCCAGCTGTACGTCTGCGCTCGCCACGGCCTGCCCACCGAGGTCAGCGAGGTGGTGGCGCAGGCGCTGCGACCACTGCTCGGCCGCCCCGCCCCGCTGGCCGTCGGCGCCTGATCTCTGCGCGGCTCACCTGATTCGGACCATGGCGAACGGCGTCTCGGCGTCGTAGACCGGTCCCATGACCGAGGACAGCAGTTCCCCCGCCCGGCACGTCGGTGCCGCGGAGCCCGCCCAGCGCAGCAGCGGTTCGATCCGAGTCATCGCCATCGTCTCGCTCGTCGCCGGGGCCATCTTCACCATCGCCGGAGTCGTGGCCTACATCGCGGTCCAGCAGACGCTGGCCGACCAGAACATCACCGTCTCCGACGACGCCGACATGTTCGCCGGCAAGGCCGTCAACGGACCGTTCACGGCCTACTCGCAGGCGATGGTCATCGGGAAGCACGCCGAGGACATCGGCGGCGGCAAGACCTATGCCGAACTCCCCCAGGACGACCCCAACCGCGCCACGGTGATGAACGCCAGCTTCCTGCAGGCGAGCCTGTTCACCTCGGTGGTGGCCTTCGGCGTCGCGGCCATGGCGGTGGTCACCGGCATCCTGTGGATGTTGATGGGCTGGGTGTTGCTCCGACTCGGCCGCTGAGCACTACTCCGACCAGCACGAGACGCAGCCACACCGGATGGCAATCCCGGAGTTCGCCCGCCCGAGCCCGGTGTCGCGATCGTGGTGCTCGGCGCCACGGAGGTTGGCGAGGATCCTCGGCGCCGACTGCGCCTGTCCGTCGAGCACCTGCGACTCGGGGCGCGGATGCAGCGACTCGTGCGCTCGATAGCAGTAGACCGCGTTGCTCCCATGAGCGCTCGCCCGTCTGCAGATTCCCCGGATGTAGTACTGGAGGAACTCCGTACGTCCGAGCTTGCGCGCCGCGTCGGTCGGACTGTCGACGACCCGGCCATCTGCTTCGAGCGCCGCGACCAAGCTTGCCTCGTCGCCGTGAGACAGCGCCTCGCGAAGCAGATCTTGATACTCCTCGAGGCCTCGTTCGGTCAGGGTCTTGCCGAGGTACGGCGCACCCGAAGTTGCGATATCCAAGTCCAACTCGGCCAGCATCAAGACTCGCGTCTCGTCATCGAGCTCCAGGAAGGTGTACCGGTCGTCGTCCACCCGCCGCAGCCTCACGTCAAGGTGCACTAGACGCTGGCCTGAGAGCGCACGATGCTGGGAGATTCGTGCATTTCCACGGCGCAGGACCACAACAACGTCACGACCACCTGGCACGCCAGAGCTAACCGGCCAAGCCGCGGAGATCGACCTATGCACTGGTGCGGCAACCCGATACCCGAGTGTCTGACGCCGCCCGGAGCCGTCAATCTTGGGTGCCTACCCTGCGGTTCGTGGGCGGGTTGACGGCCCCGAACGGCGCCAAACGCAGGCTGGCTATCGGGTTGCCGCCGAGCCCTGGCTGCGGTCGATCGGTGGTTGAGCCCGGAGGCGCCCCAGCGCCGACGGTGTCGAAACCTCCGCAGCGTTGGCACCCGCTGAACCACTTCCGAGACCGTCTGAGAAGACTGCACGCACAGTCGATCCAGCGTGCAGGCAGGTCCGGAAACCCTTGTGCATAACAGGTTCCAGTGACCATCGACTGTCGGTGGCCGCTGCTTGGCTTGATCCATGACAGCGATGGCGCACCACGAGCACCCGGTCACCCGGGCCTTGGTCGAGGTGCGCCAGAAACTGGCCGACATCGCCGCAGGTGCCGCTCTGGTC
>DOWL01000066.1:14599-14857 GCA_003519585.1 Nocardioides sp. | reverse complement strand
ACCTCATCGTGGGCGGCCAGTGGCAGACGGGCTCCAGCTTGTACGGCAACTACTGGGTGGACCGGCCACCGGGGCTGATCGCGATCTTCGAGTTCGCCGACGCCCTCGGCGGCGCGGTGCCACTGCGGCTGCTCGGGGCGCTGGCGGCCGTGCTGACGGTGATCCTGTCAGGGGTGTTGGGTCGGCTGGCGGCGCCCGAACGGCGTTCGGCGCCGCTCCTCACCGCCGGTACGGCGGCGGCCTGCGTCGCTACGCCCC
>DOWL01000066.1:14155-14470 GCA_003519585.1 Nocardioides sp. | reverse complement strand
GCGGCGGCCTGCGTCGCTACGCCACTCTTCGGCGGCACCGTCGTCAACGGCGAACTGCTGGGGCTGCCGTTCCTGATCGCCGGCATGGCGGCGTACGTCGCCGCAGCTGCGAGCCCTTCCGTCACCCGCGGCGCGCTCCTGAGCATCGCCGCCGGTGCGGGCGGCGCCGCCGGGGTGCTGGTCAAGCAGAGTCAGATCGATGTCTTCGTCCTGGCCGCCGTCCTGCTCTTCACCAGCAGTGCGGCACGCCGGCGGCTCCCCTGGTTTCTCGCCGGCGCACTCGTGACCATCGCCGTCGGCGTCGCGGTGGCCCAG
>DOWL01000066.1:8334-14046 GCA_003519585.1 Nocardioides sp. | reverse complement strand
GCCGTCGGCGTCGCGGTGGCCCAGGCCCGAGGCACGGTGCCTGCGGATCTGTGGGAGGCCGTGGTCACCTTCCGGATCGACGCCGCCCGCGAGCTCGCCGGCGACAGCGGCGACGCGCCGCAGCGACTGGCCGGCCTCGTGGGGGCACTGGTCGGGAGCGGGCTGCCGCTCCTGGTCGCCGCCTTCGTCTGGAAGGGCCGCGGCGAGCAGTCGGCGCAAGGCCCGTGGACCGCGCCCGACCTGCGGCCGGCGGCGTACGCCGTCCTTACCGCCGAACTGCTCGTGGCCCTGCTCGGCGGCAGCTACTGGCTCCACTACCTGATGGGCCTGGTGCCGGGGGCGGTGCTGATCGCGGCGGCCTTCGCCCAGCGTCCCGTGCCGGTGACTCGAAGCATCGGCATCGCGTTCGTGATCGCGGGGCTCTCCACGGTCGCCGCGATCGGGTGGGTGCTGGTGCATCCGATCGATCGGGCAGAGGAGTCGGCCATCACCTATCTCGACGCCCACGCCGATCCGGGTGACAGCGCGGTGGTGGTGTTCGGCGCCGCTAACGTCGTCCACGATGCACAGCTCGACGCGCCGTACCCCTATCTGTGGAGCCTGCCCGCACGGGTCCGCGACGCGGACCTGTCCACCCTGGTCGGGCTGTTGCGCAGCGACGACCGGCCGACGTGGGTGCTGGTCGCGCGCAGCTCGGTCGAGGCGTGGGACCTGGACTTCTCCACCGCCCAGAGCGAGCTCGACCAGGACTACGAGCAGGTCACCAAGGCAGGGAAGTTCACCATCTACCAGCGGACCGCCTCGTGAGCGACCTGATGACCGAGCGCGTGAGCCGACGCGCCCTGGCGGTGACGGCGTACGCCGTCGCGCTGCTGCTCTGGTGCTGGCTGATCGGCATCCCCAACGACCCCATCGGGGTCGCGCTCTGGCTGTGGCTGCTCGCGATCTGCTGGCGGCTCGACTGGTCATGGCAGTTCCCGAAGGACTGGTGGCCCTGGCTGTTGGCCCTCGCCGTGTACGGACTGCTTCGCGGGATCACCGACGACATCGGCTTCACGCCCCATGAGGTCTGGCCGATCAGGGCCGACGAATGGCTGGCCCGCCTGTGGGGTGGCGACGTCGTGCCGACGGTCAGCTTGCAGCGCCACCTGTGCGCCGACCACTGCGTGGGGTTCGACCAGCTGCGGTGGTACGACTACCTCACCAGCGCGACGTACGCCTCCCACTTCCTGGCCGGCCTCGGCATCGCCGGGATCCTCTGGCTGCGCGACCGCGGCGAGTGGCTGCGGTGGATCCGGCGCTACGTCACGCTCAGCTATCTCGCCCTGCTCGGCTACATCGTCTTCCCGATGGCCCCGCCCTGGATGGCGGCCGAGCACGGGCTGATCCCGCCGATCGCGCGGATGTCGAGCCGGGCCTTCGCCCACCTCGGCATCGAGCGCACCACGATCATCTTCGGCGGGCTCCCCAACAAGACCGCAGCGATGCCTTCGCTGCACTGCGGCTTCACCTTCCTGATCACCTTCTACGCGATCCAGCGGCTCCGCACCCCGTGGCGCTTCCTGCTGCTCCTCTACCCGGTGGCAATGGCGTTCTCGCTCGTCTACTCAGGTGAGCACTACCTCATCGACGCCATCATGGGCGGCGTCGCCGCAACCCTCGCGCTGCTGATCGGAGCCTGGTGGGACCGGTGGCGCCCGCCGGAGCGGGTGCTCAACCCTGGCTGACCCAATCGGTCCACTGGTGCTTGCGGCCGAGGTGGTCGAGGAACGGCCTGCTGTATTCGACGTACGGGTCGAGGTCGCCGGTGTTCATCGTAGAGACGGCGATCCGTACGGCGCCGGCCTCGAAGCAGCCGGGGCGCTTCTTCACGATGTATTGGAACCATTTCATGTGGTGGCCCTTGTCGTGGATCAGCCCGGCGTCATCCACGCAGCGGCCCTCCGGCGAGTGGCCCCAGGCCGGCGTCGGCTGCTCACGCCACTTCGACACCTTGGCGAAGCGGTAATCCGACCAGAACTCCATGAAGTGGCCGTATTCCGCGCCCTTCCGGGAGGCGTCGGTGTCGATGAAGATCGACACGTTGCCGGTCGGGAAGTCGAAGACCCGTGGGTTGCCGGGGAAGGCGACCCGGATGACGAGCTTCTTCGCGGTGTTCTTGACCGTGACCTTCTGGATGTCCAGCTTGGCGTTCGCCACGTCGCCGGAGGCGTCGGTGAACGTCGCGGGGCTGGTCACGTCGGCGCGCGCAGGAGAGGCCTGCGCGGGGGCGGACAGGACGGCCATGGGCGCCAGCACGGCCAGCGCGAGAATCGGGGTCAGTCGCTTCATGACGCACAGCCTGGCGTAGACAAAGTCCCGATGCCGAGTGACGGGCGTCCTCGGCCGCGGATGAGTTTGTCCCGTCAGTGGTACGTCGCGCGGACCACGTCGGTGACCGGCAGCGACTGGCAGGCCAGCCGGATGCCTTCGGCGAGGTCGTCCTCGTCGAGCACGTCGTTGTTGAGCATCTTGACCTCGCCCTCGAGGAGCCGCACCGCGCAGGCCGAGCACTCCCCCTCGCGACAGGAGTACGGCGCCTTCACGCCCTTCGACTCCAGGTGCTCGAGGAGCTTGGTGGTCGGGGCCCAGTCGTCGTAGGCGTAGGTCTGCCCGTCCAGTTCGACCTCGAGCCGGACCGGACCCTGCGGCACTTCGCTCGGGGATGCCTCGTCCTCGAACGCCGCGTCGGAGTCGGCGTCCTCGAGCTCGTGCTCGGCCTCGGCCTGCTCCTCGAGGTCGCCGAACGGGTTGCCGCCCAGCGAGACGAACTTCTCCTGGTGCCGCCGCTCCCGCGGGAAGTCGAGTTCGCGCAGGGCTGCGATGGCCAGCTTCATGAACGGCGCCGGACCGCAGACGAAGGCGTCGTAGGAGGTGAACGGCTCGATGAAGGTCTTCAGCTGCTCCTGGGTGGGGAGCCCCTGGACCGACTCCAGCCAGTGCACGACCACGAGCCGGTGCGGGCATGCGGCGGCCAGCGCGGACAGTTCGGAGCCGAAGATCACCGACCGCTCGTCGCGGTTGGCGTAGAACAGCACGATCCGGCCACTGCCCTGGGCGAGCGCCGTACGGGTGATCGACATGACCGGGGTGATGCCACTGCCGCCCGCGAACAGCAGCAGGTCGGAGTCGAGGCTCGCCGGGGTGAAGATCCCGGCCGGCGGCAGCACCCGGATCGTGGAGCCCGCGCGCAGGTTGTCGCAGATCCAGTTGGAGGCGTAGCCGTCGACGGTGCGCTTCACGGTGACCGTCAGCGGCCCGCCGTCGTGCGGGGACGACGAGAGCGAATAGCAGCGGGCCGCCACCCCGGTCTGGTCGCTCGGCACCGCCAGGGTCAGGAACTGGCCGGGCCGGTAGTCGAACTCGGCCTCGGCGCCCTCGGGCACCGCGAACGACACCGAGTGCGCGTCGGCGGTCTCCTCGACGACCCCCACCACCCGGAGGTCGTACGACGTCTCAGTCACTCCGAGCACACCTCAGTAGCCGTCCTCCGCGCCGACCGGCACCACGCCCTCCCGCGCGGCCGCGTCGATGCTAGCGGCGAGTCTCGGACAGGCCGGATGCGACTCTCGACCCGTGGACCGACGGGTCAGTTCGGGGCAGGCGGCACGCGCGGCAGCGGTCCACTGGATCGAGGTGTGGTGCTCGCTGTTCTTCTTCACCCCGACCCGGGCCAGGCAGTCCTGGCAGGCGACCTCGACCAGCCGGGCCGAGGTGTAGAGCCGCTGGTCCTCCAGCGTGTCGGCGCTGGTCGGGACGAAGGACGGCATCAGGCCTCCTGCTCCGCCTTGAGGCGCAGGTTCTCCGCGACCTCCTCCTGCCAGTACTCGTTGGCCTTGGTGGTGTCGACCTCGAACTCGAACCGGTCGACCATCTCCGACGCGATGTCGGCGCGGTCGACGTAGAACTGCTCGTACCACCGGCGCAGTTGGTAGACCGGGCCGTCCTCCTCGCAGAGCAGCGGGTTCTGGACGGGCACCTTGTTCTTCCAGATGTGCACGTCCTGGAGGAACCCCTCACCGAACATCGTGGCGTACTTGTCGGCGATGTACGCCGCGGTCGCGTCGTCGAGTCCCTCGGGCTTCTTGACCGTGATGCCGTATTGCAGGGTGAACGAGTCGGGCCCGGTCGGGATGTGGCAGTTGATCAGGATGACCTCGGTCTCGAAGCCCTTGTAGTCGACGTCGAGCCAGTTGATCATGTACGCCGGTCCGAAGTACGTCGCCTCGGACTTGAGGAACAGGTCGGGGCTGCCGTAGCCGCCGGCCTTGTCGGGCCGGCCCTTCGACTCCATGAACTGCGTGGCCTGGGTGCCCTCGAAGACGTTGCGGAAGCTGGTCGGGAACGAGAAGTGCACGTAGTAGAAGTGCGCCATGTCGACGACGTTGTCGATCAGCTCACGGCAGTGGGAGTCGGTGATCGGCACGACCTCCCACGACCAGGGGGTGTACTCACCCTCGGCGATGCCGGGCAGCACCGGCGGCAGGATGTCGAGGTCGGGCTCGGAGCCCTCGGTGTCGTGCCAGATCAGCAGCTGGTCGTTGCGGATGACGGTCGGGTAGGTGACCGTGCGCGCTCGCAGCGGCACGCGCCGCGCGTAGGGGATCTGCTTGCAGCGGCCGTCGCCACCCCAGCGCCAGTCGTGGAACGGGCAGGCCACCTGGTCGCCCTTGACCGAGCCTTGGGTCAGATCGCCGCCCATGTGCCGGCAGTAGCCGTCCAGCACGTGCAGCTCGCCCTGGGAGTCCGCCCAGACCACCAGCTGACCGCCGAACGCCTCGATGCGGTGCGGCTTGCCGTCGCGAAACGTGTCGGCCAACCCGAGGCAGTGCCAGCCGCGAGCGAACCGTTCCGGCGGAGTCCCGTGGTCGAGCATCCGGGTGGTCGTCTCCATGGGCCCAGACTAGAACACGTTCCAGTTTCAGGATAGTTTTGCGCCGTGCGCATCGCCCTCGATCCCGAGCAGGTCGCCCTCCAGGAGGAGCTGCGAGGCTACTTCTCCGAGCTTGTGACGCCCGAGGTGAAAGCAGCGCTCGGGGCCGCAACGGGCGAGTTCGGGGAGGCAGGCGCCTACAAGAGCGTGATCAAGCAACTCGGCACCGACGGGTGGCTCGGCATCGGCTGGCCCCGCGAGTACGGCGGTCAGGACCGCTCCATGGTCGACCAGCTGATCTTCACGGACGTGGCGGCCGACTTCGGCGTACCGGTCCCCTACCTCACCCTCAACACCGTCGGGCCGACGATCATGCGCTACGGCACCGACGAGCAGAAGGCGTACTTCCTCCCCCGGATCCTCGCGGGCGACCTGCACTTCGCGATCGGCTACTCCGAGCCGGGCTCCGGCACCGACCTAGCCTCGCTCACGACCAAGGCGGTCCGCGAGGGCGACGAGTGGCTGATCAACGGGCAGAAGATGTGGACCTCGCTCATCCAGTACGCCGACTGGATCTGGCTCGCCTGCCGCACCGATCCCGACATGCCCCGGCACAAGGGGCTCTCGATGATCCTGGTGCCGACGGACGCGGCGGGCTTCTCCTACACCCCGGTGCACACGGTCGCCGGGGTGTCGACGAGCGCGACGTACTACGAGGACGTGCGCGTCCCCGTGTCCAACCTGGTCGGCGACCTCAACGGGGGGTGGCCGCTGATCACCAACCAGCTCAACCACGAGCG
>DOWL01000066.1:7853-8232 GCA_003519585.1 Nocardioides sp. | reverse complement strand
CACCAACCAGCTCAACCACGAGCGGGTCTCGTTGACCTCCTCGGCGCCGCTCACCATGTCACTCGCTCTGGTGCGCGAATGGGCGCAGCAGACCAAGAATCCGGACGGCTCGCGAGTCATCGACACCGAATGGGTGCAGATCGCCCTGGGCCGAGCGCAGGCCCGGATCACCGCGCTGACCCTGATCAACTGGAAGCTCGCCTCCGACGCCGACCAGGACGTGGCGCTCTCCCCCGCCGAGGCGTCGGCCACCAAGATCTACGGCTCCGAGCTGGCCACCGAGGTCTACCGCTCGCTGATGGAGGTGGTCGGGCCGCCCGCGCTGCTGCCCGCCGGCTCGGACGGCGCCGTGCTCGCCGGCCGGCTCGAGCGGTTCTAC
>DOWL01000066.1:456-7833 GCA_003519585.1 Nocardioides sp. | reverse complement strand
GTGCGCGCCTCGGTCACGCTGACCTTCGGCGGCGGCACCAACGAGATCCAGCGCGACATCATCGGCTACGTCGGCCTGGGCCTGCCCGCGGCGAAGCGCTGATCCGAGGAAGGCACCCGATGGACTTCAGCTTCACCCCCGAGCAGGACGAGGCGGCGGCGTTGGCCGCGCAGATCCTTCAGGACCGGGCCACCGCCGAGCGGCTGAAGGCGGTCGAGGCCGCTGGCGACCGGTTCGACCGCGACCTGTGGGCCGAGCTCGGCGCCGCGGGGCTGCTCGGCCTCTGGCTCCCGGAGGACGCCGACGGCGCCGGGCTCGGGGTCGTCGAGCTCTGTCGCGTGCTGGTCGAAGTGGGCCGTACGGTCGCGCCGGTGCCGCTGGCCGGGCACGGCCCCGCCACCCGGCTGCTCGCCGAGCTCGCCCCGGCCTCCCCCTGGCTCACCGCGGACGGGTCGTTCCTGGTCACACCCGCCGTCGCCGAGGAGCGCGACCACGCGCCGGCCCGGCCCTCGACGACCGCCACCGACCACGTGCTCACCGGCTCCAAGGTCGTCGTGCCGGTCGGCGGCGCCGCCGACGCGTTCCTGGTCCCCGCGGACACGCCGTCCGGAGTCGGCGTGTACGTCGTGCTGCCAGGCGACCCAGGGGTCACCGTGACCCCGTTGGCGTTCTCCGACGGCGACGCGGTCGCGCGGTTGGACCTCGACGCCGTGGCCCTGGACGGCGAGCGGCTCGTGGGGCCGGCCGACGGCACGCCGTACGCCCGGCTCCGGCAGTTGCTCCTCGTGGCCGCCTCCGCCGAGCAGCTCGGCGTCTGCGAGGGCGCCCTCGCCCGTACCGCGGCGTACGCCAAGACGCGCGAGCAGTTCGGCCGCCCGATCGGCACCTTCCAGGCCGTCTCGCAGCGGCTGGCCGACGGCTACATCGACACGCTCGGACAGCGGCTGACCCTGTGGCAGGCCGCCTGGCGGCTGGACGAGGGGCTGCCCGCCGACACGGAGGTGGCGGTGGCGAAGCTGTGGGCCGCGGACGCGGGACACCGGATCGCGCACACGACCGTGCACGTGCACGGTGGGGTCGGGATCGACCTCGACGGGGAGGCGCACCGCTACTTCACCGCGGCCAAGCGGTTCGAGTTCCTGCACGGCGGCGCCACCGAGCAGGCGCTGGCCGTCGGCCGGGCGCTCGCCGCCGAGCCGGCCTAGCCAGGCATTCGGGGGCAAGCCAGATGGCCGAGACCGTCCAGCAACTGCTGTGCGAGCGGGCCGAGGACGACCGCATCGGAGTGCGGTACGGCGACCGCACGTGGACCTGGCGCGCACATCTGGCCGAGGCCGGCGAGCAGGCCGCTGCCGTGCTCGCGCTGCTGGACCCGGCCCGGCCGCCCCACGTCGGAGCGATGCTCGGGAACGCCCCCGACATGCTCCGCGCGATGGCCGCTGCCGCGCTCGGCGGCTACGTGCTGGTGGGGCTCAACACGACCCGCCGTGGCGAGCAGGTGCCGCACATCTTCCCGATCTTCTCGGGCAGCCATCTGGTCGACCGGTTCTCGATCACCGGCGACGACGTCTGCTACGTCTCGATGCCGCTGTTCCACTCCAACTCCGTGGTGGCCGGCTGGGCCGTAGCTGCGACGAGCGGCGCCTCGATCGTGCCGGCGCGGTTCTCGGCGTCACGGCTCCTCGACGACGTCCGCCACTTCGGAGCGACGTACCTCAACTACGTCGGCAAACCGCTCGCCTATGTGCTGGCCACTCCCCCACGTGCCGACGACGCGGACAACCCGCTCCGGGTCGCGTTCGGCAACGAGGCCAGCGATCGGGACATCGAGGAGTTCGCCCGGCGCTTCGACTGCCAGGTGATGGCCGCGCTCGTGCTCCACGAGGACGCCCTGCTCGCCCCCGCCGAGCTCACCGACTTCCTCGCGGCCCAGCCGGACCTGCCCGGCCACGGTTGGCCCCGCTACGTGCGCATCGCCCCGGCGTTGCCCTCGACCGCCACCAACAAGGTGCTCAAGCGCGAGCTGATCCGACAGGGCGCCACCGCCGGCGACGGGGTGCTCTGGGTGCGCGAGGAGCGCGGTACGGCGTACCAGCCCGTACTGGTTTGATGCCTGGGTGGCACCTTCGTTCGCCGCGCTGCTCCGTCGCCAGCGCGAGGCCGCCGGGCTGACCCAGGCGGAGCTGGCCGACCGCGCCGGCCTCGGCGTGCGGACGGTGAGCAACCTCGAGCGCGGGGTGAACTCCTCGCCGTACCCCAGCACGGTCCGGCTGCTCGCCGAGGCCCTGGAGCTGGCACCGGTCGAGCTCGACGCGCTCGTGGCCGCTGCGCGCCGGCGTACCGAGGCACCGTCGAGAGCGCCCGTCGGTGGCTATCTCGGCGCCACGCCGTCGACCCGGCTGGTCGGGAGGGACGCCGAGCAGGCGGTGGTCCTGGCCGCCGTGCAGGACGTCGCGAGCGGACACGGGAGGCTGGTGCTCCTCTCGGGCGAGCCCGGGATCGGCAAGACCCGGCTGGCCCAGGAGGTGAGCGTTCGCGTCCAGGAGCTCGGGTTCCGGGTGGCAACGGGTCGCTGCTATCTCGAGCAGAGCCAGACGCCGTTCGGCCCCTGGCTCGATGCGTTCGACCAACTGGCGCCGGCACCACCGCCCCACCTGCATCGCGCGGTCACAGCGTTCGTTCGCGACCTCGCGGCCCTGCAGCCGGTGGCCGTGCTGCTCGACGACCTGCACTGGGCCGACCTCGCCAGCCTCGAATTGCTCAGCCACCTGGCCCGGCATACGCCCACCGACCGAGTCCTCCTCCTCGGCACCTATCGCGACACCGAGGCCGGCCCGGCCCATCCCGTGCGTCGACTGGCGCACTCCCTGCACCGCGAGGGTCGCTCCCGCGCCGTCACCGTCGGACGACTCGACCAGGAGATGACGGCGCGCCTGGTCACCCAGCAGTTGGACGACCCCGCTCCGGTCTCCGCGGACCTGGTGGATCTCGTCCACCGGCATTGCGACGGCAACCCGTTCTTCACCGTGGAGATGGTCTCGGCGCTGAGCGAGCGGGGCGACCTGCACCGCGACGCCGGCGAGTGGATGTGCCGCGACGACGTCCTGCTCGAAGCGCCGGCCAGCGTGAGCGAGGCGATCGTCGAGAGGTACGTCCGGCTCTCGCCGGCCGCCCAGGACGTGCTCGACGCCGCCAGTGTGCTCGGGGACGTCTTCGACCCGGAGGACCTGTCGACGGACGAAGGCGCGCTCGACGAGGCGGTGTCCACGGGGCTGCTGACCACCGTGGACGGCCGGTACGCCTTCGACCACAGCCTGACCAGGCAGTCGCTCTACGCACGCCTCTCCCCCGCGCGTCGCCGCCGGCTGCATCGCGAGCTCGGCGACCTGCTCGGCGGCCGGCCACCCGCCGTACGCCGCCGCCGCGCAGCCGAGGTGGCCCGGCACCTCGAGGCGAGCGGCGATCTCGCCCGAGCGGTCCCGTTCTGCCTGCTCGCCGGCGACGTCGCGGCGGAGGCCCATTCGCCGGCCGAGGCGATCCAGCTCTACGAGCGCGGGCTGGAGTTGGCCGAGGAGGTCGACGACGTACCGTCGCGGGCCGCTGGCCTCGAACGGCTCGCGCGGGTCCTGCTCACGACCGCGAGGTACGACGAATCCGTCGACGCGCTGACCCGCGCGGCCGACACCTTCCGCGCACTGGCGGACGTCGAGTCACGGCTGCGCGCCGAGGGGTTGCTCGCCCAGGCCCAGCACCGGCGCGGCGAGAGCGAGGCCGCCGCCCGGCGCCTCTCCGCCGTTGTCGCGGAGCTCGAGGTCCCGATCGGGGGCACCGAGCCGGCACCCGGGGTGGCCGCGCTGTGCCTGGGCCTGGCGCGGGTGCGCCTGAGTCTGGGAGAGCTGCCCGAGGCCCTGGAGGCGACCGCGCGAGCCACTCGGCTGGCGCGCGAGGAGCAGGCCACGACCGTCGAGGCGGATGCTTACGCAGTCTCCGGGACGGTCCGTCTCTTCCTCGACCAGCCCGACCAAGCGGTCGACGACCTGGGGCAGGCGATCCGACTCGCCCGCAGCGTCGACGCGGTCTCCACAGAGAGTGAGGCAACCCTCGCGCTGCACTGGACCCTGACCATGCGGGGCGAGTTCGAACGCGCCCTGCGGCTGGGTGAACGCGGCCTCGTCCTCACCCGCCGTTCCGGGGACACCGACGCGGAGGCCCTGCACGCGGCCGATACCGGGCTCACCCATCTGTACGCCGGCGACCTGGCCGCCGCCGAACAGCACCTCGAGCGCGGGGTCGAGCTCGCGCGCAGCGACTCGCTCACTCTGTTCTCGGGGATCGCCCCTGCCTATCTGGGGCTGCTGCGCGCGGTCCAGGGCAACCCGGCCGCGGCCCGAGCCTGCTATGACGAGGCCGCGACGGCGCCGGACCTCACGACCTTCGCCTTCGATGCGTGGATCGACGCGCGCCGCGCCGAGCTCGACCTCGCGGCGGGCGAGGCCGAGGCGGCGCTCGAGAGGCTCGCGCCGTGGTTGGAGGGCGAGGCGCCCACTCGCCTGCACGACGTGATGATCTTCAACGCGGGCGCCGAGACATGCCTGGCCCTCGGCGACACCGACCGCGCCGCCGAGTTGGTCGCCCGCGCGCTGCGCCGTGCCGAGGCGACGCGGAACGTCGTCGACCTGGCCCGGACCCGGGAGCTGGCCCACCGACTTCCCACCGACTTTCCCACCAACTCGGTGTTCGGGGCCTGACCTCTCGTCTCGCGTCCTTAATCTCCGGTCGTGATGATCGGGAAACGGCTGCGCGCCGTGGGGACCGGGGTGCTGGCTACGGCGCTCGTGCTGACCGTCACCGAGACCATGTCGAGCCCGCCCGCGCACGCCGACGACCCGATCACGGTGATCACGTCGCCGCCGCTGAGCGTCGGTTCGACCGCCGATCCGTTGACGGTCACTGTCGGCAACCCGGTCAACGGCACGTCCCCCGTCGTGGTGGACAACCCGGGCGGGACGGCGCCCACCGCCCAGGAGTGCGTCCCGCTGCAGGCGACGTCGGAGTCGTTCTGCCTGGGCGCCTCGGGGGACGCGCTCTACCCGAACGGCACGGTCTACCCGCCGGTGCAGATCACCAACGCCCCGACGGCGCCAGGCGGTCTCCCCGGCGACCAGATGGACTGGATCATCGACGAGGCGTACGCCTCCACCGCGGACGCGCACGGCGTGCAGAACGACAGCATGATGCTCGCCTACGCACGGCCCGAGATCCGCGCGTACGTCGAGATGCGGCTACGCAACATCATCGACAAGAAGCTGTACGGCGAGCCGATGACCGACCAGGAGGAGGCGGCGTTCGAGGCGCTCGAGTCGTACTACAAGGCCAAGCAGGTCAGGGCCGCTACGACGGCGCTCGACGAATACAACCGGTGGACCACCGCGCCGTGCGAGTACGTCCCTCCCGCACCCCCGGCCGGCTCCGGCATGCCCGTCGTGCCCAACCCGGTCGTCGGCACCGCCAAGTGCAGCGCCGCAAACCGGGTGCAGCTGTTCGCCCTGACCAACGGCACTCCTCCGGCTGAGACGTTCGAGAAGTGGGCGGCGTACCGGGACCCCACCAATCTGGTGACGCACTCGGGTGATGCCAGGGTCCGCTACATGATCGGCAAGACCCAGGCCGGGATCCTGGCCATCGGTGCCGTGGGCGCCGCAGCGGCCGCCGGTGCAGGCATCGGGATCGGCGTCGCGGCCACTGCCTTCGTCGCCCAGCAGGCACTGCTCGTCGCCGCAGAGGACGCGACGTTCACCCTGCTCCTGAGCTCCTCCGCCGCCGCGGCCGGGCCGGCAATCATCTTCGCCATCGCGCTGATCATCCTGGCTGTCGCGATCTGGCAGATGGTCGAGGACGCCAAGCCTGGGGACCAGATCCGCGCGCGTGCCGCGGCGGCTGCCGGCGACACCGACCCGCTTGGGGTCCGCGGCCGGATCGCCGACTACGCCGGACTGAGCTTCGAGGACGGCGAGGACCCGCCCAGCGGCGATCCCGCGGTCGTGCACACGGACGCCTTCCGCGACGGGCTGGACGCGCAGGTCGCCGAGTGGATGATGTTCGACGAGGGCGGCGACCCCATCATGGACCCGGCCACCGGGTACTCGGTGACCTCGTCGGCCGCCGACGACCTGCATTTCTCCGACGACAACGGCGATGCGCTGCCGTACGTCGTGCTCGCCGCTCCCGACGGCGCCCTGGACCGCGACGGGAACACCGTCGACGGGTACCGAGTGCTCTTCAGCCGCAACTGGCTGATGGTCTCCGAGCGCAGCGCCCGCACCGGGCAGTGGGGCCCCTACCGACCCCAACTGACCCTGACTTACCTCGACCAGGATGGTCAGATCGCCCAGCTGTCCCTGATGCGGCATCATGAGGGCGACGACCCGGCCGAGCTTCAGTTCAGTGTCACCCGGCCTTCGGCCCCCGAGATGTACACGCTCGCCGATCACTGGACGTATACCGCGCTCGACGGCACGGATCAGACCGTCGGGTTGCTGCCCTTCGACCCGGTGCTGCTGCCGGTCAACGTGGTGCCGAGCATCCAGGGGATCCTGATCGCCGACAACCTGGTCAAGCTCGACGCCAACCTGTCCACTCCCGGCCAGTCGCTCGCGGGGACCTACACGTGGACGATCGACCGACTCGACGACTCAGGCGCCGTGGTCGAGACGATCACGGCCGCGGGCGCCAGCGTCACGAGGAGGCTGCTCGAGCCGGGGCGCTACCGCGCCACGACGACGTTCCACTACAACGGCCCGCCGGCGCTGACCCGGACCGGAGCCGTCGAGTTCACGATGGTCCAGCCGGCGCCCGAGGTGATGAGTGCGACGGTGCGAGACGACCGGGTGCTCAACGGCTCACTCTTCCTCGACCTGCGGCTGCTGCAGTCGACGCGTACGGACACCTTCACCGTCGGCGTCGACTGGGCCGACGACGGCCGCGGCCACACCATCAGCAAGACCTACACGGTCCAGTGCCAGGATGCCGGCGGGGACGTCCCGTCGTGCGACACCGGGCCGATGATCCTGCCGACCGAGGCACCCACCAACGCCAACTGGTCGGAGTCGCCGACCTTCCGGATCCCCGACGACCAGAACTTCCTACCTCAGGTCGACGTCACGATCACCAACAGCTACGGCAACGTGATCACCCGGTCGTTCCCGATCCTCGGCGACCACCGGCCGTCGTACGCCACCAACACGCCGTACGTCGCGATGCCGGCCGGCACCTTCTCGCGGCAGGACGTCGTCGAGGTCTTCCCCTCGCCGCTGCTCACCGAGAGCCAGGACCTCACGATCCTGCCGTACGTCCAGCAGATCGCCGCGCAACTGCCCG
>DOWL01000066.1:0-330 GCA_003519585.1 Nocardioides sp. | reverse complement strand
GCAGATCGCCGCGCAACTGCCCGAGGGCGTGCACCCCGACCTCGAGGAGCGCGGCGGGCACTGGTACCTCCAGGTCGCCGGCACCCCGCAGGCCGACGCGGTCGGGTCCTACGTCTTCTACTTCCCCTTCGAGCAGGAGCCCAACGGCTCCGGTCTGCGCCGCGCGCCCGCGCTCGCCACGGTGGAGATCAAGGCGGCGACGGCACCGGGCTACCGCAGCACGCTGCGCGACACCCCGACCGCATTCCTCGATCGTCAGTACCGCAACAAGTACCCCGACTACTGGGTCCAGGTCGCGCAGGTGCGCGACGACGACGAGGACGACTTCAC
>DOWL01000172.1:16657-16821 GCA_003519585.1 Nocardioides sp. | reverse complement strand
TCTGCCGAGCATCGTCGGCACCAGGTGCCGAAGATACTCAGCAGATAGCTCGCCGCCTGACGCGAGAGGGACCTCGGAATTTGGTCGACAGTCTCCCTATTTCCGAGGCACCGTCGGCGAGCCGTCCGGAATCGGCCTCAGTCGACCGGCGAGATCACCGGCGG
>DOWL01000172.1:14358-16539 GCA_003519585.1 Nocardioides sp. | reverse complement strand
TCGACCGGCGAGATCACCGGCGGCGTGACCTCACCGTCGGCGGCGGTTTCGTCGTCACGCACGCCGTTGACCCGGGGGTCGAGTTGCGGCTCGAGGCGGGCGATGGCGACCAGGCTGCAGATCAGGCAGCCGACCACGAGCAGGCCGATGTAGGCGTTGCCGAGGGCATGACCGATCAGCAGCCCTGAGATCGGTGGTGCGATGACGGCGGCCAATTGGAAGGCGCCTGAGCTCAAGGCGTTGTAGCGGCCCCGCAGGTGGTCGGGCGCCAGGTCGTTGACCAGCGCCGGGATCGTCGGCTGGAGGAGCGTCTCGCCGAAGGCGAACACCGAGGCGCAGGCGGCGACCAGCAAGGTGGCGCCGAGCGTGCCCGGCACCAGGCCGGAGAGGCCGAGCAGCACCCAGGAGAACGCCCAGACCACGCCCATCACCGCGATGACTCGAGTGCGGCGTCGGCCTTCGATGCGCTGCAGCACCACCAGTTGGAGCACCACGATGACCAGGGTGTTGGCGGCGAACGCGAAGCCGAGGGCGCGCGTGGAGACCTCGCCGACGCTGCGCGCGAACGCCGGCATGCCCACGTTGAGCTGGGAATAGCCCACGAACGACGACACGAAGCTGAGCAGTGTCATCGTCGCCATCGCGGGGCTGCGGAAGACCGCGAGATAGCTTGCCGGAGCGACCTCGGCTCCGGGCGCCACGACGACCCGACCGGCGACGTGTCGCAGTGGACCGAGCAGCAGGAGCAGCGCCGGCACGTAGGAGACGGCGTCGACGAGGTAGATGGTCTGGAACGTCGCCGTGTCGCCGACGTCGACGAACAGGCCGCCGAGCACGCCGCCGATGCCGATGCCGAGGTTGAGCAGGGTGAAGTTGACCCCGAAGTAGCGCTGGCGCAGATCTGAGGGGATGACGGAGGCGACGACGCTCTGCCAGGCGGGCCAGGACATGCCGAAGGCGATCCCGGAGAGCGAGAGCGCGATCGCGGCGACCAGATGGGTGGTTGCGAAGGCGAGCAGCAGGTTGCCGGCGATCAGCAACATGAGCACGCCGAGCTGGATGCGGCGGGCGCCGATCCGGTCGATGGCCGACCCTCCGGGACCGACCACGAGCAGCCCCATCAACGGCGGCAGCGCGAGCAGCAGGCCGACGTCGCTGAGGGCGAAGCCGCGGACCTCGTGGAGGTAGACCACGTTGAACGGCAGCACCAAGCCGGTGCCGAGGAACTCCAACACCACGATCGAGAGCATGAGTCGCCCCTCGCGGGGCAGGTCGTGCCAGAAGCCGCCGAGGCCGGTCGAGGGGGAGGGGGTGGTCATCGTCTCGACTCTCTCAGCGGCCACCGACAGTCGGCATCGGGTTTTCCCGAGGGGTGGGGTCACGATCGGGACACGGTTCGTGGTTCGGCCGGGCTACAGACGCCGGGACGAGTGGTCCTTTAGGGTGGCGCATCGTGAAGAGGCTCGTGGGGACTCTCATCGGCCTCGGCGTCGTGGCCCTCCTGCTCTGCATCCCGGCGCTGTTCTACGGCAACGGCGAGGTCGAGCCGAACTACGAGGACACCTCGATCAGCAACTACGTCGCCGACTTCGACATCGCGAAGAACGGCGACATGACGGTTACGGAGACCCTCACCGTCGACTTCCCGGTCTACGGCAAGCATGGGATCTTCCGCTTCTGGGACAAGATCGACGACAACAACCCCCACGCCCGGCTCGGTCCGGAGGACATCTCGGTTACCCGCGACGGCGCCGAGGAGCCGTTCGAGTTGAGCAACGAGGACCACGGCCGGTTCCGGGTGGCCAAGATCGGCAGTGCCGACGTCACGCTCGACCCCGGCGAGCACACGTATGTGATCCGCTATCGCATCGACGGCGTCCTCGCCGAGAACAAGCGGTCGATCACCGGCGAGGACCTGCAGACGATGTTCTACTGGCAGCTCATCCCGCGCGGGTGGCAGCAGAGCATCGACAAGTCCACGCTCACCGTGCACCTCCCCGTGCCCGCCCAGGACGACGTCAAATGCGCGATCGGCAACCTCGCGAGCACCGGCTGCACCGCCGAGGGCGGCGGCACCCAGGACCTCACGATCACCACCGGGCCGATCGCCGCGCGTACGCCGGTCACCATCGCCACCGCGCTCGACATGGCGACCCCCGACCCCGGCCACTCGGTGCCGTG
>DOWL01000172.1:607-14291 GCA_003519585.1 Nocardioides sp. | reverse complement strand
GGGGCCGTGGACGGGTCGGTGGGACCGCGTCCTGTCCAGCAACCTGTGGGTGCTGATCTTCGTGCTGCTCACCGCCCTCGCCGCGACGGCGTTCGGGGCGATCCTGGGTGCCAAGTCGCGCGAGAAGCCTCCCGGCTTCCCGGTCCTCTATGCGCCGCCCGAAGGGATCGGTCCGGCGCAGGCGAAGTACATCTACAGCGAGAAGGTCGACCGCTCGACGTACGTCGCCTCGCTGATGCACGCCGCCGAGCGCGGTGCCGTCGACCTGACCCACAGCGGCGACTCGTGGACGATCACCGACAAGGCCGGCCCGCAGGGCTGGGCGGGGCTCGACGCGGTGACCACGGACACCGCGCACATCCTGGGCGGGCCTGGTACGTCGTTCACGGCCAGCAAGAAAGACGTCTCGGCCGGGCTGCGGCTCAAGGACGAGCTGTCCCGCTTCGAGAGCAGCGTCGAGACGTGGGGCAAGACCTCCGGCAACATCGTGCGCAGCGGGCTGGGCGGGTTCGGCGGGCTGCTGGTTCTCGCGGGGTTCGGCGCGATGCTCGTCGCCGCCATCTGGAACCCCTTCTCGATGACCTTCCTCGGCCTGATCCCGGGCGGGTTCGCCGTCGCCGGGCTGTCCCTGATGGCCACCGGCTCTGGCACCAGTCGGACCCGCGCCGGGCGCGACCTGTGGTCCCGCGTCGGGGGTTTCCGCCGGATGCTCGCCACGCCGTCCAGCAAACAGCGCTTCGACTTCTCGGGTCGCAAGGAGCTCTACACCGCCTACGTCCCGTGGGCGGTCGCGTTCGGCTGCGCCGACGAGTGGGCCCAGAAGTACCGCATCGAGGTCGGCGAGGAACCGCCCGTCCCGCACTACTTCGCCGGCGCGTACGCCGGGTCGGCCACCGGCGACTACGTCAACTCGATGGTCAGCGACTTCAACAGCACGGTGGACTCCGCGATCTCGTCGTACAACGCCACCCAGAGCTCCTCCTCGAGCGGCGGTGGCGGAGGCGGCTTCTCCGGTGGCGGCGGTGGCGGCGGCGGAGGCGGTGGGTCGTGGTGACCCGGCGTACTACCCCACAGCGGCCATACTGAGCGGAACGGTGCACTCCCGAGACGGATCCCGAGGCAGTCCCAGCGCAGCACCCACTGAAGAGAGAGACCGAAGATGCTCATCGCAATCATCGTGATCGTGATTCTCGTGGCCCTCGTGGGCTTCGGAATCATGGGCTTCAACAAGCTCCGGACCGCCGACATCGGAGCGCAGGAGGCCCTGGGCGGGATCGACGTCCAGCTCACCCGCCGGGCCGAGCTGATCCCCAACCTCGTCGAGACCGTCAAGGGGTACGCCGCCCACGAGAGCGCGGTCTTCGAGGAGGTCACCAAGGCGCGCGCCGGGGTGCAGGCCGCCGCCGCGGGTGACGACGTCCCGGCCAAGGCCGCCGCCGACGCCGCGCTCCAGCAGGCCCTCGTGCGGGTCAACGCCGTGGCCGAGGCGTACCCCGAGCTGAAGGCCAACCAGAACTTCCTCGAGCTCCAGGGCCAGCTCGCCGAGACCGAGAACCAGATCGCCTTCGCGCGTCAGTACTACAACGACGCCGTCGCCTCGCTCAACAAGCTGGTGCTGACGATTCCGTGGATGCTGTTCACCGGCATCGCCAACGTGCAAAAGCGCGAGTTCTACGACGCCCCCGAGGGCCAGCAGACCGCGCCGCAGGTGTCCTTCGGTACGTCGGCCGCTCCGGCCGCTCCGGCCGNNGGGGAAACGAGGCCTTGCCAGCAGAGAGGTAAGACGCTGTGCTGGGTGACAGCACCGTCATGGTGCTGGGTATCGAGAGGAGCGCGCGCGGGTGCAGGGGAGCGCATACTGGCGCGAAGGAGACGGCGGCTGGCGCACTTGGACGGCCCGGTCGAGTGGCTGGGCCTCGCCCTCCCCCGGCCCCCCCCCCCCCCCCCCCTCCCCCGCCCCCCCCCCCCCCCCCCCCCCCCGCCCCCCCCGCCGACCCGGCCGGCGGGACCACCCCGCCGGCCCCGCCGCCCGCCCAGTAGCCGCTCAGCCCAGCAGGGCCAGCTCTTCGTCGGACAGCGTGATGCCGGCGGCGGCGGTGTTCTCCTCCAGGTGCGCGACGGTCGAGGTGCCCGGGATGGGTACGACGACGGGCGAGAGCTGGAGCAGCCAGGCCAGGGCGACCTGCGACGGCGTCGCGTGGTGCGCCTCGGCCACCTCGGCCAAGGCCTTGTCGTCGACCTGGTCGGCCACGGGCCGCCACGGGATGAAGCCGATCCCCTCGGCCGTGCAGTGGTCGAGCAGCGCTTGGGAGGCACGGTCGCCGAGGTTGAACCGGTTCTGCACCGAGACGATGTCGGCGATCTGCCGGGCGGCCTCGAGTTCGTCGACGGACACCTCGGAGAGGCCGAGGTGCCGGATCTTGCCCTCGTCCTGCAGGGCCTTGAGCTCGCCGACCTGGTCCTCCATCGGGAAGGCCGGGTCGATGCGATGCAGCTGGAAGAGGTCGATCCGCTCCACGCCGAGCCGGCGGAGGGAGAGTTCGCACTGCTGGCGCAGGTAGGCCGGGTGCCCGACCGCGATCCAGCTGTTCGGTCCCTGCCGGGTCAGCCCGGCCTTGGTCGCGATCACGAGGTCATCGGGGTAGGGGCGGAGCGCCTCGGCGATCAGCTCCTCGGACACCGCGGGACCGTAGGAATCTGCGGTGTCGATGAACGTGATGCCGAGCTCGATAGCGCGGCGCAGCACCCGCAGCGCCTCGTCGCGGTCCCGGGGCGGGCCCCAGATGCCGGGACCGGTGATCCGCATCGCGCCGTACCCGAGGCGGACCACCTCGAGGTCGCCGCCGAAGTTGAAGGTGCCGGCCGCCTGGGCCGTGGTCAAGTCAGTGGTGTGAGTCATCCTCGGCGCAACCTCCGGCGGTCGTGGGTCTATTCCGTGGCCGTCCCGGTCGTACGCCGCCGCACGCGCGCCGACCACGGCTCCAGCACCCAGGCGCTGGCGTCACCCGGGTCGCTGTCGAGCACCCGATCGGCGGCCAGCCACTGCTCGGCGTCGGGCAGGGCGCTGGCGTCGGCGGGGAGATCGGAGAGGTTCGCCACCACCAGCACGGTGACCTCGCCGAGCCTCCGGATGAACGCGTAGAGCTGGGGATGCTCGGGCAGCAGCAGCGTGAAGTCGCCGTGCACGACGACCGGGTCCGCATGGCGTAGGGCGATGAGCCGCTGGTGGTGGGCGAAGACCGAGTCGGGGTCGTCCACCTGGGCGGCAGCGTTGATCTCGGTGTGGTTGGGGTTGGCCGGCAGCCACGGCGTACCGGTGGTGAAGCCGGCGTGCGCGCTCGCGTCCCACTGCATCGGCGTCCGGGCGTTGTCGCGGCCCTTGCGGCGGAGGGCGGCCATGACCGCCTCCGGGTCGGCACCCCGACCGGTCGCCGCGCGGTAGTGGTTGATCGACTCGAGGTCGCGGAAGTCCTCGACCTGCTCGAAGACGGTGTTGGTCATCCCGAGCTCGTCGCCCTGGTAGATGTACGGCGTCCCGCGGTGCAGGTGGAGCACCGTGGCGAGCGCCTTCGCCGAGGCCTCGCGGTGCTCGGGCGCGTCGTTGCCGAACCGGCTGACCAACCGCGGCTGATCGTGGTTGCCGAGGTAGAGGCTGTTCCAGCCGGCCTCGGCCATGCCCAGTTGCCAGCGGTTGAGCGAGGCCTTCAGGTCGACCAGCGAGAAGGGCACGATGTCCCACTTGCCGCCGGGGCCCGAGTCGAGGTCGACGTGCTCGAACTGGAAGACCATGTCGAGCTCGGCGCGCGCGGCATCGGTGTAGCGGCGCCCCTCCTCGATGGAGGTCGCGGGCGTCTCGCCGACGGTGAGCAACCCTGGCGGCCGGCCGGCGAAGACGGCCCGGTGCATCTCCTGCAGGTAGTCGTGGACTCGTGGGCCGTTGACGACGTGTGGGGTCGTGTCACCGAACGCCGTGGTGTCGACCACCCCTGAGCCGCGGGGGTCGCGCTCGCCGACGGCTCCGTCCAGCAGGCCGGGCACGCCGTCGACAGTCACCTTGGAGATCAGGTTGATGACATCCATCCGGAACCCGTCGATCCCGCGGTCCAGCCACCAGTTCATCAGCTCGAAGACCGCGGCCCGGACCTCCGGGTTCTCCCAGTTGAGGTCAGGCTGCTTGGGGCTGAACAGGTGGAGGTAGTAATCGCCGGTCTCCTCGTCGAAGGCCCAGGCCGACCCGCCGAAGGCCGAGCCCCAGTTGGTCGGTTCGGCGCCCGGCGCGCCGCCGTCGTACCCGGCCCGCGGCGGGCGCCACCAGTACCAGTCCCGTTTCGGGCTCGCGATGCTCGACCGTGACTCCACGAACCACGGGTGCTCGTCGCTGGTGTGGTTGACCACGAGGTCCATGACCACCTTGAGCCCCGCCTCGTGCGCCTTCGCGACCAACTCGTCGAGCTGATCGAGAGTGCCGAAGAGCGGGTCGACGTCGCGGTAGTCGCTGATGTCGTAGCCGTTGTCGTCCATCGGTGACCGGTAGACCGGGCTCAACCACAGCACGTCCACGCCCAGCCGGACCAGGTGGTCGAGGTGCGCGATGATCCCGCCCAGGTCACCCACCCCGTCGCCGTCGGAGTCGGCGAAGCTCCGCGGATAGATCTGGTAGACGACGGCTGACTTCCACCAGTCCCGTTCCATCTGCTTGACCTTAGGCGAGATCGCACCGAGGTTGGGACGTGATCGGGTCCGGTGCCTTCCTTGCAGAGGTTTCGACACCGTCGGCGCTGGGGCGCCTCCGGGCTCAACCACCGGTGGGACCGACACCGCTCAGAAGACGTTGAGTGGACGGTACTGGACGGAGACCCGTGGGCCGGCGTGGGCGACCTTGGGTACGGCGTGCTCCCAGGTGCGCTGGCACGAGCCGCCCATCACCACCAGATCGCCGTGGCCCATCTCGACCACCACCGGGTCGGCGCCGCCGAGGCGGGGGCGCAGGTGCAGTTTGCGCGGGTCGCCCACCGAGACGATGGCGACCATCGTGTCGGTGGTCTTGCCGCGGCCGATCGTGTCGCCGTGCCAGGCGACGCTGTCGCGGCCGTCGCGGTAGTAGGCGCAACCGGCGGTGCGGAACGGCTCTCCCAGCTCGGCTGCGTAGTGATCGGTGAGCACATCTCGGGCCTCGGTCAGCCGGGCGTGGGGGAGGTCGTCGCCGATCATGTAGGTGTGCAGCAGCCGCGGCACGTCGACGATCCGGTCGTACATCTCGCGGCGCTCGGCCCGCCACGGCACGTCGCGGACCAGGGTCTCGAAGACGTCGTCGGCGTCCGGCAGCCAACTGCGCGCGATGTCGACCCAGGCGCCGCGGGTCAGCGGCAGGCGCTCCAGTGCGCTGCAGTCGAGCGCCGGGGACTCGACGGGCGCGAAGAGCGTCGACTGGAAGTCCATGCCGGGAGTCTAGACCATCTTCGAACAGATGTTCGAGCGCATCCGACGGTGCGAGTCGCCTGTACGACACCCAGACCCGGTCGCTGCTCGAGACCGACAACCCGTACCCGGCGCTGATGAGCCTGTCCGGCACCGTCGAGGCCAACGCCGACGGCAGCGTCGATCTCTGGTTCGGGCCGACCGCCCCAGACGGCAAGGAGTCGAACTGGGTGCAGACCGTCCCGGGCACGTCGTGGTTCACGATCCTGCGTCTCAACGGCCCGCTCGAGTCGTGGTTCGACAAGACATGGCGCCCGGGCGAGATCGAGCCGGTGTCCTGACGTACGGCGACCTCGGGTCTCATCCGGGTCATCCCTGATCGAGATGGCACCCACCTGGATGCCAGAGTTGCGGCATGACGCAGGGAGCGGTGGCGGCGCGGGTCACGAACCTGACCAAGACCTACGGCACCGGTGAGACCCGGGTGGTGGCGCTCGACGACGTGAGCATCGAGCTGATGGCCGGTGAGTTCACCGCGGTGATGGGGCCGAGCGGCTCGGGCAAGTCCACGCTCATGCACTGCCTGGCCGCCCTCGACACCGCCGACTCGGGCTCGGTGATGGTCGGAGACCAGGAGCTCACCGTGCTCAAGGACAAGGCGCTGACCCGGCTGCGCCGCGACGAGATCGGCTTCGTCTTCCAGTCCTACAACCTGGTGCCGACCCTGACCGCCGAGGAGAACATCCGACTGCCGATGGCGATCGCCGGCCGCAGCCCCGATCCCGCGTGGTACGACGCGGTGATCGCGACGGTGAGCCTGGCCGACCGGCTCGGCCACAAGCCGCACGAGCTGTCCGGGGGCCAGCAGCAGCGGGTGGCGGTGGCGCGGGCCCTGGTCAGCCGCCCGACGGTGGTCTTCGCGGACGAGCCGACCGGCAACCTCGACTCCTCCTCGGGCGCCGAGGTCCTTGAGCTGCTGCGCCGCAGCGTCGACGACCACGGTCAGACGGTCGTGATGGTGACCCACGACCCCGTCGCGGCCGCGTGGACCGACCGGGTGCTCTTCCTCGCCGATGGTCGCGTCGTCGACGAACTGCGCAAGCCGACGCGCGAACAGGTGCTCGACCAGATGGCCCGGATGTCCGCCTGAGCCGATGATCCGAGCGTCCCTCAAGAGCCTGCTGGCCCGGCGGGTCCGGCTGCTGCTCAGCACCTTCGCGATCGTGCTGGGCGTCGCATTCGTCACCGGCATCCTGATGTTCTCCGACACCCTCCAACGCAGCTTCACCGCACTGTTCAACTCCACGGTCGGCGACACCGTGGTCCGGCCGGTCACGCCCGACCTGGAGGGCGGCGGCCCGATCGTCAGCAGTCAGACCGTCCCGGCATCGCTGGTCCCGGAGCTGGCGCAGCTGCCGGGTGCGGCTCGCGCCGACGGCATGGTCAGTGCGACCGGCGTCTACGTCCTCTCCACCGAGGGCAAGGTCGTGGGTGGCTCCGGTCCGCCCGCGTTCGGTGGCAACTGGAGCAATGCCCCGGCGGGTCACGACCTCGAAGGGCTGATCATCGTCGACGGGCACGAGCCGCACGGCCCCGACGAGGTGGTCCTCGACGAGAACACGGCCGACGAAGCGGGCTACCAGCTCGGCGACGAGGTCTCGATCGTCACCTCGACCGAGGCGCTCGACGTACATCCGCAGCTGGTCGGCATCGCCGGATTCCGCGAGGGTGGGTCGCTCAACGGCGCGACGTACGCCGCGTTCGACACCCCCACGGCCCAGCAGCTGTTCCTGGACGGCGCCGACGCCTTCAACGTCATCTGGGTGACCGCGAAGGACGGCGTCAGCCAGCAGGAACTGACCGACGAGGCCAGCGCCGTATTGCCCGACGGGTTCGAGGCCGTCACCGGTGACGACGCGGCCGAGGAGAGCGCCGGCCCGCTGCTCAGCGGCATCGACTTCCTCACGACCTTCCTGCTGATCTTCGCCGGGATCGCGCTGGTGGTGAGCAGCTACATCATCGTCAACACCTTCTCGATCCTGGTGGCTCAGCGCAGCCGCGAGCTGGCCCTGTTGCGTGCGCTCGGCGCGTCGAAACGCCAGGTGATCCGGTCGGTCCAACTCGAGGCGTTCGCGGTCGGCGTGATCGGCTCGACGCTCGGGCTCGCGCTAGGCGTCCTGTTGGCGATGGGCATTCGCTCCCTGGTCGCGACGATCGGGCTCGACATCGCCGAGCAACCGCTCGTCTTCGCCCCCCGCACCCCGATCGCGGCGTACGCCACCGGCATCGTCGTGACGATGATCGCGGCGTGGCTGCCCGCCCGCCGGACCGGTCGGATCGCGCCGGTCCAGGCGCTTCGTGACGACGTGGCCCTCCCGGAGTCCTCCGTCCGCCGCCGGCTGCTGCTCGGCATCGCGCTGCTGGTGCTCGGCGTGCCGCTGGTCCTGGTCGGGCTGTTCGTGCCGGCCGCGCCCCACAACGGATGGTGGGTCGGCGCGGGCGTGCTCGCCGTACTCCTGGGTGTCACCGCGGCCAGCCCGGTGATCGGCCGGCCGTTCCTGCGCGCCACCGGCGCGGTCGACGCCGCGCTCTTCGGCCCCATCGGCCGGTTGGCCGGACAGAACTCCTTGCGCAACCCCCGCCGTACGACGGCCACCGCGTCCGCGCTGATGATCGGGCTGACGCTCGCCTTCACCGTGGCCATCCTCGGGTCGTCCGCGAAGGCGTCGGTCGACAAGGCGGTGGAGGAGAACTTCATCGGCGACTACATCGTCAGCAGTGCCTTCGGTGAGGGGTACTCACCGGCCATCACCGACCGGATCGCGGAGACCGAGGGCGTCGACTCGGTGCTGCGGGAGCGGTTCGGCTACGGGCTCTTCCGCGGCGACGGCACCCCCATGGTCGCCACCGGAGCCGACAGCATCGACCGGTTCGGCCTCACCATGCACTCCGGTCGGGCGACCGACCTCGCCGACCAGACCGTGCTGGTCGAGAAGGAGTGGGCCGACGAGCACGACCTGACGACGGGAGACACCTTCGAGGTGACCGTCCCCACCGGACCGCAGCAGTGGCAGGTGGTCGGCGTCTTCGAGGAGAACCCGCTCATCTTCGCGCCGGTGCTGACCACCGTCCCGACCCTCCTCGGCGCCGGCTTCCCCGACCAGGACAACTACGTCGTGGTCTTCGCCGCCGACGGAGCCGCCGGCGCCGCACTCCAGGAGCGGCTCGACGCGGTGGTGGCCGACCTCCCGGTCGTGACGGTGAAGGACGAGCAGGCCTTCGCCGCCGAGCAGCGCGCGCCCATCGACCGGATCATCTACATCATCTACGTGCTGCTGATCTTCGCCGTGGTGATCGCGATCCTCGGGATCGTCAACACCCTCGCCCTGTCGGTCATCGAACGCACCCGCGAGATCGGGCTGCTGCGGGCGGTCGGGGTCAGCCGCCGGCAGTTGCGGTTGATGATCCGGCTCGAGTCGGTGGTGATCGCCGTACTCGGAGCGGTCCTCGGCGTGGGGCTCGGCATCGCCTTCGGCGTCACCCTGATGTACGCCCTGCGCGACCAGGGGCTCGAGCGGATCGACATCCCGTTCGGCCAGCTGGTGGTGTTCCTGGTGCTGTCGCTGGTCATCGGCGTGCTCGCCGCGGTGTTCCCGGCCCGCCGCGCGGCCCGGCTCGACGTACTCCGCGCGATCGCCACCGAGTGACCCAGGTCACCCGCCCCCAGAGGCGATGCCAAGTGGTCCGATCGGGTGGTCCGAGGGGGCTAGGCAGGTCTACCCGATCGGCCCCCGGGTGGTCTCCCCGTTCCGAGGACGGGGGTGCAAGCCCCGGTCTAGTCTGGCGGGCATGACGGAGGTCCTCATCAAGGACGGGCGCGCTCTCAAGCACGTCCAAGTGCGCGAGTACGTGCGCTCGCTCGTCTCCGGCATGTCCCCGGGCTCCCCGGCTCCGTCGGAGCGCGAGCTCGTGGCCCAGTTCGGCGTGGCTCGCATGACCGTGCGCCAGGCGATGGACGCGCTGGTGGTCGAGGGGCTGTTGGAGCGGATCCCGGGGAAGGGCACGTTCGTCGCCCGTCCGCGCCGGACCGCGAGCACCATCACGAGCTACACCGAGGAGATGGCCCGCCGCGGGTTGCTGGCGGAGTCGACCACGCTCCTCGCCCGGCGCGAGCAGGCCGGTCCTGGCGTGGCCCGGGCGCTCAACATCACGGAGGGCGATCCGGTCATCCACTGGAAGCGGCTGCGCCGCGCCGACGGTGCCCCCATGTGCATCGAGGACGCCTACCTCAACGAGGTGCTGCTGCCGGGCTTCCTGCAGAGCGGCATGCCCACCAGCCTCTACGACGCGCTCGAGCAGCGCGGTCTGCGCCCCACCTGGGCCGAGGACTCGATCAACGCCGACGTGTGTCACAACGACGAGGCGACCCACCTCGAGGTCGAGGCCGGTGCGGCCGTGCTCCGGCACTCACGACGTGCGCTCCATGGCGAGAAGGTCGTCGAGGTCTCGCGCAGCGTCTTCCGCGCCGACCGCTACACCCTTTGGGTGCAGATCGGCCACGACTTCTGATCCTCGGTCAGCCGTCGCTGTGACCGGGTCGGCCGTCAGTCGCCGAGCCCGCCCAGCGGGGCGACCACGTCCCCGGACTCCTCGCAGACCCAGACGGGGTCGGGGCCGCCGAGGTCGGGCTGGATGTAGAGCGAGTGCTCCGGGCCCGGGCAGCTGAGGCAGATCGGCCAGCGGCCGGTGGTCTCGAAGAGCGCGTCCTGCACGTCCTGCGCGACCAGGCCCGCGACGTACACCTGACCCTCCGGCCACTGGTCGGCCCACCACTCGCGGGCCGAGACGGCGTCCTCGAGCAGGCTCACCGCCTGGGCGGTGGCGTGGTTGCGGGCGTGGAGGTCGGCGAGGACGCGAGCCCTCGCATCGAACAACGGCACGGTGTCCACCCGCCCATTGTGTGTCGGTGGTGGTGAACCTTCGAGGTGCGCGCTGCCCCTACGCTGCCCTCATGGGGGTGGTCCTCGAAGTGTGGGTCGCGCACGAGCGCGACGTGCCAGGCGCTGTGGATGGTGGGGCGGACCGGCTGCACCTGACCGCGCCGGGCGAGCGGTCACCGGAGATCACCACGGTGTCGGCGGTCTGTCGCGACACCGACCTGCCCGTCTTCGTGCTGTTGCGGCTCAGCGACTCGTGGACGACCACCGGGGGCGAGCTGAGCCGGCTGGTCGGCTTGGCGGAGGACTACCTCGCGGTCGGCGCCTCCGGCGTGTCGTTCGGCTTCCTCGACGCGGACCTCGAGATCGACACCGAGGTCTGCAGCCAGCTTGCCCAGCGGCTACCCAACGTCCCGTGGACCTTCCACCGCGCGGTCGACGACACGCTCGAGCCGCGGCGTGCCTGGCGGAGCCTGCTCGCGCTGGCCGAGCGCACGTCGCTGGTCAACGTCCGCTCGGCCGGCTCGCCGCGCGGCATGGGGGACGGGTACGACGACCTGCTCGCGACGTCGGAGTCCGACCCCGCGGTGGCCCGGCTGCTGATGCCCGGCGCGGGCCTGCGGGCCGAGCACGTGCCGTGGCTGGTGCGCACCGGCGTACGCGCGTTCCACCTCGGGCCGCAGCTGCGCCCCGGCGGCAGCTCGAAGGCCTACGTCGACGCGGCTCTGACCCGCTCCTGGCGGCTGCTGCTCGACGACGCGATGGAGCGGATCTGATGACGCTGATGATCGACCCGCCTGCGGTCCCGTCCCGGGGACGGATGTGGTCGCACCTGGCCAGCGACAGCTCCTACGAGGAGCTGCACGAGTTCGCCCGCGAGCTCGGCATCCCCGAGCGCGGCTTCGACCGCGACCACTACGACGTACCGTCCGAGTGGTACGACGAGGTGCTCGCCCGCGGCGTCGAGCCGGTCTCCTCCCGTGAGCTCGTGCAGCGGCTGGTGGCGGCTGGTCTGCGTCGCCGCAAGCCCCGATTCGTCTGAGCGCAGCCCGCCTCCGGCGTCGCTTCAGACCGCAGACGAATCGGGGCCATCCCGTCAGCTCAACAGGATCGAGTCGATGTCGAAGTACGGTCTGCCCGACGTGCCTTCGTTGACCACTCTGATCGTGTGCGTGCTCGAGCTGCCGAAGTTCATCCACGCCACGACGTGTCGGTAGCTGGTGCTCGCGTCGTAGGCGTCGATCGTGAACTGGTAGGCGCCGTCGAGGTACACATAGGCCCGGCCGGCGCCGGAACCCTTGGTGCTGACCAGCCCGAAGTTGGTGGCGGTGACCTGCACCTGCATGTACGCGTTGGCGGTACCGGTCTCGTACAGGCGCCCGTTCATGTAGTTCGCGCTGTCGTAGGCCGTCCAGCCGGCGGTGTACGACGCGACGCTCTCCTGGTAGTTGGCGGGCGTGAACAGCCCGCTGAGCGCCCAGTTGCTGAGGTTGCCGGCAGCGTCGTAGGCAGCCACCGCGAACTCGTAGCTGTTGTTGAAGGCCAGGTTGTACGTCGCGCTGGTCGCGTTGTCGGCGATCGCGAGTTCGTACCAGTCGCTGGCGCCCGTGCGGTAATAGAGCACGTACTTGGTGACGCCGACGTTGTCCGTGCCGCCCCACGTGAAGGTCATCGGCGCCTGCGCGTTGTTGGCGATGTACCCCACGCCGAACTGCTTCGAGAACGACGTGATGGTCGGCTTGACCGCGTCGCCACCCCCGCCACCGCCGCTCGTGACCAGGCCGTGCGCGAACATCGCCTCGTAGAGGTCGCGCTGCACGGCGGCCCAGGTCATGTAGACATAGCCGCTGACACCGTGGCCGGTGCCCCACGAGTTCTGGATGTAGAGCCCGGTGGCGTCGTACCCGACGGCGAGCATCTCGTGGAGCCCCCCGGTGAGCGCACCACTGCCGTTGTACCAACCGGTGTTGTAGCCGGCGAAGTCCGTGCGCACCCGGAATGCGATCGCGACCGGGTTGTTGGATGCGAGGCGTTGCTTGAGCGCCTCGATGTCGGTGGCGGTCGTGCCGACGGTCGCGCCGCCCAGGCTCCCGGAGTAGCGGAAGATGGTGTCCGATCCGCTGATCCGGTAGTTGGCGGCGTTGGCGCGCTGGCTGGCGTTGGGCTGGACGTTCCAGGTCATCGCCCAGCCCGCGCCGTAGTGGCTCGCCGTGTCCACGCCCTGAGTCTTGAGGACGTTGAGAGCATCTGTGGCGTAGGAGCCGTTCGGATTTCCGTAGGCGTCGAGACCCTTGTAGGTCTGCGAGTAGACGTACATCGGTGCGAAGGCCGCGGACTGCCCGTACTTCTGCCGGTAGTACCAACCCATCATCGCGTATGCCGTGGTCCAGGAGACGCAGGAATTGACCTGGCCCTGGTTCTGCACCGGTACGGTGCTGCCGCGCAGGTCGACCGACGCCGGGCTTCCGGCTCCGGCGCCCGGGGCGGCGTCCGGGTTGGCCGCCACGTCCTGAGCCGGGTCGGGCGGAAGGGCCCCGAATCCGTTGGGCGGCGCCGCACGGTCGACGACCTGGACGTTCTTCTTCGCGACCGCTTTCTTGCCGGTCTGGTCCTTGACGACGAGCTTGGCGAGGTAGATGCCGGGCTTGGCGTAGGAGTGCTTGCGGGTGAGAGTGAGCTTGTGGCCCCTGGTCTTCGCGCCGTCTCCGAAGGAGAGCTTGATCGAGCGGAGACCTCGGGTCGCTTTCGAGCCCTTCGTCTTGAACGTCGCAGCGGAGCCGACCTCCACCCTCGCGGACACCTTGAGCTTGGCCTTGAGCGTGCGCTGGGCTCGGAGTTGGGCCCGGGTTGCATCGCCGAGGGGCAGCGTGGCGACCTGGCGTCCCGGGGCGGTGCCGGGATCCGCCGTGATCGGTGTACTGATCCGGTCGTGGACCGGTCGGCCGCCGGGCTTGGCCTCTGCGGGCGTCGGTGCGGCGACGCTGATCGCCAGGATCGCCGTCAGCACCAGGGGTACGACGCGGGTGTGGGTTCGGGACATGTTCCCTCCGGGGCTCGGGTCGGCGCGTCACGATGTGCACCCCGTCCCGAGTTGCGCTGTCGACGCCGAGCCCCCGACCCCCGCACGCAGAGCACCCCTGCGCTTGCGGGGACCGTAAACCGCGATCGCCACCGCCGTACAGCCCTCAGGTTGAGGATCTTTGGGTTAGCTGTGCGTCGGCTGTGACCATTGCGCGGTAGCCCGTTCGGACCAGCCCCGCCCGCGGAAATGGGCCGAGACTCGCCAGGGTGGTCAACCCAGCCGCGCCAGCTCGCGCTCGAGGTTGGCG
>DOWL01000172.1:0-385 GCA_003519585.1 Nocardioides sp. | reverse complement strand
GGGCGTACTCGCGGCGTACGGCGGCGACGTACTCCTCGTAGCGGTCGATGGGCGCGGCCAGGATGCCGAGGTCGGCGTCAGACAGCGCGCAGCCGTTGACGTCGCCGTCATCGGGTGTGTGGGTCTCGGTGAGCCGGACCAGGCGGGCCACCTCGGCGACCACGTCGGCAGACACCACCGCGGGCAGGGCGTCCTCGGCCCAGGCCGCCGAGCGCTCCTCGGCGTCGCGCTCGCCGTCATAGACCGCGTCGTGGAACCACGCGGCGAGGACCACCGGTGTCGAGTCGAAGGCGACGCCGTTCGAGGCCAGGTCGTGGAGTCGGCCGAGCACCTCGCTCAGGTGCCGGGTGGCGTGGGAGCCGCGGCTGGGGGCGGCGTGGGGAGC
>DOWL01000144.1:11452-19110 GCA_003519585.1 Nocardioides sp. | reverse complement strand
TGGGTGGGCTGGGTGATCGTCACAGGGCCTCCAGGGTCCGGGCGGTCAGGTGCCGTCAGCCCCGTCCGACAGCGTGCGGTCAGCATGACAGGTCCATGGGTGCCAGTACCCATCATCGGAGGCTTCAGGGAAAAGTTTGAGCCGCAGGTGTTAGACGGGATTGTTTCCGGTGGGTAACGTCACCCCCAGTCGCGGCCTGGGAGAGGGGCCGTGACGAGCACCAACCTCGTCATCCATCAGAAAGGCATGACCACATGAAGTTCGCCCGACTCGCCTCGCGCGTGGCCGTGGGAGGCGTCAGCGCTGCGCTGGCGACTGCTGGCCTCGTCGGCATCACCACGACGTCCGCCTCGGCCGCGCCCGTCACTTCCACCTACAGCTGCGTGAACCCGCTCGCGACGTTCCCGGCTGACGTCACCGTCGACATTGCGCTGCTGCCGAGCACGGCGAAGGCCGGCTTCCCGATTCCCGCCGGTCTGTTGACCTTCACCTCGAGCTTCAAGATCGACAACACGACCGCCGGTGGACTCGGGCTCCTGGGCGTCACCGGTGGCAAGTCCGACGACTTCGGCACGGCGTTCGGCGCGACCGTTGCGCCCGCGCCCGTCGTCTGGAACACCGCCTCGTCCGACGCGACGCACACCACGTTCAGCGGATCGGGCGCCAACGCGGCCTTCACGCTGCCCGAGGCCGGTAGCTACACCGTGACCCTGCCCAAGTCGTTCACGCTGCAAGGCACCAACGCCAGCGGTCAGCCGGTGGCCGGCGCCACGGCCGCCTGCAGCGCCGCGTCGCCCGCCACGCTCGGCACCATCACGCTGGACAAGCAGGTCGGCACCGTCACCGCGAAGGGCCCCAAGTCGGTCAAGGTGGGCAAGAGCGTCACCATCAAGGGCAAGGTGACCAACGAGTTCGTCAAGACCGGCGGTCCGGCGGTGACCGGCAAGCTGGTCATCAAGGACGGCAACAAGACCGTGGCCAAGGGCAAGGTCGGCAAGAACGGCAAGTACAAGATCGTCGTCAAGAACCTCAAGGTCGGCAGCCACAAGCTGGTCGTCCAGTACAAGGGCGACGGCTACACCGCCAAGGCGAAGGCCAAGGCCGTGAAGGTGAGCGTCACCAAGAAGTGACGCAGCGCCGCTGAGCTACCTCAGCTAGTTCTAGCCACGGGCTGCCGGTCCCCCCTCGGGACCGGCAGCCCGTGTCGCGTGTGTGCGGGCCTCAGCGGGTGGACTCGCGGGCCACCAGCTCCGGGGTGAACAGGATCTGGCGGTGCTCGTGGAGCGGGTCCTGGGCCTCGTCGAGGGCCAGCTCGGCCGCGGCCTGGCCGAGCTCGTGGCGCGGCTGACGGACCGAGGAGAGCGGCACCGCAGCGGCGGCTGCGAACTCGATGTCGTCGTACCCGACGATCGCCAGCTCCTCCGGGACCCGGGTGCCGGTGCTGATCGCGTGCTGGAGCAGCCCGAGCGCGGTCAGGTCGTTGGCACAGAACGCCGCGGTCGGACGACGTGCCGACGACAGCCCCGCCACTCGGGCACCGGCCTCGCGGCCGGCGTGCACGTCCAGCGAGGTCGTGGCGACCACTGTCAGTGCCGACTCGGGGAGGCCGGCCTCCGCCCACGCCGCCCGGGCACCCTCGAGCCGGTCGCGGATCTGACCGAGGTTGGTCGGACCGCCCACGAAGGCGATCCGTTCGTGGCCGCGGTCGATGAGGTGCTCGACCGCCAGCCGACCGCCGAGCAGGTCGTCGACTGCGACCGAGCAGAACGCCGAGTCACGACGGGTGCGGTCGACGATGACCACCGGCGTGCCTCGACCGCGCAGCGTCTCGAGGGAGCTCGCGTCGGGATCGACGGGGGTGACCAGGATGCCCTGCACTCGCTGCTGCTGGAGCAGATGCAGGTGCTGCCACTCGCGCTCTTCGCGCTGGCCGCTGGTGCAGAGCATGAGGGAGAGACCGGCCGCCTCGGCGGCGGACTCCATCCCTTGGGCGACGTCGGTGAAGAACGGGTTGCCGGCGTCGAGCATCACGTAGCCGAGCGTGCGGCTGGTGCCGGCCCGGAGTTGGCGGGCCGACTCGTTGCGCACGAAGCCGAGCTCGGCGATCGCCTGCTCGACCCGGGCCCGGGTCGCGGGGCCGACCCGGTCGGGCCGGTTGAGCACGTTGGAGACGGTGCCCAGTGCGACGCCCGCGCGGGTGGCGACGTCTTTGACCGAGACGCTTCGCTTCGCGTTCACCATCCACCTCCGGTGACGGGTCGTGCTGTGCACCTGTGAACCAGGCTATGAAACGTTGCCGAAAGCACTGTAGCGGACGGTGTCCGACCGTTCCTTCTCGTGCCGGAGGCTGTGCGCTGAGCGGCGACTATGACCGTGGTCACACTGCCACTGTGGGAGCCGAAGGAAGACCCCACGACGATGCTCCGCTGCTGACGGTGTCGGGCCCGGTGAGGCCTCCGGTCGACTCCGGGCCGTCGCTTGAGCGCAACCACGTCAGGGGTGCGCGGGCAACTGATTCTGTGTTGTGAATCGATTCAGATCCGGAGGTGAACGATGGCGGGTGACCCGCTGCTTCAGGTCGAGGACCTGACCGTGGAGTTCCCCGGCGTACGTGCGCTCGACGGTGTCGCGTTCGCCGTCCGTCCCGGCGAGGTGCACGCACTGGTCGGTGAGAACGGCGCCGGCAAGTCGACGCTCCTCAAGGTGCTCGGCGGCGTCACCGCCCCGACCCGCGGCCGGGTCACGCTCGCCGGCGGGCCCTACCGCCCCACGCGACCGCGAGACGCCCAGGAGGCCGGGATCGCGGTGATCTTCAAGTATCCCAGCGGTTATGCCGGCGGCCTCGTCGTCAACGGCGGCACCGTCGGCAAGACGACGTATAAGGCAAATCCCGGCATGAGGATGAAGGCGCTGCGCATAGGTGCGCAGGGCATGGTGACGGTGCAGTCCGGGGAGTCTGTCGATCTCACCCAGGTCCTCGGCCCGCCGGCCGACAACCTGGCCGCGCTGGCGGCCGTCCCGATCGACGCACCTGACCTCAGCCAGGTCGTCGACCTGACCAGCAGCTATCGCAGCGGCAGTAAGACCGACGCGCTCGGCGCGGGCAGGTGGGCGCTCCACGTCCTTGATTTCCAGTACGCTCGAAGCCAGGGTGACCCGGACTACATCGACAGCCTCGACCCCGAAGCCCAGAAGGCCTACAACGACATCGTGATGGGGGAGTATCTCAAGAGGTTCTCTGAGTACTTCGGCGACACCCTTCAGGGCTTCGCCGACGACGAGTCGGCAGCCTCGGACTGGAAGCGGGGCATGATCCCCTGGAACGAGGGGTTGCGCGCGCGGCTGGAGGAGAAGAACCGCAACGTCGCTCAGGTCATGTTGGCCCTGTTCATGAACCGACCGGCTGCCCAGTCCACGACCCTGAGGGCGGCCTACTACCGGGCCGTGAGCGACCAGTGGGCCGAGGTCTACTGGAAGGCCAAGTACGAGTGGGCTGAGACGAACGGGGTCAGCATCATCTCGAACCCGTTGTTCGACGAGGACACGCCGAACGCCGCGGTCAGCGCGTCGGGGAACTTCTTGACGATGCACCAGTGGGCGCAGGTGCCTGGCACCGACCTGATCGGCAAGATTGCGGCCGCGGACCAGAGGGAGGCCGAGCGGTTCCTCCCGAGGCCGGCGGCCAGCGTGGCCCACCAACTGGGCCGGCCTCTGGTCTACGACGAACTGCTGGGCGGTTTCGGCTGGCACGTCAGCCCCGACGATGTCCATCAGGTCACCGCGCGCGCAGCCTTGCGTGGCGTCAACTTCGCGCTCTATCACGCGCCGTTCGACACGCTCGACAGCGCCTTGCCGCCGGCATTCCAGTCGGAGAACCCGTGGTGGCCGTGGATGGACGACATCAACACCTGGGCGGGCCGGCTGATGGAGTTCGGCCGGCACAAAACGGCGGCGCAGACCGCGCTGCTCCAGCCCAGCCGGTCCAACGAGGCGATCCACGACCGCAACGTCTCCGCCCACGATCAGCACGATGGCGCCTGGATCCAGACCATGAACGACCTCGAGGACGCGCAGGTCGACTTCGACCAGCTCGACGAGGGTGCGTTGACCGATGACCCGGTGGTCCTCGCGCATGCCGAGATCAACGCCGACGGAACGATGACGGTGGGCCAGATGACCTACCGGACGGTGGTGGTGCCGCAGGCTCCATATTTGTCCCTGGAGGCGGCCAAGACCCTGCGCACGTTCGTTCAGAGCGGTGGCGAGGTCGTCTTCGTGGGCACGCCAGGACTGATCCAGGAGATCGAGGGCCGCAACACGGCATTGACCGATGTCCTGGTCGACATCCTGAAGATGAAGGAGAGGTCAAAGGCGGTCGTCGTCTCGGCGGTGGGTGAGGCGGTGGCCTCCCTCGGCGGCGCCGCGGTCTCGTTGTCGCCGGCGAGCTCCCAGGTGCGGGCGTTGCGCTTCAGCCAGGGCGACACCGACGGCTACCTGGTGAGCAACGAATCACTGGACCTCGCCCCGTTGGAGGTCGATGTCACCTTCCCGACCCAAGGTGTGCCGATGGTGTGGGACCTGCACACCGGCGAGGTCACGCCAGCGCCGGTCTACCGGATCGTGCCGGGCGGCACCGTGGTGCCGATGAGCCTCGGTCGGCTGGAGCCCGTCGGAGTGACGATCACGCCAGGCCCGAGCCCATCGCACGCGACCCTTCTGTCGGGCGCGGACGGCACGGTGGTCTCAACCTCGGTGCCGCCGTCGGGGGTCGGGCTGAGTGCGCAGGTGCGGTTCACCGAGTCGGGGACAGGGGTCCTGAGTGGTGTCGACGGGACGGGCCACAGGCTGGTGCCCACCGAGACCAAGGTCACCGTGCCGGCACCGATCGCTTTGGGCGGTAACTGGCAACTGCGCTTCGACAGCGGCGGACAGACTACGTACTCCCGTCCGTTGGGGAGCTGGACCGCCATCCGGCCGAATCACTCCGGTAGCGCGACGTACACCGACTCGTTCGTCCTCACAGCCGATCAGCTGAATGCCCAGGACCTCGATTGGACCTTGGACCTCGGCGATGTCAGGACGGTCGCGGCAGTGACCATCAACGGCACGTTGGTCGGGAGGCCGAGCTGGATGCCGTACACCTTGGATCTGCCCAAGGGATTGTTGAAAGTGGGCACCAACCTGATCAGGGTGCAGGTGGCCAACACTCCGCAGAACGCACTGACCGACGACAACATCCCTTCCGGTCTGCTCGGGCCGGTCCAGTTGGTCGCGTCGGTGACTCAGACGGTCGGTCTGGAGCCCGAGCCGTTGCGGTTCGACGGTCCTGGATTGCCGGCGCGGGTCGATGTCCAGTACTCCGACCTGGTGACCCAGGAGCCGGGTTTCTCGGTCACGTCCGGGGGGGCGGATGCCTCGCAGTTGACCAGGCAGGTGACCGGATTGCCGGCCGGGCTGCGCCTGGACAGGGCCTATTCCACCGGTGCCGGGGTGCGGCCTAGTCGAGCCGGCTGGCGGATCCGAGGCACGGTAAGCGCGCTGCCGGGGAGTTATCCGGTCTCGATCGAGGTCACCGACTCGATCACGAAGCAGACCGTGCGGACCACCACCACCATCGTGGTCGCCAAGGAGCGCGCGGAGCTGAGCTTCACCGGCCCAGAGGAGGTCGAGGTGGCGAAACAGGGTCAACTCGACATGGCGTTGACGGCGAGCGTGAGAGAGGACGATCCCCTCTCGGGTATGTCGGGCGGCGACCTGAGCAAGGTGGGGTTGGTCTTCTCCGATGTCAGCACCGGCACCCCAAAGCTGCTCTGTAGGACAGTGTTCAACCAGCAGGGCGTGGCCAGTTGTCACTATCGGGCGGCCGCGCCGGCCACGGATCAGAGCATCGTCCTGGAGGTCACTGCTCCGGGCCAGTACTACGACATCGATCCGGCCCGCGGTCAGGTGGAGATCCACGTGGTCGAAGGGGTCGACCCACTGGCGGTCACCTGGTCGTTCGTCAAGCGAGATCCCAAGACCAACCTCGTACTACCGATGGATACGACGTATACCGATGCGGTGTCGGACTTCGAAGAGTCCGATGGGGTGAAGAGGAAGCCGATCGTGGTCACCGCCACGACGGGCAAGGCCAACCCTGAGTGGAGCCTGACATGGGAACCCGCCACGCTGCCGGACGGCCTCGAGCTCAAACAGGAGATCTCTGCCGACCGCAAGACCGCGACCTGGCGACTCCAGGGGACTCCGAAGGGACCCGTGTCGAGCTATCCCTACATCCTTTCGGTCAGTGACGGCACCGAGACCAAGACCAACCCGAACCGATTCACCATCCGGGTGCTTCCCGATTCCGCGACCGTGGCATACACCGGCGAGACCGAGGTGGCCTCCGGAGCGACGATGACGCTGGCCGCCAAGGTGACCGAGGTGTCCGACGGTACCCCCGGCGACCTGAGTAAGGCCTCCGTGCTTTTCAGCAACGCCGGGGGGCGGACCCTGTGCGAGGCCAAGGTGGAGCTACCAGCCGGGGCGGACACGGGGACGGCGTCATGTCAGTACCGGCCGAACCTCCCGCAGACTCTGACGGTCCAGATGAACGTGCGAGGCTTCTACGAGGGACAGAACTCCCAGACCATCACCGTCTTGCCGTACCCCGCTCAGGTCGCCGTGGAGCCGGCCGAGGTCTACGCGGAGGCTCCGGACGACACCGAGGCGCAGGTTCCGTTGACGGCCACCGTCAGCGCGGTCGACCCATCGCTGGCAGCCATCTCGACTGCGAAGGTGAGCTTCGCGGTCGTGGACCAGGAGAACGGCGAGCCCCTTTCGCTGACCGGATGTGAGGACGTCACGGTCGAGGCGACGACGACCATCGGGATCGGGACGGCCGGGTGCACGTTCACCGGCGAGATCGGCCACCGTTACAACGTGGCGGTCACGGTGGGCGGCCTGTTCTCCGGTGAGACGACCACCGTGGTCGTGGTCCACCCGAACACCGGGCTCGAGGTTTCCACCCCAGCCGATGAGTTGCGGTTTGTGTACTCCGACCCGGTCGAGATCGGGTTCTCGGCCACGTCGAACCGGTCTGAGCCGGAGTGGTCGGCCGAGGTGGTGGATTCCGCCCTGCCGCTCAAGCTCAATCCGGGCGACGCGCCGGGTACCTGGACGCTGACCGGGACCGCGGCCGCGGCGCCTGGTACCTATCCAGTCAAGGTCGAGGTGAAAGATGGGTTGCAGCGCCAGACCGCGACGATGAACGTCTCGATCGACCCTGAGGCGGCCACGGTCGCGGTGGGTCCGGCCGAGGTGGTCGCCGGCCCGGGTGAGACCGAGGTCGAGGTGCCGTTGGTCGCGACGGTCACCGAAGCCGACGACGAGGCTGGCTCGTTGGGGGATATCTCCAAGGCAACCGTGGCCTTCGAGATCTCCGACGGTGACACCGAGTGGGCCGTATGCCGGGGCGTCTCGGTCACTGCGACCGAAACAGCTGGCGTGGGAACCGCGACGTGCAGGTTCATCGGTCAGGTCGGCGTCACGTACCACGTCGAGGCGGCCGTGGGTGGCAGCTATGTCGGTGACGGGTCCGGAGGCGTGACGGTCAAGGCCGCGACGGAGGCCGGGTTGGTGGTCACCCCACCAGCGGGCGTGCTGTCATTCGGGTATTC
>DOWL01000144.1:11130-11329 GCA_003519585.1 Nocardioides sp. | reverse complement strand
AGTTCACCGCGACCACCGGCCGTGCGGGGCCGATCACTGTGGAACAGACCTCCGACCTGGGGCTCACGCCGACCCACAACGGCGACGCCTGGACCCTGAGCGGTACGGCGGGCGTGAAGCCGGGCGACTACCCGGTGAGCCTGGAGGTCTTCGATGGTGAGGACACCCAGAAGCTCGACCTGATGGTCACGGTGGTGGC
>DOWL01000144.1:5593-10991 GCA_003519585.1 Nocardioides sp. | reverse complement strand
GACCTGATGGTCACGGTGGTGGCCGAGGAAGCAGTGGTCGAGTACGCCGGTCCCGCGGAGATCACCGCGACCAAACCCGGTGACACCCGGGTCGAGGTGCCGCTGCGGGCCACGGTCAGCGACGGCGCGGACAACTCGTTCGGTGACCTGACCCACGCCAGGGTCTCGTTCCTCGATGCCGGCACCGGGGAACCCCTGCCCGGCTGCACCGACCTCGCAGTCAGCCAGGTCGGCGTGGGCACGGGCACCGCGGGGTGCAGCTACTCGGCCGAGGTCGACACGAGCTACCAGCTCCGGGTCGAGGTCGGTGGTGACTACTACACCGCCCCACCAGCCACCGGCACGTTGGTGACCCGCGCGACGACGACCACTCCACCCACCCCACCGACGAGTGAGGTGCCGGACACGGTGTTGCGTGGTGGCCCGGGTCAGTGGCTGCTGGCGAGCTCGACGACGGTGGTCTTCGATGCCCAGCCCGTTCAGCCTGGTCAACCAGCGGCGACGTTCGTGTGCACCCTGGACGGGGTCGCCACGCCGTGCAGCTCGCCGTACACGGTGACCGGGCTGGGCCAGGGCAGCCATCTGCTGACCGTCGCCGCCACCGTGGCGGGTCGGACCGATCCGAGTCCGGCGCGGGTGGTGTTCACGGTGCCTGCCGGTGCGAAGGCGCTGAAGAAGAAGGCCGGGCCGCGGTGGAAGAAGGTCCGCACCCCGCGGGCCTACCTCGGCCAGGCGTGGACCACCCGCGCCAAGGGTGCGGTGCTGACCGCCAAGATCCGTGATGCTCAGGCACTGGCCCTGGTCGTGGGTACCACTCCCACGTCTGGGAGGGTGAAGATCTACCTGGGCAAGAAGCTGATCGGCACGGTCAACCTCAAGGGCCCCAAGGCCACCCGGGTGGTGACCCTGCCACCCCTGTCGGCCAGCTCCGGCAAACTCCGGATCGTCACCACCAAGGCCAAACCCGTCAACATCCAAGGCCTCGGCACCGCCACCACACCACCAGGAGCTCCTTGATGAAGAGACAGCTACCGAAGGCTCACGATCTGGCGCCGTTGCTCCAGTTCAAGCGGCCTGAGTTGTCTCCGCGTGCTCGGCGGTTGGCGAGGGCGTTGACGATCGAGGATCTGCGCCGGATCGCGAAGCGGCGTACGCCGAAGGCTGCCTTCGACTACACCGATGGTGCGGCCGATGGTGAGGTGTCGCTGGCCCGGGCGCGGCAGGGGTTCGCGGATGTGGAGTTCCACCCGGCGATCCTGCGTGACGTCTCGTCGGTGGACACGCGTGTGGAGGTGTTGGGGGAGACCTCGGCGCTGCCTTTTGGGATCGCACCGACCGGGTTCACCCGGATGATGCAGACCGAGGGTGAGGTCGCCGGGGTGACCGCGGCGGAGGCGGCGGGGATCCCCTACTGCCTCTCCACGATGGGGACGACCTCGATCGAGGATGTTGCGGCGGCCGCGCCGGGGGCGCGGAAGTGGTTCCAGCTCTACATGTGGAAGGACCGCGACCGGTCGATGGCGCTGGTCGACCGGGCGGCCAAGGCGGGGTACGACACGTTGCTGGTCACCGTCGACGTCCCGGTCGCGGGGGCACGGCTGCGCGACGTACGCAACGGCATGACGATCCCGCCGGCCCTGACGCCGCGGACGGTCGCCAACGCGATCCCGCGGCCGGCGTGGTGGTTCAACTTCCTGACCACCGAGCCGCTGGCGTTCGCCTCGCTCGATGCGTGGTCGGGGACGGTGGCCGAGTTGTTGGACACGATGTTCGACCCGACGGTGACCTATGAGGATCTGGCCTGGATCCGGGACCAGTGGCCGGGGAAGATCTCGGTCAAGGGGGTGCAGACTGTGGCCGATGCGGTCCGGCTCGCGGATGCGGGGGTGGATGCGATCGTGCTGTCCAACCACGGCGGCCGGCAGCTCGACCGGGCGCCGGTGCCGTTCCACCTGCTCCCGGAGGTGGTCAAGGAGGTCGGGAGCCAGGTCGAGGTGCACCTGGACACGGGGATCATGTCGGGTCAGGACATCGTGGCCGCGGTCGCGCACGGCGCCCGGTTCACCCTGGTCGGCCGTGCCTACCTCTACGGCCTGATGGCCGGCGGCCGGCCCGGCGTCGACCGCGCGATCGAGATCCTCAGCGGTCAGATCGAACGGACCATGCGACTGCTCGGCGTCCGCTCGCTCGACGAACTCGAACTCGGCCACGTGAGCGCACTCCGACGACTGGGCTGAGGTTGCCTCAGCCCTTGGGGCCGTGGGCGCCCAGGGGTACGACCAACCACAGGGCGGCGTACGCCGCCAGCGCGACCGCCGACGCGACGACGCCCGCGGTGAGACCGGCCGCGAGGTCGAAGGCCAGGAACACCACGCCGCAGGTCGCCAGCGCGGCGAGCACCAGCCCGGTCCGCGCAATCGCGTTGGCCGTGTCGACCAGCCACGGCCGCAGCCCCCGCCGGAACAGGATCCGGTGGTAGGCGATCGGCGCCAGGACGGCGGCAGACGCGGTCACCGCGATCGAGAGCACGACGAGGTAGGCCGCCTTCTCGACGTCGTCGAGGGTGTCGAACTTGTCGGTGAACGGCAGGGCGAGCAGGAAGCCGACCAGCACCTGGACGCCGACCTGGATCGCGCGCAACTCCTGGACCAGCTCGGTCCAGTTGCGGTTGATCGTCTGTTCGGACGGCTCGTCCGGGTCGGGCGGATCGTCCGGCGTACGGTCCTCGGGCGAACTCACCCGAGGACCGTACTAGGGCCCACTGGCCTACTGGTCGCTACTTGACGCTCACCACGTCGATGACGAACCACAGCGTCGCGTTGCCGGGGATCGACTCGCCACTGCCCTGCGCGCCGTACCCGTAGTCCGGCGGGATCTGCAGCAGCACCCGGCTGCCGACCTTGACGCCGTCGAGGCCGATGCTCCAGCCCTGGATCAGGCCGCTGAGCGCCGAGGTGAGCGGCTCCCCGGTGTAGCTCTCGTCGAACGGCTTGTCGGCCTGGTAGACCTCGCCGAGGTAGTTGACGGTCACCGTGTCGGTCGGCTTCACAGCCGGGCCGGTGCCCTCCTTGAGCATGACCCGCTGGACCGGGGTGTCGAGCGCGGGCTCGTCGATGCCCGTCCAGTCGAGGCCGGTCGGCTTGCCGTCCTTCTCGACGACCTTGGGCTGGGTGTCGGGGGAGGCGTCGTGCGCCTTGTCGTCGGTCGGCGTCGGCGCGACCGCGGCTTTCTCCACGAAGTCGGCGACCACGACCAGGCTGTCGTCGGCACCGATGCCGAGCGAGCTGCCGTCGGCCGAGGGACCGAGCAGCTCGGCCGGGGTCGTCACCGCGACCACCCGGGAGCCGTACGTCGCGCCCGCGAACAGCTGGGTGAACACCTCGCCGAGCTGGCCGTTGTTGGGGAGCTGCTCGGGAGCGCCGTTGGTGTAGTCGCTGTAGGCCTCCTTCTTGGTGGAGCCGTTGCCGAGCCAGAGGTAGGTGCTCACCGTGTCGCCGTCGGCGATCGCCTCGCCGTCACCCTTGACCAGGGTGGTGACGGTGGTCTTCTCGGGCACCGCCACCTCGGACTTCCACTCCGCGGTCAGGGCCTTGCCCACGTCGCCGCTGAAGGTGACCTCGTCGAGCTCGCCGGTCGCAGGCGCCGACTCGGATGAGTCCGAGGAGTCGGACGACGCGGAGGCCGACGACTTGTCGGAGGCCGAGCCCGAGTCGTCACCCCCGCACGCGGCGAGCGCGAGAGCGAGCAGGAGGGCGCCGGTGGCGGCCGTGGGGCGACGGAATCGTCGAAGCACAGGTCTGAGCTTTCTGGTTGAAGGCAGTCGGAGACACTGCCGCCACGCTAGCGGCCGACCCTGAACGGAGCCTGTGCGCTGGGCGCACACCTCGCGAACCAGCGTGCGGTCCTGGCGTGGGCCGTGCCGCCTGCGGTCTCCGTCAAGGCCGCTGCGACAACATGCCCCGAGATGACTATGGACGGGCCGGAGGCACCGGGAGCGTGACGGGACTCGTGGGGCCGACACCGACCGTGGTCGTGACCGTGAACGTCACGCTCTGCGCACGCTGTGGCACGGGCGTGGGGAAGTGCAGACTCGTGGTCAGCTCCTCGGAGACGTCGAAGGGCACCGTGCCCAACGGGGTGTCACCGGCGGCAGCGGAGACGGTGCCCTGGCAGCCAGCTGATCCGGTGCCACAGCTGAGCTGGAGCGAGACCTTACGCTCGGCATCGGGGAGCAGCGCGGTCGTGGTGACGTTCAACACCGAGGGGAACTCATTGCCGGTCGGTGTGTTGTCGCCGTTCGGGTCGAAGCAGCCGTCGAACTCGTAGACCGGGTTGGTGACCTCCCGGCCCCGGCGGTCCGTGATCGTCTGGAATCCCACGAGCTTGCTCGGCCCGCCGGCCGTGAAACAGCCGTTGCTGTGGACGTCCACCTCGAACTTGCCGTAGCCCTCCGGGGGCATGGGTACGTTGGGATCGGTCCACGAGACCAGGCAGATCCAGTTGCTTCCGGGACCGACATCCGGCTCGACCGCACCGCCCTTGTCGCACATCGCCCGTGCCTGCAACGAGGCCGGGGTGACGCCTCGATGACCGAGGAGCCCCGCCTGGTCGGCGTACAGACGGGCGAACTCGGTCGGAAGGGAACGTTCGAGTCGAGCCCGGGTGACCGAGCTGCCGCCGCCGGTCCCGGCGAGTACGGCGCCGCTCACAGCGACTACGACGGCCAGGGCGGCCACGACCGTGATGACGAAACGACGCATGCTGATCAACCTCCGGTGATGTCGCGACGACGCAGGATGAGGAAGGCCGCGGTCAGACAGACGACGCTCCAGCCGGCGCTGGTGACGACCGCGTCGAGCAGCGGGCCGGTGAACCTCGGCGCGGCGAGCAGTCCGTGCCAGGCCTCGAACGGCGTACTGAGCAGGAAGGGGCGCAACGTCTCGATCCCGCCGAGCGCGCCGACCAGTTGCATCACCAGGCCGAGGACCACGGGGGCCGCGATTCCGACTGCGGCGCTACGGGACCAGACCGAGAACAGCAGCGCCAGGCAGGTGAATCCGACGATGGGCAGCGCCATCACGGCCCAGCTGGCCGAGACGAGCTCGAGCGCGGAGCGGGCCGCAATCGTCTGGCCTGACAGCCCCGTGAGCGGTTGGTGGCCCACGATCAGCCAGCTCGACGCGATCGTCGAAGCCGCCAGCAGCGTCAGGGCGACGAGGGCGAACGCGATGGCGACGGCAGTCTTCGCCCAGAACATCGTCGAGCGACTGGTCGACCGGGTGAGCACCGTCTTCCAGGTGCCGTGCTGGTCCTCGCTGGCGAACATGTCCCCGGCCACGATGGCGGTGAGCAGCGGCAGCACCCACTGGGTGGCGAAGCCGAGCACCAGCAGCGCCAG
>DOWL01000144.1:4759-5534 GCA_003519585.1 Nocardioides sp. | reverse complement strand
GAAGCCGAGCACCAGCAGCGCCATCGCGAAGCCGTTCTCGGTTGCGAACCGCCCGAACAGGGTGTCCTTGGGTGGTCGGGGCTGGCTGTGCACCACGACCACGACAGCGATCGGCACGAGTATCGCGCCGATCAGCAGACACTTGGCGCGCAACTGCGCGCGAAGCTTGAGCGTCTCGAAGCGGAGGGCCGCGAGCAGGCCCGGTCGTCGAGCGGCCACCGCCGGCACCGTCGTGCCGGCCTCGGCAGGCAGCGTTCCGGTGGTCATGCGACGTCCCTCTCAGCGGTCGTCCCAGCGTCGGTGAGCATGAAGAACAGGGCCTCGAGGGGCGTCTCAGTCGGCGTGAACTCGCGCAACCCGATGCCCGCCCGGACCAGGTCGGCGACGTACGCCGAGAGCCGTGCTGGCGAGCCGGTCGCGACCAGCCCGCCATCCGGGTCCGGCTCGACGACCACCCCGGGGTACGCCTCGCGGGCGATGCGACGGGCGTGCGCGTCGTCGGTGGTGCCGAGGCGGTGCCCGGGGTCGGGGGCCATGGCACGCAGGTCGGTCAGCGTGCCGTGGAACGCGACCGCGCCGCGCTTCATGATCGTGACGTTGTCGCAGATCTCCTCGACCTCATCCATGTGATGCGAGGAGAGCAGGACGGTCAGGCCGCTGCCGGCCAGCCGCTTCACCAGGGCCCGCATGTCCCGGATGCCGCCCGGGTCCAGGCCGTTGGCGGGCTCGTCAAGGACCAATAGCCGCGGCTCGCGGAGCAGACTGGCGGCCACGC
>DOWL01000144.1:0-4526 GCA_003519585.1 Nocardioides sp. | reverse complement strand
GTTCTTCTTGATCCAGGCGACGCGCTCGAGGACGGCTTGCGAATGCCCGTGCGCAGTGTCGACGACCAGCACGTCGACACCGGCTTCGGCCCAGGTGCGACCGAACAGCCGGATGCTTCCTGAGTCGGGACGGATCAGCCCGAACAACATCCGCAGAAAGGTGGTCTTGCCAGCGCCGTTGGGGCCGAGGATGCCGTAGATCTCGCCCTGAGCGACTCGCATCGACAGGTGGTCGACGGCGACGAGATCGCCGTACCGCTTGGTGACGTCGACGGCATCGACGGCATCGACAGGAGAGTCGACGGTGGGATCAGTGTCCATGCCAGGCACCGTAGGAAGACCCGGATGAAGGGACGATGAAGTCAGTCGGCGGCCGGCAGCGCGACCGTCACCGAGAGCCCACCCGGCGCCGCCGGAGCCAGCCGCAGCTCGCCTCCGGCGGCGGTGACCAGCTCGTCCACGATCGAGAGTCCCAATCCGGCTCCTGGTCGGGAGCGCGCCTCGGGTGCACGGTGGAACCTCCGGGTCGCCACGGCCAGCAGTTCGGGCGGCATGCCCGGCCCGGCATCGGTGACCTCGAGCTCCACGTGGGTGCCGAGGCGGCGCACCTCGACCCGGACGGGGGGTCGCCCATGGGTGGCGGCGTTCTGCAGCAGGTTGGTCAACACCCGCTCGAGTTCGTGCGGTCCGATCCGCGCCCGGGCTGGCGCGTCCGGTAGGCGGGTCAGGATCACACCGTCCGGTGCGGACTGACGCCACTGCTCCACCACGGTGCGGACGGCGGCGGCCACATCGGTCACCTGTTCGGGCGTGCTGCGGTGGGTGTCCAGTTCGAGCAGCTGCTCGGTGAGCTCGGTCAGCCGGGCGACGTCGACAGCGAGTTCGTCGAGGGCCTGCTCGTGCTCCTCGACGCTCCGGGCGCGGCGCCGCATCAGCTGGATCCGTGAGGTCAACAGCGTCAGCGGCGTGCGGAGCTCATGGCTCGCGTCCTGGACGAACTGCCGCTCGCGGTCCAGCGACCCCTGCAGTGCAGCGAGCATCCGGTTGAGGGTGTGGCCCAGCCGGGTCACCTCATCGTCGCGGTTCGCGGGTACGTCGAGGCGCAGGCCGGGCGACTCGGTCGCGGTGATCTCGTCGGCGCGTTGCCGATATCGCTCCACGGGAGTCAACGCCAGCTTCGCCAGGACGTAGCCCACCGCGGACGCGATCGCGAGCGCGACGAGGCCCGCGATGGTCAACTGTGCGAGCAACTCGCGCAGTGCCTCGTCGCGATGGTCACGGCGGACGCCGACCAGGAGGTACGCCGCCGGTCCGGTCGTGCCGGATAGCGCGCTGATCCGGACCCGATAGGGAGCGTCGGAGACCGGCAGCATGGATCCGACGTCCGAGGTCCCGGTCTCGACGCCGGCGCTGCCGACCAGTCGCCGATCCGGGGCCGGCCCGCCGGAGTCGAGCACCTGCCCGTCTGCGTCGAGGACCTGCCAACCGAGCCCGGTCGCGTCGGCGGACTCCGGCGAGGTGACCGTCCCGTCGGGGCCGACGAGCGGGCTGATCACCGCGGTCGCCTGGGCGAGTTCGGTGTCCAGGCCACGGTCGAGCGCATACTCCACCCGCCAGTAGACGAACGCGCCGGCGGCGGTGAGCAGCACCAGCATGACCGCCGAGTAGCCGGCCACCAGCCGGATCCGCAGCGGCAGCCGGCTTGCCGGGCGCGTCATCGCTCGAGCCGGTAGCCGGCGCCGCGGACAGTGGTGATCGTCGAGGTTCCGAAGGGTTTGTCGATCTTGCTGCGGATGGTCGCCACGTGGACGTCGATCACGTTGCTGCGCAGGTCGGTCTCGCCGTCCCACACCTCGTCGAGGATGGTGAAGCGGGACACGACCTTTCCTGCGTGGGTGGCGAGCAGCCGGAGGATGTCGAACTCGCGCGTGGAGAGCGCGATCTCGGTCCCGCCGCGGCGCACCCGCCGTGACCCCGCGTCGACCACCAGGTCACCTACCGCGATCACGTCGAGGTCGTCGTACGTCGCGCGCCGGTGCAGGGCTCTCAGTCGGGCGAGGAGCTCGTCGAGATCGAACGGCTTCGCGAGGTAGTCGTCCGCGCCGGAATCCAGTCCGTGGATCCGATCCTGGATCTGGCCGCGTGCCGTGAGCATCAACACCGGCGTCGTCACACCTAGGCCGCGCAACCTCCGGCACACGGTCACCCCGTCGAGCTCGGGCAGCATCCAGTCGAGGAGAAGCACGTCGTAGGGCAGCCCGTCGGGGAGCGCTCGGCCGTACGCCGCCCGGCCGTCGTGGACGACCTCGACCTCCCATCCGGCCTCGGTCAGCGACTGCTCCAGCAGGCTGGCGAGGCGGAGGTCGTCCTCAGCCAGCAGCACGCGCACGTGATCCAGCCTGCACCCGACCCACGAATTTCATCCTGCCTTCATGAGATCGCCCGGCCGATCCCGCGTGCGGCGACGTGGAGCGCCGAGACCAGTCGCGCCTTGTCGCGCTTGAGCGAGGGCACCACGATGCCGAGCGCCGCGACCACCTCATGGCCCCGGCGCACGGGTACGCCGACCGAGCAGGCACCCAGGCTCATCTCCTCGACGGTGGTGGCATGGTCGTCGCGCAACGCGGCGGCCAGTTGGCGTTGGAGGGTGCCTGGCTGGGTGATGGTGTACGGCGTGATGCGGGTCAGGTCCGCGAGGACGGCTTGCTGCACGTCCGCGGGCGCGTGCGCCAGCAGCACCTTGCCCACGCCGGTCGCATGCATCGGCAACCGGCTGCCCACCGTGCTCACGATCGGCACCGAGGTGCTGCCGCGCAGCCGGTCGACGTACAGCACCTCGCTGCCCTCGCGCACCGCCAGATGCACGGTCGCGAGCGTGGCGCCGTACAGGTCGTGGAGGTACGGCGAGGCCAGCTCCACCAGGCCGGCGTTGTGAGGTGCGAGCAGTCCGATGTCCCATAGCCGGCGGCCGATCACGTAGTCGCCGGCCGAGGTCCGCCTCAGCGCACCCCACTCCACGAGCTCGCCCATCAGACGGTGCGCGGTCGGCAGCGGCAGCCCCGCTCGCTGGGCGAGCTCGGTGAGGGTGAGCCGCCGGTGCTCTTCGTCGAAGGCGCCGACCAGGGCGAGCGCCCGGCTCGTGACCGTGGCGCCCGGCGTCGACACGTTCCCGGCCATGTCGTCAGTGTGGCACCCGAAAACCGCGTGCTTGCGGGCGCCGGCGTGCTTACGGTGGCGGGATGTTCGTGTGGTTCACGAAGGTCGATGCGAAGCGCTACCGCATCACCATCGATCGCCAGCATGGCCCGCCCCTGCTGCCGCGGTTCGCTCCCGGCTACGACGACCTGATGCCGCACGACCTGGCCCACTACGTCGTGGAGGAGTACTTCCGGATCGGCCTGGGGGTGTGGGGCCAGCTCGCGGCCGGCGGTGGCGGCATCTTCACTCCCGCGCCGGAGGATCGGTCGCTGCGGTACCAGCGACGCGTCGAGCGGATCGGTACGGTCGGGCGCAGCGACATGGCGCGTTCGGAGGACCTCGTCGTGCTCACGGTCGACACCTGGCAGCGCAGCACCGGCCGGATCAACGGCCAGACCCGACACGTCGACCACGACCTTGACGAGGAGACGCTTGCGGGCGCCGTACGCCGCATGGGCCAGGTCTCCGAGCAGTGGCGCGCCCTCGCTCGCGGGGACTCGCTCAGCTTCACCTGGCCGGCCGAGCTCACCTTCAACGCTGCAACGTCCGCGCGGGGCAGGCGGCACCGCAACTCCGTGAGCTCGCGCAACTGACCACCTCGATCACCTTCCGTCGATGGACCGGCGCCGCCGCTGAAAGGCGTCACTGAATGAACAGCTCGGAGATGCACACGACGCGCCCGTGACCGGCGCCCGGACCAAGCCCCACGAACTGCGAGCGCGGCGACGCCGCGGACAGCACGGCTGCTGGGACCAGCTCATCGTCGCGCCGCTGTGGGTTGCGTACGGGGCCAACCTGGGCACGATGCTCCGGACCTGTGACGCCATCGGGTCCTGCCTCGCGGTTCCGCGCACAGCGCACTACCGAGATGCGCTCCAGCTCGGTGACACGCTCCGCGGACGGCGACCGTGCATCCACTGGGTAGCGCCTACCAAGGAAGGCTGGCTCGAGACGCAGCGCGAGGCGGGTCGACGGATCGTCGCGGTGGAACTTGCAGACGGCGCGACACCGTTGACCCGGCTCGAGCCTGCCCGTCGCTCGACGGTCCTGCTGCTGGGCCACGAACTCCTCGGAGTCCCCGACGAGGTCCTCGCCACCGTCGACGAATGCGTCGAGATCCCGATGGTGGGCTGGGGCGCCAGCCTCAACGTCGCCGTCGCCGGCAGCCTGGTCGCCTATCGGTTGGCTGGCCTTTCGTGATGTGCGTGCCTGCCGTTTCGCCCGACCTTCGGGTGTGGTTAGGTGCGGCAACCCGATTCCCGAGTGTCTGACGCCGCCCGGGGCCGTCAAGCGTGGGTGCCCTTGCTGCGGTCTCGTGGGCGGGTTGA
>DOWL01000092.1:28470-28646 GCA_003519585.1 Nocardioides sp. | reverse complement strand
GGGTTGGGCTTCTGGAAGACCATACCGATCGCGCGCCGCGCGTCGATCAGCTTCTTCTGCGGGTCGTAGATGTCGGCGCCGTCCAGCAGCACCTCGCCCGCTAGGGCCGCCGAGGGCACCAGTTCGTGCATCCGGTTGAGGATCCGCAGGAACGTCGACTTGCCGCACCCCGACGG
>DOWL01000092.1:28061-28303 GCA_003519585.1 Nocardioides sp. | reverse complement strand
GACTTGCCGCACCCCGACGGCCCGATCAGTGCGGTGATGCCGCCGGCGGGCATGGTCAGCGAGACCCGGTCGAGGACCTTGTGCTGACCGAACCAGGCCGTGATGTCGACCGCGCGCAGCTCGGCCAACCCAGGCTTGCCGGCTCCCCCGTCGGGATTCGCGGGTACGGCGGGCAGCAGGTCGGTCTCCTGCGGGGGTGTGGCGGTCATGGTCGCCTTCCAAGCTGTCGGACGGTGTGACTG
>DOWL01000092.1:18895-27964 GCA_003519585.1 Nocardioides sp. | reverse complement strand
TAAGCTGTCGGACGGTGTGACTGAGTGGGGGGTACGCCGGGCCCGGGTGGGCACGGGAGAGGTGTCTCCACCCGAGCCCGGCGCAGGGGCGGAGAGTTAGTTCTTGGGCTTGGGCTTCGGGAGGCCCTTGATCTTGATCTTCACCTCGCTGGCGTTGCCGTTGGCGTCACCCGGCCAGGAGATGGTCAGCTTGTGCTTGCCGGGCGAGAGCTTCTTGAGCGTGATCTTCACCTTGCCGTTCGACAGGGTGCCCGTGCCGACGACCTTTTTGCCCTCCTTGATCGTGACCTTGCCAGTGGCCTTCGACGAGGAGCCGCTGAGGGTCACGGTCACCGTTCCCTTGGCCTTCTTGCCGAACTTCACCGTCTTGGGGAACGACGACTTGATCGTCGAGACGGCCTTCTCCACGGTGCCGGTGCCGGTGCCCTCGGAGGCGAGGAACGGCGAGTTGGCGGCCGGGGTGAAGACGGCGCGGTAGGTGTGCGAGCCCGGGCTGGCGTTCTGGACGCGCACCGCGGCACCCGAGGTCAGCGGAACGCCGGTGGCGATCTGGGTGCTGCCCTCGAAGAAGGCCACCGTGCCACTCGGCGCGGTCGAACCGGTCACGGCCGCGCTGATCCGGGCAGACGAGGCGCTGGCACTGGTCACGGTCACCGTCGTCGTGGTGGGCACCTCGGCGACGACGAAGTTGCTGGTCGCCGTCTGCGTCGCGGCACCGCAGACGCCGCCCTTCGACGGGGTGAACAGCTGCTTGAACCCGGACTGCTCGATCAGTGGCTTGGCGGCAGCAGAGCAGAAGTAGCCGTTGCTGCCGAACGCCGCGAGAACCTCCGGCTTGGCAACGTCGGCACCGCGCACGACGTTGTACACCGCCCGGTTGGCCGACCAGCCCGACTCGAGTCGCAGGGTCGAGCCGAGGAGCCCGGCACGTCCCGCCGAGAACGGCGCGATGGCGTCGGCATCGTTCTTGATGTCGGTGTCGTCGTGCTCCTGGACCTCCTGGACCCCGGCGCCGTAGACCACGGCCACCCCGCCGTTCATCGCGGTCAACTGCGCGTCCCAGAAGGAACGGGTGCCCGATCCCGGCTGCGGCGTCTTGGGGTGGATGGTTCCGGCGGTGCCGCCCGGAATCTGGCTCCAGTTCGTGATGTCGCCCTTGTAGATGGCGACGATCTGGGCGGGCGTCAACCCCGCCGGCGCGTGCGAGGTCACGTTGCCCGACACGGCCATCACGAGTGTGTCCAGCCCGAACGGGAACATCTGCAGGCCGGCCGCGGTCTCGGCCGCGTTATTGGCCGAAGAGGAGCGGGCGAAGTCGATGTCGGTGTTGTTGGCGGCGCCGTACAGGAGGGTCTTGCCGGCCCCTGATCCATTGGGACGGTTGATGTCGCCGCTCGGCAGTTGGACGGTGCCGCACGTCGTGGGCGTCAAGCACGCGGCCCAGGTCCAGATCGTCGCGGGTGGCGAGGTCAGGTTGTAGGCATCCGCGACCACCTTGACGGCGTGTTGCGTCGTGTCGGATCCCACTCCGATCAGCTGGGCGGCGACCGGCGTCCCTGAGCCGGTGTCGTCGGGGTGCGGTTCGTAGACCGCGGAGGCAGGGGAGGCCGTCAGGGCCAGCACCGACAGGGCCACCGCAGAGGCGCCTAGGCCGGCGAGGAGCTTGCGTACGTGCATCTGTTCTCTCTCCATGGATGAGGCCGCGAGCGGCCGATGGGTGGTGCAGGGGTGATGCAGGTAGTGCGGTTGGGGCGGAGCTGCGCCGGTCAGACCACGTTGGGCAGGAGTCGCATCACCACGTCGGTCGTGGACCACGCGAGGGCCACGGCGATCGGAGTGGTGAGGATCCAGACCAGCGGGGCGGACCAGCGCTGACGGGCGGCGACGACCCCGAGGATCACCGCCAGGAGCAGGGCCAGGTGCAGCGCCAGGAGCGGTAAGGCTCCGTGGTCGCTGTGCATGACCTGCTCCGGCTCTGGGACCGTCGCGGGCAGGCCGGACGGTGGGATGAACCCCTTGGGTGCATCGGCGTCGACGTAGACCACCGACCCGGGGGTGAGGGAGGCGAGCGGGCCGGAGCCCTCTGCCGTGACGAGCACGAGTCGGGCGCCACCGGCGGGCAGCGGTTGGGAGTACGGGTCGCCGGCGCGCCGGACGTTGACCACCTTGAAGTCGACCTCGCCCTGGGCCATCACCACGCTCAGGTCGTCGCCGGGGCGCAGGTCGCCGAGGTCGCGGAACGGCGCGCCGTACGTCGCGCTGCGGCCCACCACGACCGAGGTGCCGGCCTGGCCGGGGAGCACGGTCTTGCGGAGGTGGCCCGGGCCGGCGAGCGTGTCGCCGGAGGCGGTCCCCTCGACGACCACCTGCGAGACCCCGATCCGCGGGATCGTCAGCAGGGCGACCGGATCGCCGACGGGTACGGTCGGCCCGATCGGCGGCACGATGTTGGGGTCGCCGGCGATGGCGGTGCGGAACTCGTCGTAGAGCAGGTCCTGCGAGCGAGCCTGCGAGAAGCTGCTCAGGAACAGCATCTGACCGACCACCCAGAGGCAGACGATCGCCACCATCGTCCCCGTGGTCGAGACGACGGTCCACAGGTCGTCGCCCCGCCGAGGCAGGCGGGGCTCCGGCGCGCGCGTCGGGCGAGCGGCCGGCGCCGGGTTCGGCTCGGGTGCCGGAGGTGAGGCCACGTCGGCGTCCCGGTCCGGCAGGGTCGCGGTCATCGAGGTGGTCCCTGGGCGCCGCGGGTGAAGTACCGCACGAGACTCGTGAGCGCGAGGCCGATCAGTCCCAGGACGAGCAGCACCGGCACTGCACGGTCGCCCAACTCGGAGCTGACCGCCTCGGTCTGCGGCATCGCCAGCGGCTCGGGCGCTGTCGTCGGCGAGGCGCTCGGGGCGGCGCTCGGCGCCTCGCTGGGGAGGTCGACGGGGGGAGCGTCTGGAAGCTCGATCCCGCCGTCCCCCGGAGGCAACGTCGGGTTCGCAGTGGCGGAGGGAGAAGGACTCTCGGTCGGCTTGGAGGTCTGGGCCTCCACGGCGTCTGCGACCTCTTGCGCCGAGGCGTAGAGCGCGGCGGTCGAGCCCTTCGCGGTGAGGGGCACGAAGCCGGCCGGGAGCTGGCCGTTGCCTGCCCCCTCCTTCTGGCCCTCGGTGGTGGCGGTGCGGATGAACTGCGCGACCTTGTCGGCGTCGTCCTGCGCGAGGTTCTGCAACTTCGCCGCGGTGTAGACGACCATCGTGCCCGGGTACGCCGTACGCGAGCGGCGCACGTCGCCCTGGTCGAGCACGAACGGCTTGCCGACGTGGGACAGATCGACGTCGCCGCCGCTCTGGGGCTTGGCGAGGACCTCCTCGACCACCCGGGCCAAGTCGGCGCGGTTCCCCCCCTTGCCGCCGTCTCCCTTGCCGCCCTCCCCCTTGCCGCCGTCCCCCTTGCTGCCGTTGCCGGCGCCGCTGGACTGCTGCGGCTCCATCAGCTCGACGGCCGCCGCGAGCGAGTCCTCGTCGGGCGCCACGAAGGTGCCCTTCTTCGTCTGGAGCGCCGCGGTCCGGATCCCGAAGCGAGCCGCGTCGCCAAGGCTCACCACGCCGAGCATGAAGCGAGAGCCATATGGCTGGCGGTCGATGCGGCCCAGCTTGTAGCTCTGCGTCGCGAGATCGGCATCGCACCGGGTCTGCACGTTGGGCCATGCGTCGAGCAGCGCGTCGGACACCTTGCGCAGGGTGGTGACCGGTGCCGCTAGCTGGGAGAAGTAGACGTCGGGGTTCGCCTGGCGGCAGCTGTTCTGGGTCTGCGGGATGTAGGTGTCCAGCAGCGGCCACTCCGAGCGCGGCAACTTGATCTTCTTGTACGACGGATTGACCTTCATCCCCCACGGGTCGGCCTTGCCGTTGACGAAGTCCATCGCGTCGTGGTCATGGACGATCCAGTCCGTGAGCTGCTCGATCACGTCGGACTCGTGGGACAAGGAGAGCAGTGCGGCGCCAGCCTCTTGCGCGTTCTGGCTCAGCCCGGGGTTGAGCGCGATGAACTCGGGATCAGTCATGATGCCGAGCGGGTTCGTCTCGATGCCGGGGTGCCCACGGCCGAGGTCGGAGCCGAGGTAGGACTGGGTGAGCAGCTTGGCGACCAGGCGCGGGTTCAGCCTGAGGTCCGCGAACTCGCCGTTGTTGTCGGGCAGGTCGACGTTGTAGCCAATCGCGAAGCCGGTCACTGCAGTGGGCGCATAGCCGACCGGATCGGACCCACGCCGCTTGTGCGCCGAGGACACGAACGCGGCCGGGCCCCCGCCACTCTCCATGAGGTTCCAGCCCGCGGCGTCGGACATCTGGTTGAGCTGGAACTTGAACCGCTTCTTGTTCAGGCAGTACGCCGGCGCCCACTGGAGCGCGGCCTGGGCCATCAGCTCAGAGCCGTAGAAGCCCGTGGGCGGCCGGGGGTCGAGGACATCGCAGGTGTCCGGCGGCAACCCGAAGGTGATGGGGATCGCGATCCGGTTGGCCCAGTTCGATGCGGACCACCACAGTGCTGGCGCCACCGCCTGGTCGGCACCGTCGTTGGCGAAGTTGCTTGAGCCGGCCGGGAATCGCCCGCCCTTGCGGCACGCAGCGTCGCTGACTGTCTGCGGGGACGTGGGCTGGTCACAGGAGATCCCGTTGATCGGGATCACTTCGATCGTGCACGCGACCTTGTGGTTGCAGCCCAGCGACTCGTTCTCGACGTCGCTGCGCACCTCGAACTGGACACTGCCCTCGCCGTTCTCGTCGCTGTACGCCGCGATCTCAGCCGGAGGAAATGCGGCGCCGACCGCCGCCTCGGGCGGCATGTTCTGGCCGTCGCACGCGGCGTACACCTTCCCGGACGCAGCCACGAAGGGGGTCAGGTGCGTCCACAAGCCCTCGGCGTCCGCAGTCGGGCAGACGTCCTTGCCCGGGAACGGGATCATGCCGGACACGCGCTCCTTGTCCGCCGGTGCGGCGACGGCGTCGTGGATCCACGACGCTTCACCTTCGGACCGGGTGATCTGGGAACGCTGGGCGACCGAACCGGTCCAGCAGGTCTCCGGCCGTACCTGCTGCTCCACCGGCAGGGCAGTGTCATCGGTGCCGCGGCACTGGAGAATGACCACCGGGTACTCCTGTTGGAGGCCGTTCTCGCCGTACGGGTTGCTGGCGCGCCCGCCGCTCGGTTGGGCGCCGGTCCAATCGATCAGGATCCGCTGACGTCCCCGGAGATCCTTGGTCTGCGACGCGTTGACCGTGACCGTGTTGGCAGGGAACTCGAGGGTCGTGCCGTCGTCGTTGACGAACGTGCGAGTGAGCGTCTTGATCTGGCTGAACGGCGAGCCGCTGGCCCGGAGCACGTTGTCGGCCGGCGGCACCGGCTTGCCGGGGTCGGCGCTGGCCGGGAGCACCGCGAGCACGAGGCCCGCGAGCAACGTGGCGCCACTGACCGCGAACGCCGCACGCAGCCTGGTCCGAAGGGTGGTCGCGTGCATCACGGTGCAGCCCCCCGACGCGGACGCCGCCGGATGTTCGCGAGCATCAGCCCGGGCAGCAGGATGATCGCCAGCAGCAGCGCGGCCGCGACCCAGCCGAAGGTCTCGGTGTCCGCCGGGCGCGAGGATGCCAGCTCGGTCGGCTGCGGGAAGTCCGCCGCCTGTCCGCCGGTGGTGGTCGTGGTCGTCGTACCCGCTCCGGCGTCAGGAGCCGGCGTGGTGACCTCGCCGGTGTCCGGGTCGACGACCGGTCCGGTGTCGGCGGGCGCCTGGCCCGGCGGCGCGGCACCTCCGTCACCGCCACCGCCGCCACCGGCCGGTGCCTGGCTGGCCGGTGCGTTCGGATCGTCGGTCGACGGGTTGTTGGTGCCGGTGTCGGTGCCGCAGGGTCCCTCGCCCTCCTTGTCACAAGCAGCCGGCTGAGGCGCGATCTCGGCGAGCTTGTTCTTCGAGAGGTTCTTGCCGTCGAAGGTGGGGTTGTTGCACGACTTGACGTCGCGGTCGGTGAGGTCGACCGCCGGATCGGCCACCTTGAGCTTGGCGATCTGGTCGAACCCGGCCTGCACCAGGTTGAGCGGGAGCGGCGAGTAGCCGTACGGCCCGGCCTTGGTCTGGCCGGCGCAGAGCGAGTAGTACATGAAGTCGGCGAGCGTCTGCCGCTTGGCCGTCGTCATCCGGGTGTCGGTCGGCCCGGTCGGGATGATCATGTAGCTGTACGACGAGATCGGGTAGGCCCGCTTGTCGGAGTTCGTGTAGACGTTGTCGAGGATCTGGGTGAGGTACAGCGGGCTGTTCGGGTCCTGGTTGATCTGCGCCTTGGTGAGCGCGACCGCGGTGTTGTACTGCGTCGGCTCGACGTAGTAGCCCGCCTTGTTGAGCACCTTGACGACCGGGTAGTCCTTGTTGAGCGGGTAGGAGTACTCGACGTACCCGATGGTCCCGTTGCCTGCGAACCCGGCGATGGTGTTCATGACCTGGTCGGAGCCGGCCTGTCCGACGGCGCGGCCCTTGCGCGGGTAGTACGACGTGAGCCCGGACTTGCCGAAGAACGGCCGCCACACGCTGGGGTACTGCTTGTCCATCCAGAGCGTGAACTGCGCCGTCGTGCCCGATCCGTCCGAGCGCACCACCGGCGTGATCGGCAGCGACGGGAACGCGCGGCCGTTGTTGTCCTTGGTGATCGCCGGGTCGTTCCAGTTGGTGATCTCGTTGGTGAAGATCTTGGCGATCGTCTCGCCGGAGAGCCGCAGGTTGCGGACCAGCTGCCCGCCGATCTTGAGCTGGTAGGTGAACGCCGTGCCGCCCGCCACGATCGGCAGATAGGCGTACGGCCGCCCGTTGCTGGTGTCGGCGTTCCCCTGCTCGTCGGTGCCCTGGTAGGGGATCTCGGAGATGGCGAAGTCGGTGCTGTTCTGGGAGAAGTCCTTGCGGCCCTTCGACGAGCCGCCGCCGGTGTAGACGACCTTCATGCCGTTGGCGTCGACGTCCGCGATCCACTGCTGGACGATCAACTCCGACCAGGTCGAGCCGGTGCCCTCGATCTGGGCGTACGTCGTCCGCTCGCGGACCGAGGGCTGCCCCCGGTCCGCGGTGGCCACCCCGGGCAGCGCGAGCAGGCAGGCCGCTCCGGCGATGAGGGCGAGCACTATCCGAGCGCGGTTCACGAAGACTCCCGGTTGGAGGGGTTGGCGTACGGGTCGGCGTCGCCGACCGGACCCATACCGACGAGCGGGTCGGCGTGCACGAGGTCGACGGCGAACTCCTCTTGTTCGGGCCGGAAGCCTGGGCGCCGGGCGCGGAACCGGCTGGCCATCGAGCGCCGTGAGCTGCGCCTCGGCCGGGCCAGCAGCCGGGCGATCGTGAACAGGATCAGGACCAGCAACAGCAACGCGCTGGCGGCGGCGAAGGCGCGCTCGATCGCGACCGGCTCGCCGCTGCGGACGTTGGAGTAGATGAACAGCGGCATCGAGTTCATGACGCCGTCGGTCGGGTTGGTGACCAGGAACGCCGCAGCACCCGAGGTGAGCAGCACCGGACTGGTCTCGCCGACACCGCGGGCCACCCCGAGGATCACCGCGGTGGCGAGGCCGGGCCGGGCGGTCGGCAGCACGACGTTCCAGACCGTGCGCCAGCGGCTGGCGCCAAGCGCCAGGCTCGCCTCCCGCAGACCGCCGGGCACGACACGGAGCACGACGTCCGCGGCCCGGGCGATGATCGGCAGGATCATCACCGAGATCGCCAGCGCGGCGGCCAGGCCGGAGCGGGGGTAGCCCAAGGCGATGATGAAGACGGTGTAGATGAACAGGCCGGCCACGATCGAGGGCAGCGCCGTCATGGCCTCGACGACGGTGCGGACGATCCGCGCGAACCGGCCGCCGACTTCGGTCATGAAGACCGCCGTGCCGATGCCGAGCGGCAGCGTGATGATCAGCGCGATGCCGAGCTCGATGAAGGTGCCGGCCATCGCGTGCAGGATGCCGCCGTGGTCGAACCCGTCCTTGGGTCCGACCCCGCTCATGTCGTCGGTCCAGAAGTTGAGGTGCAGCAACGGCTTCCAGCCGCGGACTGCGACGAAGACGAGCGTGCTCACGACCGCCGCGCCGACCACCAGCGCGGCCCCGGTGATCACCGCCGCGGCCACCCGGTCCTTCACCTCGACGCGGCCGCCGCTCATCGCCGCGGTGACGGCGGTGACCACGATGCCCAGCACGAACCAGGCGATGAGGAACCAGGGCAGGCCACCCAGCGGTAGCAGTCGCTGGGTGACCACCCAGGCCAGCCCGAGTCCGGCCGCCCACGACCCGATCCGCGCGAACCGCTCGTCCGGACTCGGGCGGCCGAGGCCGAGCCGCGGCACCGCCGGAGCGGCGTCCTCGTCGTACGACGGGAGGACCGTCGCCGGTGGCGGCGAGACGTCGTACGTCGGGGGTTGGGTGACCGTCATCAGTCGACCCCAACCCCGGACCGGCTGCGGTTGACGACGACCGCGGCGATCGTGTTGACCACGAGGGTGATGAGGAACAGCACGAAGCCGGCGGCCAGCAATGCCGAGAGCTGCGAGGCGCTGGCCTCACCGAACCGGCCTGCGATCAGCGAGCTCACGGTGGTGGTGCCGACCTCGAGGATGCGCGGCTTGATCTCGAAGGCGGGCGAGACGATGAGGACGACCGCGATGGTCTCGCCCAGCGCGCGGCCCAGGCCGAGCATGGTGCCGCCGATGATGCCGCCGCGGCCGAACGGCAGCACGACCGAGGTGACCATGCCCCACTTGGTGGCACCGAGGGCGAGCGCGGCCTCCTTCTCACCGGGCGGGGTCTGCGAGAAGACCTGGCGCATCACCGCGCAGGCCATCGGCATCACCATCATCGACACCGCGATGCCGGCGCAGAACGCACTCGCGGTGTAGCGCGTGGCATCCCACACCGCGGCGTCCGGGTTGGTGTCCTTGACGTCGAAGAACGGGATCCAGCCGAAGTGCTGCTGCAGCCACAGAGCCAGCTCCGCGGCGTGCGGCATGACCAGGAAGAAGCCCCAGAGGCCGTAGACGATCGACGGCACCGCGGCCA
>DOWL01000092.1:17821-18829 GCA_003519585.1 Nocardioides sp. | reverse complement strand
AGACGATCGACGGCACCGCGGCCATCAGGTCGATCAGTGCGACCAGGGTCGCCTTGATCCGCTCCGGTGCGTACTCGCTGATGTAGAGCGCGGTGGCCAGCGCGAGCGGGAAGGCGAAGAACATCGCCACCATCGCCACCGACACGGTCCCGACGAGTACGGCGGCGATGCCGATCACGTCCTGGTCTGGCTGCCACTGGGTCTCGGTGAAGAAGCCGAGGCCGTAGCGCTTGAGCGTCGGGTACGCCTGGTAGCCGAGGAACAGGCCGACACCGCCGGTGATCACCAGCACCGAGGCGCCAACAGCCCGGGCGCCCCACGCGAAGATTGCGTCGGCGCCGGTCGAGGCTCGGGAGATCCGGCGAGGCCGGACCTCTGCGCCTGTGACCTCTTGGGTCGGGATGGTGGTCAACGCGTGCTTTCCGTGCTCGTCCGAGGTGTGGGCAGGGCGACGGAACCCCGTCCCCCCGACCGGAAGTGTTGATAGCTCGCAGTAACGAACCGGCCGGCTCAGGTGAACGGGCGCGGAACACACCGCGCCAGTTCGCCGAACGGGCTACTCGAACAAGCCGACAGCTGACCCGTTCGGGCCATGCCTCCACTCGGGCCGCATCCGGCCGTTTCCGCAACGTTCACGCGGATGTACGTGCGCGTGCCGTCCGGACGGGCGCGCGTCGCCGTCCGTTCGCCGGACGTCCCTAGCGTTCCCCTCGGCCAGCGACGTCGTGGGGGATCTCGCGGCCGACGAGTGCATGACGATGGGGGCTGGGATGGCGCGTGCCCACCAGTGGATGGACGACGCCTGTTTGCGCTGCGGGCTGCGGCGCCGCGAGGAGTGGCTGCTCGACCGCGCGCATCGCCCGATCCTCGCCATCGTCTGGACCGACCGCAACGGCGACCGCCAGATCCAGCCGTTCCCCCCGATGAAGGGCGTGGAGCCGCCGGAGGCGCCGACCGCCACGCGGGAGCAGGCGTTCCCCGGCCTCCCCGTCGGTCCCGAGCCGCCCT
>DOWL01000092.1:12222-17697 GCA_003519585.1 Nocardioides sp. | reverse complement strand
CCCCGTCGGTCCCGAGCCGCCCTGCGGCGTCGCGCTCCCTGACCCCGACGGTGGCTGAGGTACGACCAGCGGGGTTTCGACACGCTCGCAGCTGGCGCTCGCGGCTCAACCACCGTTCGGCGGCTACCGCTGCTTGCGCACCTTGTACGTCACGGTCGCGAAGTTGACGTTGCCGGCCTTGTCGGTGGCGGTGGCGTTGACTACGAACTTCCGACCGCGCTTGACCTGGGTGACGGTGCAGCTCTGGAGTCCGGAGAGCACGTCGACGCCCTGACAGGTGGGCTTCTGCTTCTTGCGGTAGGTCTTGCCGGCCTTTACTCCACCGATGGTGGCGGTCGGTGCGACCAGGTCGAGGTCGAGGTCGCCGATCGTGACAGAGGCGGTGCCGCCGTCGGCAGCGGTGATGCTGCGGGTCACGCTCTGGTCGGCGCCCGAGGTCGAGAGCAGGACCGGCGTCGGGCACGCGCCGACCAGTGCCGAGCCGCGCGGCGTGCAGGTGAAGGTGACCTCCACCGGTGCGGAGTACCAGCCTGACGCGGACCGCGGGCGAATCGAGCCGACGGTGGCGGTGATGACCGGATCGCTCGGGCCGGTGACGCTCGTGGAGGCGGTCGAGCCGGCGAGGTCGGCCGTGCCCGCGTAGACCGCGGTCACGGTGTGGTTCTTCCCGTCGCGGGCGACCTTGTAGTTCAAGGTGGCGGTGTCGCCCACCAGGGGCGCACTGCCGACCGACGCGCCGTCGACAGTGAAGGCGACCGAACCGGTCGGCGTACCGACTCCCGGCGCGGTCACCTTGACCACTGCTTCGAGCTTGGTCGTGCTCGCGGTCGGCACCGTGGTGGTGGCGGCCTTGGCCACGGTGATCGACTGGCTGGCGAAGCCGGCGCCGTACTGCTCGTTGCCGGCCTGATCGGCCTGGACCACGCAGGTGCCGACGTGATCGAAGGTGACTACCGCCCCAGTGAACGAGCAGACCTCGGACGATCGAGTGGTGATGCTGAAGACGACTGGGTTACCAGAGGGGCCGCCGGTCGCGGCCGGGTTGTAGGTCTGGCCGACGACCGGGCTGGCCGGTGCCGCGGTCGTGAAGGTGATCACCTGCTCCACCGGTTCCGGTCCGTCCGGGCCACACCGCAGCGTGCCCTGCCGCAGCGAGTGGTCTCCGGTGTCTCCGTCCTCGGCCCAGAACACCGGCTTCACGCCGCCGGAGCACTCGCTCGCCGGCGTCGTGGTGAACCCCTCGTTGTTGAGGTTGTCCATCCCGGTCGGCCTCAGGTAGTGGGCGACTGGGACGAAGGTGCCTGCCGTCGGCGAGCCTTCTGTCGTGTCGACCGCCAAGCGAGCCGTGCGTCCCTCGCAGGTGTTGTCGCAGACCGCCCAGAGCTGCTGTGTCTGCTCCTCGAAGTGCAACTCCATGACTTTGGAGAAGCCGCTGTCGAAACTGGTCACGCGCTGGTACGACGTCCCCTTGAGATCGAGCGCATAGGCGTAGACCTTGCCAGTCTGCTCGAGCCCGACGAAGAACAGCCCGTTGCCGTGGTTGTCGCCGTAGTAGTCGGTCGGGTCGTACACCGTACCGGCGTCGGTCATGAACCTCGTGTCTGTCAGGTAGCTGTCGGGAACCCAGGCGATCGCCTCGATGCCCTCGTTGGGGTCGAGGGGAGGGGCACCCAGCGGCCAGTCGGAGAGGATGTCGGCAGTCAGATTCCAGTCGCCGGTGGCGACCAACTGCTCTCCGGTTCCGGTCGGGTCGAACCGCAGGATCGCCGGCCTGGGGATCTTGCTTGCCGCCCCGGAGTCGTTGCGCTCTGTCGCAACGAAAACGCCGTCGGCTGGCCGGTCGGTGAAGGTGAGCCCTTCGGCGTCGGGGACGCCATAGCCGTTGCCGTCGCCACCTTTGTAGAGCAACTGCTTGCCGCCGGCCCAATCCGGGTCGACGAGCTCGTCGCGCTGTGAGGTCCAGAGGCCGTCGCTCTCTTTGAGCTTGAACAGGATCGCCGGCCCGTTCTGCACCGCCCACAGCGTGCCGGTGTCGGCGTTGCCGGTGCCCTCGTAGTAGAGACCGCTCAGGTTGTCGCTCGACAGTCCGACCTCGTCGACGGTGGTGACCGCCTGGCCACCCGGCCAGGGCAGGTCGCCGTCGGCTGCGTCGGCGGGCGACATCGCCGCGGCCAGACCGGACGCAGCGAGACAGGCGACGACGACAGGGGCGAGGACAGAGCTGCGCCGAGGTGAGTGCACGGGATTCCTTTGCCGGAAGGCGGATCGGTCAAAGGTCATGGCGCATCACGACCTGCGCAGGGACCGTAACCCGGTTGGACGGCGCGGGCCCGGGACGGTTCGCTCTCAGCCGATCCCGCGGCGGAACCGTGCGCACTCAACACCGAAGGGCCCCCTCGCGTGCTCGCGAGGGGGCCTTCCGTGGTGCGGTGGGGACTACGCCACTACGGCCGGACCCGGTAGGTCAGCGTGGCGACCTTGACGTTGCCGGCGCGGTCGGTCGCGACCGCCGTGACGACGTACCGGTCGCCCTGCTGCCGCTGCGACACCTGGCAGCTCGCCAGTCCGGACAGCGCGTCGCTGCCGACGCAGATCGGCTGCTGCGGCGCCGAGTAGGTCCTACCCGCCGTGACGCCGGCGATGCTCACCTTCGGCGCGACCAGGTCGATGTCGACCGAGACGGTCACGGTCGCGTTGCCACCGTCGCGCGCAGTGATCGTGCGGGTCACGATCTGGTCAGCACCCGATCGGGTCAGCACGACCGCTGCCGGGCAGCGCCCGACCAACGGCGAGCCGTTCGGCGTACAGGTGAAGCTGATCTTGACCCGGGTGCGGTACCAACCCGCCGCCGACACCGGCTGTGCCGACGAGAGAGTCGCAGTGATCGTCGGCACCGGACGGGCGACCACCGTGATCGACTGCTGCGCCGTCCCGGGTGTGAAGTCCTCGTCGCCGGCCTGGTCGGCCTGGACCACGCAACTGCCGGGCTGGTTGAAGGCGACCACACCTGCGGCGATGGAGCATACCGAGGCGGACGACGACGCGACGCTGATCACGACGGCGTTGCCCGACGCTCCGCCGGTGGCGGCCGGGGTATAGCTCTGGCCGACCGTCGGGTTCACGGGCGCCGTGCTCGTGAACGTGACCGGCTGGACCTCCCGGTCCTGGCAGGTGACCGTGCCTTCACGCAGCGAGTTACCGCCGGTGTCGTTGTCGTCGGACCAGAACGCCGGCTTCAGCCCACCCGAGCACTCGCTGCGCGGGGCCGTGGTGAACCCCTCGTTGTTGAGGTTGGCCATACCGGACGGACGCTCGTAGTACTCCACCGGCACGAACGTGCCCTGCGAGGCCCCGGCCGCGGTGTCGACGTCGAAGCGCGCCGTACGACCCTGGCAGGTGTCGTCGCAGACCACCCAGAGCTGCTGGGTCTCCTGCTCGAAGCTGAGCTCCATCACGCTGGGGAAGCCGCTCGCAAAGCTGGCCACCCGGGTGAAGCCGCTGCCGGTGAGATCCAGCGCGTAGGCGTAGACCATGCCGTTCTGCTCGACGCCGACGAGGAACAGGCCGGTGCCGTGGTTCGGGTAGTCGGCGGGGTTGTACGGCGTCCCGCCGGACGTCAGGAACCCGCGTGCGGTCAGGTAGCTGTCGGGCACCCAGGCGATGCCCTCGAGCCCGAGGTTCGGGCCGAGCGCGGGCAGGTCGGCGGTGAGGTTCCAGTCGCCGGTGGCGGTCAACTCCGTGCCGGCGGCGTTCGGGTCGAACCGCAGGATCGCGGGCCGGCTCACGGTGTTGGCGGCGTTGTCACGCTCGGTGGACACGAACACCCCGTCGGCCGGCGTACCGGTGAAGGTCACCCCCTCGGCGTCCGGCTGCCCGGTGCCGCTCGGGTAGCGCAGCTGCTTGCCGGCCGTCCACCCGGCCTCCGGGAGCCAGCTGCTGCCGCTCTTGGCGAGCTTGTACAGCGCCTCGGGGCCGCCGTTGCGGACCGCCCACAGCGTGCCGGGGTCGCCGGTGCCGGTGCCCTGGTAGTAGAGGCCGCTCATGTTCGACGTGGCCAGCGCGGGGTCGTCCACGGTGGCGACGTCGGCACCACCGGGCCACGGGCTCGCGATGATGTCGCCCGGGCAGTTGTTGAGCGCGCCGCGGGTGACGACCTGGGTGGTGATGAAGCTGCCGGTGCCGTCGGGGCAGCGGCCGTACGACGTCGTGGCGTGCGCGGCCCAGGTGTAGCTGTCGAGCACCGTCGTGCCGTCGATCGCGAAGAGCCTGATCGAGTCCGCACTGCCCAAGCCGAAGATCGGGTCGACGTCGGCCACGTAGTACGCACCCGCGGCGAGGGTGGTGGCGGCGGGGACGGTGAAGAACGCGTGGGTGTCGTCGCCGTCCTTCAGCTTGAGCCCGGAGATGTCGACCGGGCTGGAGCCGGTGTTCTTCAGCTCCACCCAGTCGCCCGGCGTACCACCGTCGGACTCGAGCTCGTTGAGCTTGACCGAGGTGGGGGGCGGCGGGGTGCAGGAGTTCGGAGCGCCACGCGTCGACGCGGTGTCGCCGAAGGCGCCGGTCCCGTCGGGGCAGCGGCCGTAGGTGCTCGCAGCGTGCGCCGTCCAGTTGTAGCTGTCGAGCTGCGTCGTCCCGTCCGCGGCGTACAGCGTCGCGCTGTCCGCACCGCCGAGGCCGAAGCTCACCTCGGTGTCGAAGACGTAGAACGCACCCGGCGCCAGCGTCGTGCCCGCCGGCGCCAGCACCTTCGCGTGCGTGGCGTCGTTGTCGAGGACCCCGAACCCACTGATGTCGACCGGCGACGAGCCGGTGTTGATCACCTCGATCCAGTCGCCCGGCGTCCCGCCGTTCGACTCGACCTCGTTGATCTTGATGTCACTGTCGGCCGCCTGCGCGGACGGCGCGAACGCCGCGAGGCCGGCGACGGCGATCGCCGCTGCAGCCAGGTAGGACAGGACTGGACGACGACGCTGTGGTCGGTGCACGTGGGTTCCCCTGAAGAGGTGAGGCTGCCGAGCCAGCGGTGAACGAGGTGGCTGCAGCCTGGTGGCGTCGGCCGACGTCTCGGTGAACGAGGGGCGAACCGTGCCGATCCAGTCGATGACTGCCTTGCTCGGTGTCGGTCGGCTCCAGGCAGCGGTGACCTATCAACCACCGGCGGCGCCAACGAGGTTGATTACCCACCGCCGCCCAGACCGCCCCCGGCGCGGGCCAGGGGGGCGGTGACCTTTCAACCAGCCACGACCACAACCAGGTTGAAGACCCACCGCCACCCCGGGCAGTCGTGGGTCAAGCTGCGGCGGCGAACGCTCAGCCGAAGCGACCGGAGATGTAGGCCTCGGTGGCGTCGTTGTCGGGGTTGCTGAACATCTTCTTGGTGCTGTTGAACTCCACCAGGTGGCCGGGCTGGCCGGCGGCCTTGAGGTTGAAGAAGCCGGTGTCGTCGGAGACCCGCGCGGCCTGCTGCATGTTGTG
>DOWL01000092.1:11708-11925 GCA_003519585.1 Nocardioides sp. | reverse complement strand
CCGCTGCTGCTGACCACCGGAGAGGCCCATGCCGGGCTTGTTGAGCCGGTCCTTGACCTCGGTCCAGAGGTTGGCGCCGCGCAGCGACTTCTCGACGATCGCGTCGGCGGTCGCCTTCTTCATCCGCTTTGAGTTGAGCCGGTTCCCGGCCAGCACGTTGTCGTAGATCGACATCGTGGGGAACGGGTTGGGGCGCTGGAAGACCATGCCGATCTGG
>DOWL01000092.1:11086-11478 GCA_003519585.1 Nocardioides sp. | reverse complement strand
GCCGCAGCCGGAGGGGCCGATGAACGCGGTCACCGACCGCGCCTTGATGGTCATGTTGACGCCCTCGACGGCCTTGAAGTCGCCGTAGTAGATGTCGAGGTCGGAGACGTCGATGCTCTTGGCCATGGGTTGGTTCAGCCCTTCTTGACTGCGAAGATCCGGCCGATGATGCGCGCGATCAGGTTGAGCGCCATCACGATGACAATGAGGACGAGGGCCGCGCCCCAGGCGCGGGCGATGCCCGGCGGGTCGGTCCCCGGCGGGGCGTCGAACGGCACCGTCCCCGGCTGGGTGAACGAGTAGTAGATGTAGACCGGCAGGGTCGTCATCCGCTCCCCGAACAGGTTGAAGTTCACCGAATCGGTCTTGCCGGCGATCACCAGCAGCGGCGC
>DOWL01000092.1:10735-10940 GCA_003519585.1 Nocardioides sp. | reverse complement strand
GCCGGCGATCACCAGCAGCGGCGCCGTCTCGCCGATGATCCGGGCGGTGGCGAGGGTGATGCCGGTGATGATGCCGCCGATGCACGTGGGGAGCACCACCTTCGAGATGGTGCGCCACTTGGGTACGCCGAGCGCGTACGACGCCTCGCGCAGGTCGTCGGGGACCAGTCGCAGCATCTCCTCGGTGGACCGCACGACGATCGCG
>DOWL01000092.1:9703-10596 GCA_003519585.1 Nocardioides sp. | reverse complement strand
GATCATCAGCAGCGACAGGGCCACGGAGCCACCGAAACCGAGCCGGATCTCGGGGCCGAACAACAACACGAACAACGCCAGCGCGAACAGGCCCGCCACGATCGAGGGGATGCCGGTCATCACGTCGACCAGGAAGGTGATCCACCGGGCCAACTGCTTGCCCTTGCCGTACTCGACCAGGTAGATCGCGCAGAACAGTCCGACCGGGACCGAGATGATCGCGGCCGCCGCGGTGACCAGGAGGGTGCCGATGATCGCGTGGTAGATGCCGCCCTGGTCGTCGCCCACGACGTTGCGCATGTCGTAGGTGAGGAAGGCCGAGTTGATGGTCGACAGGCCTTCACTGAGCACGGTCCAGATCAGCCAGACCAGCGGGATCAGCGCGGCCACGAAAGCCGTCCACACGGCCGAGGTCATCAGCCGGTCCATGGCGCCGCGCCTGCCTTCGACGACGGCCGACCACAGCGGCAGCCCGGCAACGAAGAGGAAGGCGGCCAGCACCACGAAGGCAGTGATGCCCCAGCCGGCCAACAGCGCGAGCAGGCCGGAGGCGCCGAAGGCAACGGCCGCCACGAGGCCGGGCGCCCAGACCGGTAGCCGGGCGGCGGCGAGCGGGAGCGACCCGCGAGGAGGAGCGTCAACGGTGGTCATTTGTTGAACTTCCGGTCGTTGCGAGCCACGATCGCGCGGGCAGCGAAGTTGACGGCGAAGGTGAACGCGAACAGCACCAGGCCGGTGGCGATCAGCACCGAGAGCTTGGCGGGGGTCGCCTCCTGGAAGCTCGAGGCGATGTTGGAGGCGATCGTCGCCGGGTTGGTGTTGGAGATGATGTTGAGCGTGTAGACCGGGCTGGCCGAGAGCACCATCGCCACGGCCATCGTCTCGCCGAGCGC
>DOWL01000092.1:1044-9639 GCA_003519585.1 Nocardioides sp. | reverse complement strand
GAAGGTCACGGCCATCGTCTCGCCGAGCGCGCGGCCCAGGCCCAGCATCACGGCGGAGACCATGCCCGAGCGGGCGTAGGGAAAGACCGAGTAGCGGATCATCTCCCACTTCGTCGCGCCCAGCGCCAGGGCCGCCTCCTCGTGCAGCCGCGGCGTCTGGGCGAAGATCTCGCGGCAGATCGCAGTGATGATCGGCAGGATCATGATCCCCAGCACCAGACCCGCGGTGAACAGCGTCTTGCCGGTGACCGAGGGCGGCCCCGCGAAGAACGGCAGGAAGCCCAGCTTGTCGTAGAGCCAGTCGTGCGCCGGGACGAGGTAGGGGCCGAGCACCCGGGCGCCCCACAGGCCGAAGACGACCGAGGGCACCGCGGCCAGCAGGTCGATGACGTACGCGACCGGCACCGCCAGTGCCCGCGGCGCATAGTGCGAGATGAACAGCGCGATGCCCAGGGCGAACGGCACCGCGAAGATGAGCGCGATGATGGCTGCGTAGATCGTGCCGAAGAGCAGCCTGCCGACGTACGGCACGAAGCTGTCGAGCGGGGCGTAGTTGTCGGCCGGCTGGTTGATGCCGGGGATGCCCTCGATCGCCAGGAAGACGAAGACGGCCGCGAGCGCGACCAGGATGGAGAGCCCGGCCGCCTTCGAGATCCCGGCGAAGATGCGGTCGCCGCGCTGGGTCGGAGGGCTTACCTGAGGCTCGGCCTCGGTCTCGGTGATGGTCACGCTGCTCCTGCTGGGCTGGGGTCCACTCCTGGGGAGGAGCCCGGAGACCGGTCTGCGGCGAGCCGGCCCGACTGGCCGACTCGCCGCATCACGGGTGTCTCCAGAGCTCCTCGAGCCTTACTTGATGCCGTCGATGATGCTCTGGGCCTCCTCGGCCAGAGACGAGTCGAGGGGTGCCGACCCGGCCTGCTCCGCCGAAGCCTGCTGGCCCTCTTCCGAGACGATGTAGCTGAGGAAGCCCTTGACCAGAGCGGCCTCGTTGGCGTCGTCGTAGGTGGGGCAAGCGAGGAGGTACGAGGTCAGGATCAACGGGTAGGAACCCGAAGCCGTGTCGGTGCGGTCGATCTCGAAGACCATGTCGCTGGCACTGCGGCCTTCCGCACGCGGCGAGTTGGCGAGCACCTGGGCGGCGCCCTCGGCCGACGGCTTGTTGAACTCGTCACCGACACCCAGCGCCACGATGCTCAAGCCGCCGGCCTGGCTCTCGTCGGCGTAACCGATAGTGCCCTCACCCGCCTTGACGGCCGCGACGACCCCGGACGTGCCCTCGGCCGCCTCACCGCCCTGGATCGGCCAGACACCGTCCGGCTCGTAAGACCACGCCCCGCCGCCGGCCTGGGAGAGGTAGTCGGTGAAGTTACCAGTCGTGCCCGAGTCGTCGGACCGGTGCACCGGGGTGATGGCCGTGTCCGGAAGGTCGGCATCGGGGTTGTCCGCAGCGATGGCCGGGTCGTTCCACGTGGTGATCTTGCCGTCGAAGATCTGGGCTACGACCTCGGGCTTGAGGTTCAGTGCGTCCACGCCCGGGAGGTTGAAGATGACCGCGATCGGGCTGACGTACGCCGGGACCTCGATGACGTCACCGCCGCAACGCGCGTTGGCGGCGTCGAGCTCGCCCTCGTCGGTGCTCAGCGCCGAGTCGGAGCCGGCGAACGCATAGGCCTTGCTGATGAAGTTCTCACGCCCGGTGCCGGAGCCGACCGGGTCGTAGTTGACCGTCACGCCCGAGTTGGCCTCCTGGAAGCCGGCCCGCCACACACCTTGGGCCGACTCCTGCGCGGAGGACCCCCCACCGTTCAGGGTCCCGCTGAGGCTCTCACTGCTGCCGCTATCGCCGCTGCTGGCGCTGTCGTCGCTGGAGTCGTTCGCCGCGCCACAGCCGGTGAGGGCGATGGCCAGCGCCACGACACCCGGTACGACCCCACGTCGGATCCGGCGTCCACTTACAAGCGTGCTCTTCACAGGTATCTCCTGAGTCATTTCGGGACTTACGCGGTGAACGTAGGGACGAGAGGTGTCTGGTCCTGTGGGCGCGGGTGAACGGCGCGTGAACGGGGACGGTCCGTCTGATGGCGGTGAGCCGGGCGTGAGACGACGCTCACGTGAACAGCCTTGAACCCCGGCGAGTTTCGCGGACTCAATACCCCCGCGAGCTTCGGCCCGCGGGGCGCGGACTTCGCCCGTTTGGGGCGCGCGGCTGCGCCGCGAAAGACCGGGTCGCTGCGCTCCCTCCAGATCTAAGCAACCCCGCCCGGGATCGACACCTACTTGACCTGGTGGTGCTCGGCGGCGAGCACTTGTCCCTTGCGCAGGTGCACCACGACCAGGTCGCCCGGGGCCAGGCCGGGGTCCTCCACGTCGAGGATGTCGAAGACCCAGGGCAGGACCGGCCGGTGGGAGCAGACCACCAGGCCGCCGGCCGACGCCGGCCGCTCCTCCAGCCAGTCGGTGAGCCGGGCGACCAGGCGGCGGGTCCGGCTACGGCTGGCGTCCTCCTCGCTGAGCAGGTCGTCGGTGCGCAGCTTGTAGCCGCTGGCGGCGGCGTACGGCTCCAGCGTCTGCCAGCACCGCACGCTGGTCGAGCTCACCAGGCGGCGTACGTCGTAGGCCCCGAGCACCGGCACCAGCCGGGTGGCCTGCTGCCGTCCGGCGGCCAGCAGCGGCCGGTCGCGGTCGTCGTGGCGCCAGGTCTTCCGTGACCGGGCAGCGCTGTGTCTGAGGATGACCAGAGAACGCGTCTTCTTGGGCTGGTCGAGGGCCTCGTCCAGGGTGTCGACGTCGAACTCGTAGCTGAGCCGCTTGCGAGCCTTGTCGATCGGGAACCAGCCGACCTCGTCGATCTCGGCGTTGGGCTGGTAGCCGCCCACGTCGGGGTCGCCCACCGGGCGGGCGACCCAGTAGTGCACCCGCTTGGTGCCGCCCCGGATCGCGTAGACCTGGTCGGTCAGCGGCAGGCCGAGGCGGATCCGCACCCCGGTCTCCTCCTCGACCTCGCGCACCGCGGCGGTCGTGGCGTGCTCGCCACGGTCCAGCTTCCCCTTGGGGAAGGACCAGTCGTCGTACTTCGGGCGATGCACCAGCAGCACCGTGCGACCTGGGCCGAGCACCACCCCACCGGCGGAGACGACCTCACGCTCACGACCGGACGACGTCGGGGGCATGGGCGTTAGTCTCACACCAGTCCCGCACGAGGAGGAAGCCGGTTGCCACAGCCGTGGAATCCCCGGCTGATCGTGGTCGCCGGCGCGGGCCTCGCCCTCGTGCTCGTGGCCGTCCTCGCGATGGCCGGATGGCACTGGTGGCAGGAGCGTGAGCGCACCGATCTGGAGCGGGCAGTGGCCTACGCGCCGTCCGCCACCGAGCGCTTCTCCTGGACCGACTGGGCGGCGGTACGACGCGAGCTCGGCGCCGATCTCGACGCACGCTCGCCCGCCGAGGACGTCGAGTCCTTCCTCGCCGACGGCTACGACGCCGGCCTCACCTCGGGGTCAGCGATGGTCGACTCGGCGACGGTGCTGCAGAACGCTCTCGGCTTCTCCCCCGCGGACGTCGCCTGGGAGCTGCTCGCCCAGAGCTCGACCGGCTCGGTGCTCCTCGTCGGGCTGCCCGACGACCTCGACACCGACGAGCTGGCCGCCGGCTTCGAGAGCCTGGGCTACGAGCGTCCAGATGACGAGGACGGCGTCTGGAACGGCGGCGAGCAGCTCGTGGCGCGGCTTGCCGAACAGAACGGCGCAGACCTCAGCCCGCAGTTCCAGTACCTCGCCGTGGACCCCGACCGCCACGTGCTGCTGGCCAGCGACAGCGGGCCGTACCTCCGGGACGCCGTCGCCGGGTTGGACGACGACCACGTCGACCAAGGCGTCGCCGACGTCGCGCACGCGGTCGGGGAGCCGCTCTCGGCCGCCGTCTACACGGGCGATCGCGCGTGTACGTCACTGGCCATGGCCCAGGCAGACGACAGCGACCAGAGCACCGCCGACCAGCTGATCGCCGCGGCCGGTGGCGTCGATCCGCTGACCGGTTTCGCGATGGCGGCCGAGCCCGGCGGCACGGTCCGGGTGGCGCTGGCCTTCGAGGACGACGACCGAGCTCACCGCAACGCCGACAGCCGCGCCGAGCTGGCGGCCGGACCGGCGCCCGGCCAGGGTGGCGACTTCTCGGAACGGTTCGACCTCGGTCCAGTCACTGCGGACGGCCGGGTCGTGACCATGGAGCTGAAGCCGGTCGACGACAGCCCGGTGCTCTCCGACCTGTCGACGGGACCGGTGTTGTTCGCGACCTGTTGAGGAGTTCCTACGCGACGCTGAGCACGTGACCGACCACGAGTCGCAGCCGCTGGAGACACCGGTAGATCAGCATGCCCGGCAGTAACCCGATAGGCCTGGTTGTGTTCTCACCCGTGGGGGTGGTTCAGCGGAACGAACGCAGCCGCAGGCTGTTGGCCACGACGAAGACGGACGAGAGCGCCATCGCCGCGCCGGCCAGCATCGGCGTGAGCAGTCCGGCCGCGGCCAGTGGCAGGGCGGCGAGGTTGTAGGCGAACGCCCAGAACAGGTTGCCACGGATCGTCCCCAGGGTGCGCCGGGACAGCCGCACCGCGTCGGCGGCCAACCGCAGGTCACCCCGGACCAGGGTGAGGTCGGAGGCGGCGATGGCCGCGTCGGCGCCGGTGCCCATCGCGATCCCCAGGTCGGCAGCGGCCAGCGCTGGGGCGTCGTTGACGCCATCGCCCACCATGGCCACGACCCGGCCGCGGGCCTGGAGGTCTCGCACGATCTCGACCTTGCCCTCGGGCAGCACGCCGGCCACCACCTCGTCCATGCCCACCTGGTCGGCGACCGCGCGCGCGACACTCTCGTGGTCGCCGGTGAGGAGCACCGGCGCGAGGCCGAGCTCGCGCAGCCGGCGCACCGCCTCGGCGGCACCGTCCTTGACCGTGTCGGCCACCTCGAGCACTCCACGAGCGCGACCGTCCCAGCCCACGACGACCGCCGTGCGCCCGGCTCCGTGGGCGCGCGCCACGGCCGTGGTGATCTCGACCGGCACGAGCAGACCCTCGTCGACGAGCAGCTCCGGGCGCCCCACCACGACCTCGCGGCCCTCGACGTGCCCGCGCACCCCGCGCCCCTCGAGGTTGCGGAACCCGCTGACCGCGTCGTGCGGCCCCGGACCGGCCACGGCCCGACCTATCGGGTGCTCGGACGCCGCCTCGACCGCACCGGCGAGGCGTCGTACGTCGGCGGCGTCCTCGCCCGCAGCGGGAACGACGTCGACCAGCGCGAGCTCGCCGGTGGTCACCGTCCCGGTCTTGTCGAGCACAACCGTGTCGATGCGCCGCGTGGCCTCGAGCACCTCGGGGCCGCGGACCAGGATGCCGAGCTGGGCACCCCGGCCGGTGCCGACCATCAGCGCGGTCGGCGTAGCCAGCCCCAGTGCGCACGGGCAGGCGACGATCAACACCGCCACCGCCGCGGCGAGCGCCGTTGCTGCACCGGCTCCCGTGCCGAGCCAGAAGCCGAGCGTCGCCACCGAGAGCGCGATCACCGCCGGGACGAAGACCCCGGAGATTCGATCGGCCAGCCGCTGCGCCTGGGTCTTGCCGTGCTGCGCCTCCTCGACCATCCGGGCCATCCGCGCCAACTGGGTGTCGCTGCCCACCCGGCTGGCGCGGACGACGAGTCGTCCGTAGGTGTTCACGGTCGCACCGGCCACCGACACTCCAGGGCCGACATCCACAGGCAGCGACTCACCGGTCAGCAGGGAGGCGTCCACGGCCGATGTACCGCTCTCGACGACCCCGTCCGTCGCGACCTTCTCGCCGGGCCGCACCACGAACAGCTCGCCGGCCCGCAGCTCTGCCACGGGCACTCGGGTCTCGACTCCGCCGCGGAGGACGGTCACGTCCTTCGCGCCGAGCTCCATCAGGGCCCGCAACGCCGCACCGGCCTGTCGACGCGACCGCCGTTCGAACCAGCGGCCGGCCAGGAGGAACGTCGTGACGCCCGCGGCAGCCTCGAAGTAGATGTTGTCGAGGCCGTCGGTCCGCTCGAGGGTGAAGCGGAACGGGTGCGTCATGCCGATCATCCCGGCGCTGCCGTGTTGGAGCGCGACGAGCGACCAGCCGAATGCCGCCAGCACACCGATCGAGACCAGCGTGTCCATCGTGGTGGTGCCGTGCCGCAGGTTGACCAGTGCGGCGCGGTGGAAGGGCCAGGCGCCCCACACCACGACCGGGGCGGCCAGGGTGAGCGAGAGCCACTGCCAGCCGTCGATCTGCAGGGCCGGGATCATGGCCATGAGCACGACCGGCACGGTGAGCAGCGCCGAGATCAGCAGCCGCTGCCGGAGCGAGTCGAGTTCGGGGTCTCGCTCCTCTCCCCCGTCCCCGGCCGCCGGCTCCGTCCGAGGAAGCGCGGCGGCGTACCCGGCCGCCGCCACCGTCGCGACCAGGTCGTCGGCCGAGACCGACGCCGGGTGGCTGACCCAGGCGCGCTCGGTGGCGTAGTTGACGCTGGCCGTCACGCCGTCGAGCTTGTTGAGCTTGCGCTCGATCCGGTTGGCGCACGACGCGCAGGTCATGCCCGTGATGTCGAGCTCCACCTCCTGGAGCCGCGCGTCAGTGGTCATGACCAGTGCCGTCGCCCCAGCTCTCGACGGTCACCGTGAACGTCGCCGTCCGGACCTCGTCGCCGTGCCGGAAGTCGAGGAAGAGCCGGTAGCGGCCCGGGCTGGGGAACGTCGTGTGGAAGGCGATCGCCGGCCCGGCGCCGCTCTCCTCGTCGGGGTGGACGTGCAGGTAGCCGAGGTCGCCCTCGCGCAGGACGACGAGATGACCCGAGGCGCCGAGGTAGGGCTGCAGATCGGTGACCGGCTCCCCGGCGCGCGAGATGGTCGTCGTGAGCACGGTCTCGGTGCCGGCCGGGACCCGCTCGCGGCCCAGCGTGACGTCGTACCCGTCGACGTGCGCGGTGCGGGAGTCCGGACCCAGCGGCGCGGGTGCGAAGTCGCCCTCCACCAGCAGGTCAGCCCCGAGCACCTGGGGCTCGCCGCCGGAGGGCTGGAAGTCCGTGAGCACCCGCCACGCCCCGGCGCTCAACTCGACCTCGGTGCTCCACTCGCCCGTGTCGGTGGCGAGGGTCGGGTGGACGTGCTGGAAGCCGGTGAGATCGCGGCGTACGACGATCAGATGCAGGTCGCGCTCGTGCTGCTCGTCGTACGCCGTGACCGGGTCGCCGTCCGCGTCGGTGATCGTGAAGGCCAGTGGCTGGCGACCCGCGGTCTGGCGCGGCCCGGTGAGAGTCATCGTGTATCCGCCCGCGGAGGCTTCGAGGCCACCCACGTCGTGGTGGGCGCCCTCGACCATCTCCATCCCCGCCATCTCATCGTCGTGGCCCGCAGCCGGATCCGGCTCTGCGGCCACCGGCCCGACCAGCCGGCCCGCGACGACTGCGACCGCGAAGAGCGCCGCGCACCCGGCGACGAAGGCCAGCACGCGGATCCGCCCACTCACGAGAGGCTGTAGCCGGCCTCGTCGACGGCGCCCGCGAGCGCCGCCCGATCGAGGGGCCGCGTGCTGGTCACGGTGACCTGGCCGAGGGTGTGGTCGGCGCGCACGTCGACGACACCGTCGAGCTCGGCCACCTCTTCCTGGATCGAGAGCTCGCAGTGGCCGCAGGTCATGCCGGTGATCGCGTAGGTCTCGGTGTGGTTCGCGACGTTCACGACCGCACCAGCCGGGTGATCGCGTCGACCGCCTCGGTCACCTTCGCACGGCCTTCGGCCTCGTCGGAGCGGGCCGCGTTGACGACGCAGTGGTTCATGTGGTCCTCGAGCAGGCTCAACGACACGGCCTGCAACGCCTTGGTGACGGCGGCAACCTGGGTGAGCACGTCTATGCAGTAGGTGTCCTCGTCGACCATCCGCTGCAGGCCCCGGGTCTGGCCTTCGATCCGGCGCAGCCGCTTGAGCACGTCGTCCTTGCGGTGGGTATAGCCATGTACGTCGCTCATGGCGTCTACCCTACCCCCCTAGGGTATGAAGACAAGCCGCCTCAGATAGAAGACGCAGGAGGGAGCGCAGCGACCCCGCCTCTCCCGCGCAGCGGGCGCCCGGCGATCGGACCCGATGGCCGTGGCGACTGCGCCGAAGCGAGCGTCGCCGCGGGCTGGGGGCCGAGACTCGCCGGGGTATTAAGCCAGCCCGAGGATGCGGTCGATCTGAGCCGTGCTGAGGTGCTCGTCGGACTCGCTGGCGGCGATGATCAGGTTGGTGGTCAACTCGACCTCGCCGAGGAGGTCGGCGTCCTCGAGCGTGACGTCGAACTGATCGTGCATGCTCAAGGCCTCCTCCCGCGTGTCGTCGTACCACTCGGGGTACCCGCAGGGGCCCCCGGATCGCACACCTGGCACCTCTCAGCGTAGTGGCCTGGGTCACTGCGGACAGTGATCCGATCGGGTGGTGACCGGATCACCCGAACAACGCACGAGGCCCCACCCGACCGGGTGGGGCCTCGCGACGGTGGTCCTGAATCAGAGGGGACGAACGTTCTCCGCCTGGGGCCCCTTGGGGCCCTGGGTGACGTCG
>DOWL01000092.1:337-915 GCA_003519585.1 Nocardioides sp. | reverse complement strand
CGAACTCGACCTTCTGGTTCTCGTCCAGGGACTTGTAGCCCTGGGTCTGGATCGCCGAGTAGTGCACGAAGACGTCGTCGCCGCCGTCCTCCTGTGCGATGAAGCCGAAACCCTTCTCGGCGTTGAACCACTTCACGGTGCCCTGAGCCATTGCTCGATTACTCCTTAGTCGGGGCGTGAGGCCGCCAACTCGACGGCCCCGCAATAGATGCGGTGACTCGCCGTCCCGACCTGCAGGACTCCCCACAAGCAGAAACGCCGTTGGTCCCAAAACCCCACCGGCGTCAGACCAGCTGGATGTTGCACCTCTTGCTGCCGCAAACAGTACCAAGACGAAGCCTCGGCGAAACCCGGTGACCTGGCTGTTCTCGCTCCTCGGTCGTGACGGTTCGGTGACCACGCGGTGACCGGCGGGTAACCCCGGAAGCTGAGCGGCGCCGGGCCACTCCACTCGCACAGCTCCGACGTCGTGTCACCGTCCCGTGGATGTCAGGTGGCCCAGCGGTGGGAATTGTCTGGACCAGCGGTCGCCACAACCATCACACCTGTCTCACCACTCGGCTCCAGGCCCATGCCGC
>DOWL01000092.1:0-137 GCA_003519585.1 Nocardioides sp. | reverse complement strand
AACTCGGCTCCAGGCCCATGCCGCTCCGCCGAACGGAGTAGTCCGTTCGGACTATGTCACCGACGAAGGGCCGAAAGACCCACAGAACGTCGGCGGCGACTGTTACCGACGAGGAGCCTTGTGCTCGTGACCTGCCC
>DOWL01000069.1:3602-8784 GCA_003519585.1 Nocardioides sp. | reverse complement strand
CATGCGCCCTCAGCCGCCGCCGGACCGCACCCGAATGGCGCCAGATTGACCTCGGATGCGTCGGATCTCACCCGATCGGCTAGGTCACGGTCAGATCTTGCGCAGCCGCACGTAGCGGACCGAGTGGTCAGCGTCCTTGCGGAGCACGAGCGTGGCCCGGGAGCGGGTCGGCAGCACGTTCTGGGCGAGGTTGGGGCCGTTGATGGTGTCCCAGATCCGCATCGCCTCGGCCACCGCCTGGTCGTGGGAGAGCGCCGAATAGCGGACGAAGTAGGACTGCGGGTCGCGGAACGCCGTCTCGCGCAGCCGCAGGAACCGGGAGACGTACCAGTCGCGGATGTCGGAGGTCTTGGCATCGACGTAGACCGAGAAATCGAAGAAGTCGCTGACCGCGAGGCCGGTGCGCCCGTCGTCGCGGACCCGGGCCGGCTGGAGCACGTTGAGCCCCTCGACGATGACGATGTCCGGGTGCTTGATGTGCACCTTCTCGTCGGGCACGACGTCGTAGGTGAGATGGTCGTAGACCGGCGCCTCGACCTCGTCGCGGCCCGACTTGATGTCGACCACGAAGCGGAGCAGGGCGCGCCGGTCGTAGGACTCCGGGAAACCTTTGCGCTGCAACAGGCCCCGCCGTTCGAGCTCGGCGTTGGGATGCAGGAAGCCGTCGGTGGTGACCAGCGCGACCTCGGGGTGCTCTGGCCAGTGCGCCAGCAGGTGCTGGAGCACCCGAGCGGTCGTGGACTTGCCCACGGCGACCGACCCGGCCAGGCCGATCACGAACGGCGTGCGCGGGGGAGTCGCCCGGTGGAGGAACTCCTCCTGCTCGCGATGCAGCCGGCCCGCGGTCGCGACGTACATGCTCAGCAGCCGGCTGATCGGCAAGAAGACGTCGCGGACCTCTTCGAGGTCGAGCTGGTCGCCGAGGCCGCGGAGGGCGGCGATCTCGTCCTCGGTCAGCGGATCCTCGACCTGGTGGGCCAGCTGCGCCCAGGCGCTGCGATCGAGCTCGATGTACGGCGAGGCCTCGTGGGCACCGTCGTGGCGCTCACCGTTGCGCATGCGGGGATTGTGTCAGCCCACGGCGCGCCTCGCCCGGTGGGCGACGGTGACGCTCACCACGCTCGATGGACGCTCGATAGACCTCGATAGACTCGGTCGCCATGTGCGGGATCGTCGGGTACGTCGGGCCCAGGCAGGCCCAGGACGTCGTGCTCGACGGGCTGCGCCGCCTCGAATATCGCGGCTACGACTCGGCCGGCATCGCCGTCGTCGCCGACTCCGCACTCGCGGTCACCAAGAAGGCCGGCAAGCTCGCCAACCTCGAGAAGGCCATCGCCGACTCCCCGCTCCCGCCGTCCACAACCGGCGTCGGCCACACCCGCTGGGCCACCCACGGGGCGCCCAACGACGTCAATGCCCACCCGCACATCGCCATCCTGAGCGGGCGGAGCACCGGGCGGGTGGCGCTGGTGCACAACGGGATCATCGAGAATTTCGCCGAGCTCCGCACCCGGCTCGAGGCCGACGACCACACGCTGGTCTCTGAGACCGACACCGAGGTGGCCGCCCAGCTGTTGGAGCTGCAGCTCGAGTCGGGGTTCGACCTCACCATCGCCATGCAGCGGGTGTGCCAGCAGCTCGAGGGCGCCTTCACGCTGGTCGCCGTCGACGCGCACGACCCGGCGCGCGTCGTGGCGGCGCGCCGCAACTCGCCCCTCGTCGTCGGGCTCGGGGACGGCGAGAACTTCCTCGGCTCCGACGTGGCGGCGTTCATCGACTACACCCGCGAGGCGCTCGAGCTCGGTCAGGACCAGGTCGTCACGATCACCCGTGACGGTGTGGAGGTGACCGACTTCCGCGGCATCCCGCAGGAGGGCCGGCGCTACCACGTCGACTGGGACCTCTCGGCGGCCGAGAAGGAGGGCCACGACTGGTTCATGCGCAAGGAGATCTTCGAGCAGCCGCGCGCGGTGGCCGACTCGCTGCTCGGCCGGCGTACCTCATCGGGACTGCTGCAGCTCGACGAGATGCGGCTCTCCGACCAGGAGCTGCGCGACATCGACAAGATCATCATCATTGCGGCCGGCACGTCGTTCTACGCCGGGATGGTCGCGAAGTACGCCATCGAGCACTGGACCCGGGTGCCGGTCGAGGTCGAGCTGTCCTCGGAGTTCCGCTACCGCGACCCGATCCTCGACTACTCCACGCTGGTGGTCGCGATCTCGCAGTCGGGCGAGACCGCCGACACGCTGCAGGCGATCCGGCACGCCCGGACGCAGCGCTCCAAGGTGCTGGCGATCTGCAACACCAACGGGTCGACGATCCCGCGCGAGTCCGACGCGGTGATCTACACCCATGCCGGCCCCGAGATCGGGGTGGCCTCGACCAAGGGCTTCCTCACCCAGCTGGTCGCCTGCTACCTCCTCGCGCTCTACCTCGCGCAGGTCAAGGGCACCCGGTTCGGCGACGAGATCTCCCAGGTCGTCGGCCAACTCGAGGCGATCCCCGGACACATCGACACCGTGCTGGACGCCGCCGACGCGGTCTACGAGCTGGCCAGGTCGCACGCCGACACGCGATCGGTGCTGTTCGTGGGCCGGCACGCCGGCTATCCGGTCGCTCTCGAAGGTGCGCTCAAGCTCAAGGAGATCGCCTACCTCCACGCCGAAGGCTTCGCTGCCGGTGAGCTCAAGCACGGCCCGATCGCACTGGTCGAGCCGGGCATCCCGGTCTTCTGCGTCGTGCCGCCCCGCGGCCGCGACCAACTCCACGACAAGATGCTCAGCGGCATCCAGGAGGTCCGCGCCCGAGGCGCGGTGACCATCTGCCTGGCCGAGGAGGGCGACGAGCGGATCGTGCCGTACGCCGACCACCTGATCCGGCTGCCGTCCGTCCCGGTCCTGCTGCAGCCGCTGGTGGCCGTCGTACCCCTCCAGCTGTTCGCCTGCGAGCTCGCCTCGGCCCTCGGCCACGACGTCGACCAGCCGCGCAACCTGGCCAAGTCGGTCACGGTCGAGTAGCCGGGACCTGCGCGACATGGCCATCATCGGCGTCGGGATCGACGTGGTCGACATCTCGCGCTTCGGCGCCTCGCTGACCCGGACGCCGGGGCTGGCCGATCGGCTGTTCACACCGCTCGAGCTCGAGCGGCCCCTCGCCTCGCTCGCGGCCCGGTTCGCGGCCAAGGAGGCCCTGGCCAAGGCACTCGGCGCACCGGGTGACATGCACTGGCACGACGCCGAGATCGTCTCCGAGGAGTCCGGCCGCCCCTTGCTCGAGCTCCGAGGCACGGTGCTGGCCCGCGCGCACCACCTCGGCGTCCGCACCACCCACGTGTCCCTGTCCCACGACGCCGGCATCGCCTCGGCCGTGGTGGTGCTCGAGGGTTAGCTTGCGGCTACATTGCGGACGTGACTGAGGAGTTCCGGCCCATCGAGGTCGTCGATGTCGGCCGGGGCGACCCGACTCCGCCGCGTCCACCGCGACCGCCGCGCGAGCTTCACGGCGTGCTGCTGACCCTGATCGCTGTCGGAGTGCTGGTCGGCGCCGCCTGCGCGGCGTTCACCGCGTGGACGGTCTACCAGACCCAGCAGGACCAGCGGGTCCTCTACTGCACCTCCTTCATCCTCTCGGACGGCCAGGGAGACACACCGAGCTACGACGACATGGAGGACGAGCAGAAGCGGATCGTCGACCAGCTCGACTGCGACGTCCCCGGCCGCTGAGCGCACACGTGTGCACGCTGTGTCGCGAACTGTGCGCTGACAGGCAGATCCGCTCGTCCCGCTGATCACAGACTCGACCGCAGGTGCCCGCTCGATCGGGCTCAGATGCGGGAGGGCTCATGCGCGCACGTCGCACCATGACCGCGCGGATCGCCGCGCTAGCAATGCTCGGGTCCGCGGTGGTGACCGGGCTGACCTGGGCCGCCGGCCCGGTGCCACCCGCGGCCGCGACGACCACCCAGGCGGCTCCGATCGAGCTGCTCCAGGACGGCGGCTTCGAGGACTGGAGCGGTCCCACCGCGCAGCCCAACCAGTCCTGGCGGGTCACCGCCAACGGCAACGGCACCGACAACGGTGATGCCGGGCCGATCTGCCATCAGTCCCGCAACTGCGTGGACGTCACCAGCCACCCGCGCCTCGGCAACGGCTGGCTGTGGTTCCACAGCAACCCCTCCACTCTGCCGGCGAACACCTCGGTCTCCCAGGACGTCGTCATCCCGGTCGGTGTGCCGGTGACGCTCAGCTTCTTCTTCGCGAACTTCGCCGCTCGCGCGCCGTACAGCGGGCGGCTCACGGTCCAGGTCGACGGTGTCGACGTCATGTGGCTCAGCGAGCAGGAGACCACCTTCGACTACCGTCCGCGGACCGTCGACCTGTCGGCGTACGCCACGGGGACCAGCCACACCCTGACCTTCAAATACCACCGGGACTTCGGCTCCGGCCCGGCCAGCATTCTCGTCGACGACGTGAGCCTCTCGACGCCGGGTCTCAGCGTCGACGAGAGCATCCCGGACCTGGTGCCCGTTCACTTCTCCGACCAGTTGCCGCTGACGTTCTCGGCGACCAGCCACCAGGCACCGGGCCACCGGCTGACAGCGACCGTGCAAGGGCTGCCCAAGGGGCTGAGCCTGGCCACGTCGGCCGTGTCGCAAGGGTCGTCGACCTGGGAGTTCATCGGCCGGGTGGTCGCAGCAGCGAGCCCGGTGCCCTACCCGGTGCTCGTCACCGTCTCCGACGAGGTCCAGGAGCAGCAGCTGCGCTTCTCGATCCGCGTCGACCCGGAGTCGGCGTCGGTCGCCTACACCGGGCCAACGCGGGCGATGCCGGACGCGACGGGAGACAAGCCGGTGGACCTGCTGCTGACCGCTCACGTGACCCAGCAGGCGGACGGTGACCCGGGGCAGCTGAGCCTGGCCAACCGGGCCACCTTCGTCGACCTCGACCACAACAACGAGGTGCTCTGCACCTCCGAGGTCGACGACAGCGGCCAGGCGTCGTGCCGGCATCTCGGGGCCTTGCCGGCCGGGGCAGACGGCCGCACCTACCGGATCCAGGTGCTGGTCGGCGACGACACCTACTTCACCCGTGCTCGCTCGGCTCCGGTGCCCGTCACCGTCGGAGTCACGGGTCCCGACCGCTGGCTGCTCAGCTCATCGGCGAGCTTCACCTTCGCCTCG
>DOWL01000069.1:794-3515 GCA_003519585.1 Nocardioides sp. | reverse complement strand
CGGCGAGCTTCACCTTCGCCTCGACCCGAGCGGGCACGTCTTTCGCCTGCAGCCTCGACGGCGCGGCCCCGACGTCGTGCGGCTCGCCGTACGCCGTCTCGGGGCTGGGCCCCGCGACCCATGTCGTGACCGTCGCCGCCGCGCAGTCGGGCCTGGCCGCCGGCGCGCCGGTGCGGTCGGTGTTCACGGTGCCGTACGGCGCGCGTGCGCTGCGGGCCGATGGGTGGACCAGCACCGCCAGCGACGATGCTTACCTCGGCCGGTACTGGACCACCAAGCACCGCGGCGCGGAGCTGACCCTCAAGAAACGGGTCTCTGGAGCTCGCCAGCTCGCACTGGTCGTCGCGACTGCGCCGAGAGCAGGGCAGGTGAAGGTCTACCTCGGCGACAAGCTGGTCGGGAAGGTGAGCCTGCGGTGTCCGAGGTCGGCCAGCAAGCTGGTCGAGTTGAAGCCGTTCGCAACCCCGCGGTCGGGGAAGCTGCGGATCGTCACCACGAACGGCAAGCGGGTCCAGATCGCCGGCGTGGGCGTCGCGACCGGCTGACTCAGTCGCCCCTGATCGCTGCTTCAGCCATCGCCATGCGGTTGGCGCAGCGCGCGGGCATGGACGTCCCGTAGTAGGGAAACGTGATCATGGCGATGAGGAGCGCCCAACCTCGGGACGTGGTCCAGGTTGCCTCATCGACGTCGAGTGCCCGTCGGAAAGCTCGTCGTCCTTCGAGGTCCAGAACCTCCCAGGCAACCACCAGGTCGACGGTCGGAGTGCCCACCGCCAGGCCTCCGAAGTCGAGGACGGCCGCCAGCCTGCCAGTCTCGTCGAGCAGCAGGTTCTCGAGCAGGAGGTCGCCGTGGTACCAGCTGTGGATCGGCTCCACGGCGCCCGAGGCAGCCACGGCCCGGTCCCACACACGGAGCGCTGCGTCGATGTCGAGGCCGGTTCCGAGGTCGCGGCACTCGGCGGCGCTCTCGCGGAAGTCGGCGTCGAGCTCCCCGAGCGGCTGGCCGCGGTACCAGGTCAGCGCTTCGTCGTCCCTCGCTCGCTCGGGGACTTCCATGTCTCGCAACTCGATCAAGAATCGAGCCAGGTCTCCAGCAAGGCCGGCCATGCCGGGTTCTTGTGGGGTCGAGCGCGGACCCGGCGGGCGGATGCCGTCGAGCCAGGTGGTGATCGCCCAGCGTTCGGGGTATCCCAAGTCTGGCTCGCCGACGCCCACCACCGCCGGCACCTCGACACTCACGCGTGCGGCGACGTACGGCAGCCACAACGCTTCCTTGTCGATGCTCGCGCCGCCACCTGGTTGGCGCGGCAACCGCACCAGCTTGTCCTGCCCCAGCCTGAAGAGTGCGTTGGACGAACCCGAGTCGCCCAGCTGCCGAAGGTCATCGTCGACGAACTCCGGGAAGGCCGAGTCAACCAACGCTCTGACGAGTGCAAGGTCGATAGGCAGTTCGTCGGCGTGTAGCTGGGACACCGCGGCATCCTTGCTTCTGAACCGCCGTGGTGCCACCGGATTCGGGCGGTCATCGCGCGACGAACGACTTGCGGCAGATCCGGATGGGAGCTTGCGTCGCATAAGCGGCGGTAGGACGCAGGTCCTGAAGGCATTTCCGCATATGTTCGGGCGGTTCAGCACGACCATGCCGCACCAACGCAGTCTTGGGCATTCAGCTCATCCGAGGTACGCGCCGTTTCAACTTCGCACGAACTCGTTGAGCGTCGCGTAGTCGCCGAAGTCGGCTTCCCGCAGCGCACGGATATAGGTGTTCCGGACGGCGTTGTCTGAGCCGAGGTTCGCTCCCCCTCCCCACGTGAACGGAGGTCTACTGACCGCACGGAGAAGCAGGTCGGTCATCTCTCGGGCGTGACGGCCGTTTCCGTTTGGGAACGGATGGACGCTCACGAGCTTGTGATGGAACTTCACCGCCGCATTGTCAAACGCGAGCGGGTCGTCGGTGTCGAACCAGTACTTGGCGTCCTCAACGAGGTCATGCACCGCAACCGAGATCCGGATCGGGTCGATGCCGATGTTCTTCTCTGTCCTGCGGTAGGTGCCGGCCCAGTCCCATACCTCGCCGAACATGTCGCGGTGCAGGTCTCGGATTGTCTTGTCATCGAGCAACCGAGCCATGTTGAGTCTGCGCCGGTCCCAGGCTTGTTGTGCTGCGAGGATGTTGTCGAACTCGGCCTCGTTGAGATCGCCGCGAGTGGCGATCCACGCCGGCTTGAGTCCTTCGAGCTCCTCATCCTCAAGTGGCGTGGCACCCGGCGGCTCTTCGCCCAGGTCAGCATCGTGCATGGCAGGCTCGTCAGTCCGCTCCAGAGAGCGTCGCCGAGGGATCATCACCCTCGCTGTCCTCAACCCATAGGCCCGGCCTGGTGGCGAGGTACCGCGCTAAGAACTGCACGCGCTCCTCGAGCTTGGCATCGACAAGCGCCTGGTCCTCTAAGGCCATCGTGTGGGCGGTCCTCCCAACTCGGGCTAGGGCGCGCTTGCGCGCTTGCTCTTGAACCATTTCTTCGAGAGGGCGGCGCGGAACCAACGCATAAACCACCTCGCACTCCAGTGCGTCGGCGGCTCGCTTGAGCGTGTCGAAGCGGACCCTCCCGGATTTTTCCGATCGCTCCAGCCGAGTCAGGCTCGACTGCGAGACGTCCATGCGGCGGGCGAGGTCCTCCGCGCGCATGCCTAGAGCCTCGCGGATGGCGCGGATCCACCCGC
>DOWL01000069.1:326-670 GCA_003519585.1 Nocardioides sp. | reverse complement strand
CGGATCCCCCCGCCGTACGGTCGCTTACCCCGGGCCGGTAGCTGTCGCCAGGCAGCAAAGCGCTCGTCCAGTGCTGCCCTCGAGCGATGTTGTGCAGTGCTTCTGGGGGAGTCCATGTGCCTTCCTATGCAGTGCACCGTATTGAATCTTGCTTGTATCATGCATTTAACCACATCAAATCCAGCTTGTCGAATGCGTTCTAGCGCATGAAGAACCCGCGCCGCCGACTGGCGGCGGACTGACGCGCGGGCCGAAGGTCCAGATCTCGGCTGATCCGGGTGTCTTCGGACTGGTCGTTTCGGGGTGTGTGGATGACGTGGATCGGAATGTCGGTGGCCGCGTCT
>DOWL01000069.1:0-140 GCA_003519585.1 Nocardioides sp. | reverse complement strand
GGGCGGGTGCGACCGCGCCTGCTGCAGGGCTGTCCGGGGTGTTGCCGAGCCACCCGGAGATCGCGGCGTTCGCGGCCTGCCTGGGAGCTGACGCGGGAGAGTTGTCGGACCACGATCGGGTTGAGGTGATCCGGGCGTTG
>DOWL01000231.1:18304-21001 GCA_003519585.1 Nocardioides sp. | reverse complement strand
ATCTACGTGAAGGTGGGGCACCTGCCGGCGGGGTGAACTTCGGCGCCGTTGTGCGCGAGGGGCCTCGCCGAAAGGAAAACGCCCCGCCGGTCGAGGGCGGGGCGCTACTTCACGATGGTGGAGCCGGCGGGAATCGAACCCGCGTCCAGATGCCACTCCACGAACAGTTCTACATGCGTAGCCGGTTTTTCAGCTCTCGCGACTCACCCATGAACCGGCCCACGGGCTCCATCGCCAGCCGCCTTGGATTTGGGTCCCCGCCAAGCGGCGCGACGGGTTCCGATTCACTGTGTATGACTCCGCTGCCGGTGTTCTGGCCCCACCCAGTGAAAAGCGGGTGCGGAGCTAGCCGGGATTAAGCGGCCAGGGCGTACGTTTCGTCGTTCGCAGTTAAGTTTGCGATTCCAGCGGTTTTACGAGGCGTTGGCGCTCGGCATGCCCTGCCTGCTTCACTGCACCTGTCGAAACCAGGTCGGCCCCGGAAAGGGGATGCTGCAGCCGCCATTCTACGCGGCGCCGGGCGAAAGCGCCCCGGCAGGAAGGAAAGTGGGGGCCGCGCGCCCCCGTTTCAACGTCAGGCCTTGAGGATGTCCAGCGGCGCGTGGCGGTCCGCGAAGACGCCCGAGGCATCGGCGCCCCACCACCGCGAGACCACGGTGGTCCACAGGCGGCGCGTGTCGATGACGGGGTCGGGGCCGCCGATCTGGTGCACGCGAAGGAGCTTGGGCGCTTCGCCATACAGGCCGCCCTTCACGCGCCCCCCCAGCACGAAGTGCGTCGTGGCCGAGCCGTGGTGCGTGCCGCCCTCGCCGTTCTCGACGGGGCTGCGGCCGAACTCGTCGTAGGTGGCGACCATCGTGTCGTTCCAGCGGCCGATCTCCTCCAGGCCCGCCTTGAGCGCGACGAGGCCCTTCGCGAGGCGCGAGAGCGCGTCGCCGTGCCACTTGAGCTGGGCCCAGTGCGTATCGACGGAGTTGTGCTTGTCCCCGTCGTGGCCGTTGAGCGTGAGGTGCAGCACGCGAAGTCCCGGGTCCGCGGCGGCGAGCAGCACGCCGGCCCGCACGCATTGGCCGAACTGGTCGTCGCCGAAGGCGGTGCGAAGGGCGGGCACGGCGATGGGGGCAACGCCCCGGGCGAGGCGTGCGCGGCCGGGGCCGTTGGCCTCGTGCACGCAGTCGGTCACGCGCAGGCCCGTGACGAGTTCCTGCGGATGGTGGATCTGCAGGACCCGTTGCTTCTCGCCGCGGAACGGGCCCATCGGATCGGACTCGCGGATGTCCAGGAGGTCGAAGGCCGCGACGTCCGCGACCGCATCGGGCGCGCCGGCGAGCTTCGCGAGGCCCCGGGCCGCCCAGCCGTCGACGGGAAACTCGTCCTCGTTGGCGCCGGTGAAGACCATCTCGCAATCGCGGTAGTGCTGCTGCGTGATGCCGGGCTGGCCGATGCCCTGAACGAGGGCGAGCTCGCCGCGCTCGAAGAGCGGTGCGAGGGGCGCGAAGGACGGGTGGAAGCCGTGGGTGGGCGTCACCTTGAGGACGGCATCGCGCGGCACGGCGAGCGTGGGGCGCAGCTCGCGGTAGAGCGGATCCGTGTAGGGCACCCAGGTGTTGTAGGCGTCGTTGCCGCCATGCAGGTAGACGAGCACCGTGAGCCGGGAAGGCGTCTGCGCCCGGGCGAGGCCGGGAAGGCCCATCGCGATCGGAAGGCCCGCGAGGGCGGCGAGGAAATGGCGGCGCTGCATGGCGGATCCCGGCGGAAGTCGAGCGGAAATTATAGGCCGGCGTGGGGCGCGATCTCGCCCGCGTGCGCCACGACGGCGTCGGCGCCCCACTGGTGGGGCGGCAGGCCCTCGCCCAGGTAGCCGTAGCCGGCCGCGACGACCGCCATGCCCGCCGCCCGGGCCGCGTGCACGTCGCGCACGTCGTCGCCCACGTAGAGCACGGCGGACGGCGGCACCGCGAGTCGCTTGGCCGCGAAGAGCAGGGGATCGGGAAAGGGCTTGGCGCGTTCGCAGGTGTCGCCGCCCACGACGACGCCGGCCCGCGACGCGAGGCCCAGCGCCGCGACGAGCGGATGGGTGTAGCGCTCGTGCTTGTTGGTGACGATGCCCCAGGCCAGGGGCTTCGCCTCGATCGCCGAGAGCAGGCTGTCCACGCCGGGAAAGAGCGCCGTCTCCACGCAGATCGCCGATTCGTAGTGATGGAGGAATTCCTCGCGCATCGCGGGGAAATCGCCGTGCTCCGGGCCGACGCCGAAGGCCGATTGCAGCAGGCCCCGGGCGCCGCTCGAGACGTGGGGCCGAACCTGCGCGAGGGGAACGGGATCGAGCCCGCGGTGCGCGCGCATCGCGTTCACCGCGCGGGCCATGTCGGGCGCGGTGTCCGCCAGGGTGCCGTCCAGGTCGAACAGGAAGGCGGTGGAAGCGCGCGGCATGGCGTCCTCTCCGGTGCTTGCGCGGCGCGGCGGCCGCGCGCGGCTCAGTACAGCACGCGCGTGCGCAGCGTGCCGGGGATGGCCGCCATCGCTTCGCGCAGGCTGGTGGTCTGCTCCTCGTCGGCGGTCACGTCGATGACCACGTAGCCGACCTTGGGGTCGGTGCGCAGGAACTGGCCGTCGATGTTGATGCCGCGGTCGCGGAAGATGTCGTTGATCTGCGACAGCACGCCGGGCACGTTGCGGTGGATGTGCAGGATGCGG
>DOWL01000231.1:12984-18148 GCA_003519585.1 Nocardioides sp. | reverse complement strand
TTGCGGTGGATGTGCAGGATGCGGCGGCTGCCCTCGTGGCCGGGCAGGGTGACTTCCGGGAAGTTGACCGCCGACAGGGTGCTGCCGTTGTCGCTGTAGCGCACCAGCTTGGCCGCCACTTCCACGCCGATGTTGTCCTGCGCTTCCAGCGTGCTGCCGCCCACGTGCGGGGTGAGGATGACGTTGTCGAGGCCGCGGAGGACCGACTCGAAAGTGTCGCCCTGGGCTTTCGGCTCGACCGGGAAGACGTCGAGCGCGGCGCCGGCGAGGTGGCCCGACTCGATGTTCTCCCGCAGCGCGACGTCGTCGACGACCATGCCGCGCGAGGCGTTGATGAACAGCGCACGCGGCTTCATCCGGGCGAACTGCTCGGCGCCGAACAGACCGGCGTTGCCGGGCCGGCCGTCCACGTGCAGCGAGACGACGTCGGCCTCGGCGAGGAGCGCGTCGAGGGTCGGCATCCGGCGGGCGTTGCCGTGGGCCAGCCGATCGGCGGTGTCGTAGAAGATCACCCGCAGGCCAAGCGCCTCCGCGAGGTTGGAGAGCTGGGTGCCGATGTTGCCGTAGCCCACGATGCCGAGGGTGCGGCCGCGGATCTCGTGGCTGCCCTTGGCCGACTTGTCCCAGACGCCCTGGTGCATCTTGTGCGTCTTCTCCGGGAGCCGGCGGGCCAGCGCGATGATCTCGCCGATGACGAGCTCGACCACGCTGCGGGTGTTGGAGTAAGGCGCGTTGAACACCGCGATCCCGCGCTCGGCGGCCGCCACCAGGTCGACCTGGTTGGTCCCGATGCAGAAGCAGCCGACCGCCGTCAGGTCGGTGGCCGCGTCGAGCGCCCGCGCGGTGAGGTGGGTGTTGGAGCGGATCCCGAGCAGCTGGACGCCCGGGAGCGCGGCCACGAGCTCGTCCTCGGAGAGTGACCCGGCCAGGATCTCGACCTCGTGGCCGCGCGCCTGGAGCGACTCGACGGCGACCGGATGGATGTTCTCGAGGAGGAGGACCTTCACGCATCCAGGGTAGGAGCGATTCGTCTGCGCTCCGACAGGGCGTCCTCGGCTGAGATGTGCAGACGAATCGTCAGGCCTCAGGCGGTCGCGTGGCCGGCGAGGTACGCCGCCACCAGGCCGCCCAGGGTCGGGAGGTGGTAGCCGCCCTCCTGTACGGCGACCGTGGGCAGCCCGGTGGCGCCGAGCAGCCGGCCGGCCTCGCGGTAGCCGTCCGCGGTGACCTGCAGCGGGCTTTCCGGGTCGTCCTTGGCCGCGTCCACGCCGAGGGAGACCACGAGTGCATCGCAGTCAGCGACCCAGTCGGCCAACTCGGCCACCGCCGCCAACCACTCCTCGTCACCGGTCCCCTCGGAAAGCGGCAGATTGCGGGTCGCGCCCGCACCTGCCCCGGAGCCGGTCTCGTCGGCGTACCCGACGACGTGGGGGAACCAGCCGGCGCCGGGGTCGACGTGCACCGAGCCGTAGCGCACGTCGGAGCGGTCGTAGAAGATCGCGGCGGTGCCATTGCCCTGGTGGGCGTCGATGTCGACGATCCCGACCCGGCTCGACCCGGCCGCACGCAGGGTCGCCGCTGCGACCGCGGCGTTGTTGAGGTAGCAGGAGCCGCCGAAGCCCGCCGGGGTGGCGTGGTGGCCGGGCGGGCGGCACAGCGCGTAGGCGAGCGGCGTACCGTCCGCGACGAGAGCGGCGGCCTGCACGGCGCAGTCGACGGCCGATCTCGCCGCCTCCCAGGTCCCCGGGCCGACCAGCGTCATCGTGTCGTAGACGAACCGGCCGGCGTCCGCATGTACGGCGACCGCGGGCCGGGTCGGCAGCCCCGCGGTCATCGCCGGGGTCGGGAAGAGGTACGGCACGACCCGCTGCTGACCGACGAGCTCGTCGTACGGGCCGGCGGCCCAGCGCTCCGCCGCCGTCCGGAGGAACTCCACCAGCTCGGGATCGTGGACGGCGAGGAGCGCGTCGTCCGGCTGGCGGGTCGACTCGATGAGCTGATGGCCGTCGGCGCGGAGCGCGGCGAGGATCGCGTCGACCCGGTTGGCGCGTTCGGTGCCCTCGGTGGGCACGCCCACCCAGACCTCGTGCCGGGGGTCGTGACGGCGGGTCTCCGGCGACCAGATGACGGATGCGGCGTACTGACTCATGGGTCAGTATGAGCACATGCCACGTGCGCGCGACCTCGGGATCACCATCGGCGGCCTCCCGACCGGGCCCACCAACTCCGTCCTCGACGTGGCCGGCGTCGGCCTCGGCCATGTCACCCTCACCCGCGAGACGGCCCGGACCGGCGTCTCGTGTCTGTTCCTGGACGAGGACGCGTACCCCCGACCGCTCGTCGGCGGCGGCGCGGTCCTCAACGGGCTCGGCGACTGCACCGGATTCTTGTCGTTGCAGGAGTCGGGGCTCTTCGAGTCGCCGGTCTACCTCACGTCGACCAGCCAGGTCGGGCGGGTCTACGACGCCGCCTTCATGCTCGAGCTCGAGCGGCACCCCGCGATCGTCGACGACATCTTCGTGCCCGTGGTGGCCGAGTGCGACGATTCCTTCCTCAATGACATCCGGACCATGTGGGTCAGCCCCGACGACGTCCAGGCCGCTCACCAGGCTGCCCTCGCCTCCCGCGGCGGTACGTCACCTCCGGAGGAGGGATCGGTCGGCGGCGGGACCGGGATGTCGTGTCTGGGCTTCAAGGGCGGCATCGGGACGTCGTCGCGAGTGACGCCTGGGGGCCACACCGTCGCCGTACTGCTGATGACCAACTTCGGGCAGCGCGACCGGCTGACCGTGGACGGCGTACCGGTCGGGCGGCTGCTGCCGGAACACGTGGATCCCCCCAAGCCGGCCGGCTCGTGCATCGGTGTGGTGGTCACCGACGCCCCCGTCGATCCGATCGGCTGCGAGCGGCTGGCCCGGCGGATCGGCCTCGGACTCGCCCGGACCGGCTCGACTGCGCACCACGGCAGTGGCGAGATCTTCCTGGCCGTCTCCACCACCGCGCGGACCGACCGGAACGGGACCGTCCTCGATGAGGACGGCGGTGGCCGGCGGCTCGCGATGCGCGGCCTCGACGACCTCTTCGAGGCGGTCGTCGACGCGGCCGAGGAGGCCGTGCTCAACTCGCTGCTGATGTCGCCGACGATGGTCGGCCGCGACGGCAACACCTCCGAAGGACTCGACCCGGACACCGTCGTCCGACTGATGAGGGAGCACGGTCGTGGGCACTGAACACTCCATCCGGATCCCGATGGCGGACGGCGTGGAGTTGGCGGCCACGCTCTTCCTGCCCGACGGTGCCACCCCGCAGCCGTGCCTGCTCGAAGCGTTGCCCTACCGCAAGGACGACCTCACCTCGTCGTACGCCGAGGGGTATCGGATGCTGCGCGACAAGCACGCGTACGCCGTGTGCCGGGTCGACCTGCGCGGCACAGGATCGTCGGGAGGCGACGCGACCGACGAGTACCCGCTGGTCGAGCGGACCGACCTCTGCACGGTGATCGCCTGGCTGGCCGACCAGGAGTGGTGCGACGGGAACATCGGCATGTTCGGCACGTCGTACTCCGGCTTCAACTCGCTGCAGATCGCCGCCGAACGGCCGCCCGCGCTCAAGGCGATCGTGGCGATCTACTCCAGCGACGACCGGTGGAACGACGACGTCCACTGGCGGGGCAACGCGCTGCGGCTCGTCGACCTCGTCGATTACTGCCACTACATGACGCCGATGTGCGTGCTGCCGCCCGTGCCCGCGCAGTGGCCCTCGGACCGGCTGGGGGACTGGCGCGCGGAGTGGCGGCGCCGGTGGGAGACCAACGAGCCGTGGCTGCTGACCTGGCTGCGCGAGAACCGCGACGGGCCGTACTGGCGGGCCGGCTCGCTGAAGCATGTGGGCTACGACCGGATCCAGTGCCCCACGATGATCGTCGCCGGCTGGGCCGACGGCTACCGCAACAACACCTTCCGCACGGTGGCCGGCCTCGGCGAGGCGGGCACGCCATGGCGGCTGCTGGCCGGGCCGTGGGCGCACGCCGACCCGGCCACCGCCATCCCCGGCCCGCGGATCGACCTCGACCACGAGATGGTCGCGTGGTGGGACCGCTGGCTGCGCGGCTCCGCCACCTCGGGATGGACCGACCGGGCCGACATCTTCGTCCGCACCTCGACCGTGCCCGAGCCGGACCTCGAACTGCACGAAGGGTTCTGGGTGTCCGGGCCATGGCCTGTATCGCGGCCCGACAGCCAGACGTTGGAGGTCGACGGTGAGCGGTCGCTCGTCGTCGAGCCCGACGTCGGCACCGCCGCCTGGATCGACTGCGCCGGGCACCTGCCCTGGGGGCTGTCGGGCGACCAGCGCGAGGACGACGCCCGGTCGCTCACGTGGGAATGGGACGCGCAGCCGCTGATCGTGGGTCAGCCTGTGGTCACGCTCGAGGTGTCCGCCGACGCGCCGTACGCATCGCTGTCGGTGAAGCTCTGCGACGTCTTCCCGGACGGGACCTCCGCGCTGATCACCCGCGGCACCCTCGACCTCGCCGGGGCCGACCGGACCGTGCAACTGCTGCTCGACGCGTGCGCGTACCGCCCCGACCCCGGGCACCGGCTGCGGCTCTCGGTCGCCGGCGCCGACTGGCCCAACACCATCGCGCCGCCGGGCCCGGTCACCCTCACCGTGCACGGCGGGTCGCTCGAGCTGCCGCTGTGGACCGACTCCGGCGTGGCCCCGCCAGTATTCGCCCCCGGCGCCGACTCCTCCTCCGAGGACGGCTCGGAGGTGCTGTGGGCGATCACGAAGGACGTGCTGCGCCGTACCACTACGGCCACGACGCACGTCGTGTCGTCGTACGACATCCCCGATGGCGGCACCGCCGTCGAGGACTACCGCGGCGAGGTCGGTGTCGACCGCCGTACCTTCGCCCAGTGGGCCGACGCCGTCACCACCTACGAGCTCACCTGGCCCGGCATCGAACTCCGCATCGTCTCCACCCTCCGCGTCGACATCGGTGTGGACGGGTACGACGTCGTGATCGTCACTGATGCTTTCGACGGCGACGAGGCGTTCGGTCATCGGGAGTGGCGGGAGCACATTCCGCGCTGAAAATCGGGATAGTCCGTGACGGATGTGTGGGTGAAAGGCCCCGACGACCCACACAACCGTCACGGACTAT
>DOWL01000231.1:7918-12870 GCA_003519585.1 Nocardioides sp. | reverse complement strand
ACCCACACAACCGTCACGGACTATCCCGAGCTGAGCGCTCAGGCGGCCCGATACCGCAGGAGCCGGCGACGCTGCTCGCTATCAAGGGCCCGTCGGTGCTCGACGGTGTGAGTTGGTATCCACCATGAGGGTGGCTCGACGGTCCATTGGCGAGTGGATTCGGCCTCCCAGAGACCTCGTTTGCGGGCGGCGATCATGCGTGCGGCCATTCGCGAGGTATCGCCGCGGTCGGCGGCGACCATGGTGAAGCACTCGAGGCCGAGGTCGCGATATCGCTCCTCGGCGCGCTCGTCGGCCGCCCGCTGGGCGCCGGCGAGGTGGAAGGCGCCGTCATACTGCCCGACGACTCCGGCCTCGACATCGAGCAGGTCGGGGGTGCCGACATGCCGGCCGTTCCTGTCGAACACGGGTTGGTTGCAGAGTGGCCGCGGTAGCTCGGCGTCGAGCCGCCAGGTCAGGACCATCTCCACCTCGGTGGGGGACCAGCAGTTCTCCTCAGCGAGAGGGATCGCGGCCCGGCAACGAGGGATCCCGGTCCAACCCGAGTGTCGAGCTGCGTACTCAGCCAGCTCGTCAACTGAGACCAGGTCGTCATACGCGGCCATGCTCAGCACGATGGCTGCTTGCCGCTCGTGGGACGCGTAACGCATCTCGAAGCACACCGACCGAACAGCGCTGGTGAGTGCCACTTCGTCCACGACGGTCAGGTCACGTGGGTCGAGGCGCTCGGCGCTGACATGTACGCCGCTCTGGGACCGGATGTCGCAGCCACCCACAGCCAGGCTGACCGGTCGATCGAGGCCACTGCCTGTCGTACCGGTGAACCAGCGCCGAGCCCCCTGCCAGTACAGCCCCGCCCATCCCGTCACGCCGCCGTACGTTGGCAGCAGGCAGGCAGCCTCGAGGATTCGTTGCTCGACGCTGCGCTCGACCGAGGCCGGGACGTACAGCCCCCAGCTCGATCTCCGCCAGTTCGGTCCACGTGTCTCGTCGATGGACGGACCGTTGCGCCCTGACGGGTCGCGTGGACGCGGCATCACCAGGTGCTTCCGCACCGGGTGGAACGCCTCCCGCTCCGATCTGTCCATGTCGTGAGGCTGCCCACGCGACGAGACTTCTAATTTCGTCCTCCACAGGGGCCCCGACGCCGGGGTAGTCCGTGACACCTGTGTGGGTCAGGATGCGACTAGACCCACACAAACGTCACGGACTATCCCGGTTTAGGGGGCCGGGAAGGCGACCCGGAGAGGACGGCCGGAGAGGTGGCCGGAGAGGGAAGCGCGGGCATGGAGGGTGCGGGTGTCCCAGGAGCCGTCGAGGTGGCCGGTGGGGAGGTCGAGGGAGACGGTCATGGTCTCGGCGTTGCGGTCCCAGACGGCCAGGCCGGAGACGGGGAGGGTGCCGAGGCGTACGTCGCGCAGCCGGAACCGGACCTCGCGGTCACCGCTGTAGCGCCAGGTGCCGCCGCGGAGGCCGACGCCGTGGCCGCTGTAGTTGTTCCACCACCGGTCCTGGAGGTCGGCGACGGTCAGGGCGGCCAGGCGGGCGGTGCCGCGCGCGGTGGTGGGCGACACCGTCGGGAACCTGCCCAGTGCGCGGATCGGCTCCACGCGGGAGGCGCAGCGCGTGGGGAGACCGGCAGCAGGCGCGTCGACGAAGGACCGCACGATCCGCACCGCGCACCGGTCGGTGTCGCCGACGGCGGTCACGTGGAAGCTGTTGGCGACCACCACGTGCCGGGCGCCCGGGAACTGCGCGGTGACCAGGTCGCCCTCGGCCGGGGTCGTGATCGAGTCGAGCTCGCCGCTCAGCACGAGCACCGGCACCTCGGGGTAGTGACCGGACGGCGGCGTCGGCGGCCCGGCGCGGTTGCTCGCCGGCGCGACCGGCCACCGCGTGCACCAGTCGAGCATCTGCCAGGTGGAGTCGGCGTACTCGTGGACGGTGAACGGCCCATAGGTGTCGGGATCCGACGCCGTCCGCGCGTCGAGGGCGGCGGCGTACTGCGCCTGTCGTACGTCGGGTGACGCGGTCATGTCGTAGAGCTGCGGATAGTCGTGGCAGGCGACCGCGGCGTCGAGCCCCTCGCTGTACGCGCGCACCGGCCCGGCGTCGGTGCCACCCCCGGTCGCCTCGGCGACCAGGCGCAGCAGGGGGCGGCGATCGCCCGCCAGCCCGGAGCGCAAAGCGGCGGTCAGTTCGCGGTAGAACGCCGGCGTGAACGTCGCGCCGTACGCCACCGCGGTCAGCCCCGGCCCGTCGACGGTGACCTTCATCCGCCGCCCGTCCGCGTCGTACGCCGTCCCGCGCCACGGCTTGACGCGCACCTGCTCCAGGACCCGCGACAAGGTGGGCAGGAACGCCCGGCCCGCGGCGCGACAGCCAGGCGAGCGTTGGCATACCACTGTGAAGGAGCGTCGCATCGCGGGCCCCTGGGTGGCATACCAACCGTCCTCGCCGTAGGCCGGGTAGGCGCTGTCGAGCACCACGCTCCGCACCTGGTCGAGGTGGCGGCCGACGTAGACCTGGGCGAAGAAGGTGCCGTAGGAGTCGCCGTAGACGTCCACCGGCCCCAGCGCCAGTGCGTCCACCACCGCGGCCAGGTCGTCGGCCGAGAGGGCGGTGGAGTAGTCGTCGGCGCGTTCGCCGAGCTGGGCTCCGCACGCGGCCGCGGCGTCGGCGTACGGGACGTCGGAGTTCTGCAACAGCGGGCAGTCGATCGGTTCGGAGCGGCCGGTGCCGCGCTGGTCGACCAGCAGCAGGTTGCGGCGATCGAGCAGCGGCCCGTACATCTCGGCGTACGACGTCGCGCTGCCGGTCGTGCTGTAGCCGGGGCCACCCTCGTGCGGCACCAGGGTGCCAAGAGCCGGCCGAGACCGGTCGCGGGCCGGGACGAACGCGAAGCCGACGGTCACCGTGCCCGCCGCGGGGTTGCCGGGCTCCCAGGGCCGCTCGATGGAGCCGCAGCGGGCCCGTGGCAGGACCCCGCACGGCTTCAGCGTGACCGCCACAGCACGCGCGGCAGGTGCCGCCGGAGCCGGAAGGGCCAGGAGCGCCGCGACCAACGCGGTCGTCAGGAGCAGCCCGGCCCGCCGGATCACGACGTCAACCCAGCCGAGCGGTACGCCGCGCCGATCATCGAGACCAGCTGCGCCACGGCGTCCTCGCGCGGCGCGAACGGACCGGGTCGGAAGTGCGGCGACTCCAGCCCGCGTTGGACCGACTCGCACGCGGCCCAGTCCTGCCGGTTGGTGATGTCCCAGAACTCCACCGCCCCGGGCGCGCCCGTCGGCGCTGCGTCGGGCAGAGTCAGCCACGAGCACTCGACCCAGGTCCGGCCCGGTGCGAGCGGCACCATCCGGTGCGTCATCACGTAGTCGGGGTGCGCCGAGACGAGCACGTTGGGCAGCAGGTGGACGTACTCCACCGCGGTGGGGCTCACCCCCGGCAGCGGGGTGGCAGCCAGCTTCCCGTCCAGCGACATGGTCTGCATCCCCTCGCGCAGCACCATCCCGCCGCCGATCCAGGCGCCCGGGAGGTCGTAGTTCTCGCCGGAGTCCGGGGGAGTCACCTCGCACAGCTCCGGGTGGATCAGCGGGCAGTGGTAGCACTCGTGGTAGTTCTCCGCGATCACCTTCCAGTTGGCCGCCACCTCGTAGGAGTGCCGGTCGGCCACGACGAGGTTCGCGATGTCGTACGGCGCGAGCAGCGTGGCCAGCTCGCCGACGTACTTCTCGAACGGCGGCACCTCCGGCGCCCCGAGCGGGGAGCGCGCGTGCGCGAAGACCCAGCCGTTCCACACCTCGAGCGGCAGCTCGACCAGGCCGTGCTCCTCCGTCGAGAACGACTCGACCTCACGGAAACCCGGTGCGCCCTTGAGCCGCCCGGTCAGGTCGTAGGTCCATGCGTGGTAGGGGCACATCACGGTGCGCTTCGCCGAGGTGCCGCCCTCGGAAAGCAGCTCGTGGCCGCGGTGGCGGCAGGTGTTGGCGAACATCCGCAGCTCGCCACCGGCGTCTTGCGCGACCAGGCACGAGATGTCGCCGACCATGACCGCGCGTTGGGTCAATCCGCTCTCGGGCGGGAACAGGTCGGCGACCCGGCCCAGGCAGGTCCAGCCCCCCGCGAACAGGTGCCGGCGCTCCCAGTCGAGCACCTCCTCGGAGGTGTAGGCCTCGGCCGGGAGCATCTGTACCAGCTCGCGTCCCTCCGTGGGTGCGAGGTCGCGGACGTTGGTCATGTCGTCTCCCATCTAGGGCACGGCCTAGTGTCTGCGCCATGGCAGGCAGGGCGCGTCGGTCGGTGGAGGTACGCCGCGAGGAGATCCTCACGACGACGGTCGAGCTGCTCGACAAGCTGGGCCTCGCCTCGACCCGGGTCGCCGATGTGGCTGTGGCGCTCGACGTGAGCCCGGCGCTGGTCTTCTACCACTTCGGCACCAAGGACGACCTGGTCGCCGAGGCGTTCGCCCACGCGGTGGAGCGTGACCTGCGCAGGCTGGAGCGGGCGGCCAACGGCACCGACCCGGTGGACCGGCTGCGCCGGGTGCTGCGGCTCTACGGGCCGACGGGCCGGGCCACGGGTTGGCGGATCTGGATCGACGCGTGGGCGGTGGCCCAGCGTGACCCGAACATCCGCAAGGTCCTCAAGCGTCTCGACCACCAGTGGCAGGACATCTTGCGCAGTGTGGTCGACGACGGCGTCGCCAGCGGCGACTTCACCTGCCCGGATCCGGAGGCCACGGTGGCCCGCCTGTCCGCACTGGTCGACGGCCTCTCGGTCGCCGCGGTGGTGCACCGCACGGTGACCCGCGAGCAGTTGCGCAACTGGGTGGCTGCCCAGCTCGCGGTGGAGCTCGGCGTGGACGTCGAGACGCTGGGCTAGGCCGGGTCGGAGCCCGCACGCAGTCCGAGGAGGTTTCGACACCGTCGGCGCTGGCGCGCCTCCGGGCT
>DOWL01000231.1:6176-7779 GCA_003519585.1 Nocardioides sp. | reverse complement strand
CCCCCCGGCCCCCCCCCCGGGGGGGGGGTGGACCCGCGAGCGCAGCGAGCGTGTCGAAACCCCTGCAACGAAGGCACTCACGTCACACCAGCCAGTGGGCTTGGTAGTCGGGCTGGGTGATCGCCGGCCGGTCCAGCCCGAACGCCGACACGTCGCTCGTCGTCTCGCCGGTGGTCACCAGATCCGCCAGCACCCGGCCGAACGTCGGCACGAACTTGAACGCGTGCGCCGCCCCGAGGCCCACCACGACTCGCTCGTGGCCCGGCACCGGAGCCATCACGAAGTCCCGGTCGGCGGTGAGCGTGTACTGGCACCGCACCGAGCGGATCGGCTCGCCGACCGCCGGCAGCATCCGCTGCAGGTGCTCGGTGAGAAGCGCCGCCATGGCCGGGTCGGGATCGAAGGTCCGGTCGTCCGGGGACACCGTGGGGCCGCCGCAGTCCTGGGCCGCCTTGACGGTCGGCTCGCCGTACGGCGGGAAGCCGTAGAAGGACGGGTCGTCCATCCAGATCCACAGCGGCAGGCCGGCGAGGTCCTGCGGCCGCTCGAGCGAGAAGTACGTGACCTGCTCCAGCGTCACCTCCAGAGGGATGTGCAGCCTGAGGTGCCCCACCACGTCATTGGCCCACGCGTCGGCGGTGACCACCACTCCGCCGGCCTCGACCTCGCCGTCGGGCGTGGTGACGCGGACCCGGTCGCCGAGGTCCTCCAGGCCGATCACCGGCGCCCGCTCGCGCAACTGCGCACCGAGTCGGCGGGCCTGCTCGTGCAGTACGGCGACCGTGCGGCCCGCCGGCACGATGGCGGCGTTGTCCTGATAGAGCGCGAGCGTCCCGGACGGCAGCCGCAGCTGGGGCCAGCGGGCCATCACCTGCTCGCCGTCGAGCGCCTCGTAGGGCACGCCGACCTCGTCCATCGACCGGGTGTAGTCGATGGACGGGATCGCCGGGTCGGGCGGGAACAGGTCCAGCCCGCCGGTGCGGGTCACCAGGGTCTGACCGGACGAGCGCTCGAGGTCGGCCCAGTCGGCGTACGCCTCTCGGGTCAGCCGCACGTACGCCGGTGTGTGGTAGCTGTTGCGCAGGATCCGGCTGCTGTCGTGGCTGGCGCCACGCACGTGGCCGAGCTCGAACCGCTCCAGCCCGAGCACGCGGTGGCCCCGCCGAGCGAGCTGGTACGCCGCGGCACTGCCGAGCCCGCCGAGCCCGATCACCACGTGGTCGAAGCGCTCGGTCGTCATCGGTCCTCCAACCTGGGCAACAGCCAGCGGCGGATGTCGAGGCTGTCGTCCTCCATCGGGGCGAACCAGCCGTGGGCGTACGCGCGCGACGACATGCCCCGCTGCACCGACTCGCAGATCGCCCAGTCCTGCTGGTTGACCAGGTGCCACAGCTCGGCGGCGTCGCTCGGGTCGAAACCGGGGTCCTGGACCGCGTCGCGGGCGAACAGCAGGGAGCAGACCACCTCGGTGCGGTCCACGGCCCGCGGGTGCAGTGCGAACGCCGCCACGTGGTCGGCCGAGGCCGAGAGCATCAGGTTGGGGTAGACGAGGTCGCCCTTGTGGCGGGTCTGCTCGTGCTCGTCGAGACCAGGCAGTGGCGCG
>DOWL01000231.1:0-6084 GCA_003519585.1 Nocardioides sp. | reverse complement strand
CGAGACCAGGCAGTGGCGCGCGGCTCGTCGTACCTGTGACGGTGAAGGTCCACGCGCCCTCGCGGTGCGGGATGCCGTTGTCCCAGTCGAGATCGGCGCCACCGCCGGCGAACGACGGGACCAGCCGCGAGAGCTCGGGGTGCACCGGCCCGCAGTGATAGCACTCGTTGTAGTTCTCGAGCAGCACCTTGTAGTTGGCGGCGACGTCGTAGCGCAGCACCTGGCCCGTGACCAGGTCGCCTATGCCGTAGTTGCGCAGCGCCGCGTCGGCGTGGCCGACCTGCTCGGCCAGCGGCCGCGCTTGGGCCGGCGTGAGGTGGACGAAGACGAAGCCCTGCCAGGCCTCGACGCCGACCGGGTGGAGCGCGAAGGCGTCGGGGTCGGTGACCGTGGCGTGCGGCGCCTTGAGCAACGAACCGTCCAGCGCGTAGGTCCACGAGTGGTAGGGGCAACGCAGCGAGCCGGCATCGCGGGCCGGCTGACCGGGGACGCACAGCTGGGAGCCACGATGCCGGCAGACGTTGTACGCCGCGTGGAGGGTGCCGTCGTCGGCGCTGGTGAGCAGCACCGACTCGTCGGCCACCTCGATCGCGATGACGCGCTTGGGAGTGGCCAGGCCGAGGTCGTCGATCCGCCCCGCGCAGTACCACTCGCCGTACAGCACCCGGTCCCGCTCCAAGGCCCAGTGGTCACCGTCGACGTACATCTCCCGGGGGAGTGCGGCCTGTAGCTCCTCGTCGGTCACGTCTCCTCCTTACTGATTCGCGAGTCAGTAAGGCCAAGGGTGTCACCCCGTGGCCCAGCCTGTCGAGATCTCGTCGCTGGGACTATCCCGGTGGTGCGGCGAGAGCCGCTTCCAGGTGACATGCAGCGCGGTGCTCGCCGGTGGCCGGGAGGATCGGGAGCGACTCGGTGCGGCAGGCGACGTCGATGCCGGCGTGGTCGGTGGTGCCGTCGGTGCGCGCGGGGCAACGTGGGTGGAACCGGCACCCGGCGGGGATCCGGGTGGGGTCGGGGATCTCGCCGGTGAGGACCACGGGCTCCAGATGCTCGATCTCCGGTACGACGGACAGCAGGGCCTTCGTGTAGGGGTGCTTCGGGGCGGTGAGCACCTCCTCGGTCGTGCCGTACTCCACGACCCGGCCGAGGTACATCACCGCGATCCGGTCGGCGATGTTCCAGGCCAGGCCGAGGTCGTGGGTGACCACCACGACGCCCATCCCGAGGTCCTGGCGCAGCTTGAGCAGCAGGGCCAGGATCTCGCCGCGGATCGAGGCGTCCAGCGAGGAGACCGGTTCGTCGGCGAGCACGAGCTCGGGTCGCAAGGCCAGCGCGCCGGCGATCAGCACGCGCTGCTTCTGGCCGCCCGACAGCTCGTGCGGGTAGCGCAGGAACAGCCGCTCGGGCGGCCGCAGCCCCGCCTCGGACAACGCCGCAGCGACTTGCTCGGCCTCGCTGCGGCCCTGCTCGTCGGAGCGGTCGAGCCCGTGCAGCCGGATGCCCTCGGCGACGGACTCGTAGACGGTCTGCCGGGGGTTGAGTGAGCCGGCGGCATCCTGCAGGACCATCTGGACCCGACGCCGGTAGGCGCGCATCGCCCGGGTGGAGTGGCTGAGCGGCTTGCCCTCGAAGAGCACCTGGCCCGAGGTCGGCTTGGCCAGCCCCATCAGCGTGCGGGCGAGCGTGGTCTTGCCGGAGCCGGACTCGCCCACGATGGCCAGCACCTCGCCGCGCGGCACGGACAGGTCGACGCCGTCCAGGGCGCGGGCGACATGCCCTGAGCGGGTCGTGAACTCGACTCGGACGCCACGCGCCTCCAGGAGCGGTCCGTCGGTGGTCACGACTCACCTGCCCGGATGCACGCGACGGGTCGGCCCTGCACCTCGACCAGCGGTGGCTCGGCCTCGGTGCACCGGTCGATCGCCTGCGGGCAGCGGGGGGCGAACGAGCAGCCCTCGGGCAGCGACCGTGGGTCGGGTGGGTCGCCGGCGAGCCCCGCGGGGGCGTAGCGGGCGGCCGGGTCGCCGATCCGCGGGAAGGCTCCGGAGAGCGCGGCTGTGTAGGGGTGCAGCGGTTGCGAGAACACCTCGGCGGCGCTGCCGCTCTCGACCACCCGGCCGGCGTACATCACCAACACCCGGTCGCACACGTCGGCGAGCACGGACAGGTCGTGGCTGATGATCAGCAGCCCCACGTCGAGGTCGCGCACGAGGTCGCGCAACAGGTCCAGGATCTGGGCCTGCACCATCACATCGAGGGCAGTCGTCGGCTCGTCGGCCACGATGAGCTGCGGCCGGCAGGCCAGCGCCATCGCGATCATCACGCGCTGCTTCTGTCCGCCGGAGAGCTGATGCGGGTACGACCGCGACCGCGAGGCGCTGAGCCCCACTTGCTCGAGCAGCTCCTCTACCCGCCGCTGGACGGCGTCGGTCGAGAGCCCGGGCTCGTGGACCTGGATCGGCTCGGCGATCTGCCGGCCGATCCGCTGCACGGGGTTGAGCGAGTGCAGGGCGCCCTGGAAGACGATCGAGGCGTCGGCCCAGCGCAGCGCGCGCAGCTTGCCCCAGCTGATCGTCTGCACGTCCTGACCGAGGACCAGCACCTCGCCGCCGACCTTCGCGCCCGTGGACTGCAGGCGCAGCACGGTGCTGACCAGCGTCGACTTGCCGCAGCCGGACTCGCCGGCCAGTCCGACCACCTCGCCGGGCGCGAGGGTGAGGTCGACGCCGCGTACGGCGGGCAGCGGGCCCTCCTCGGTCCGGTAGGTCACCGTCAGCCCGCGCAGGGCGAGGAGCGGCCCGGCCTCCGGTGAGACGGTCTCCTCCGACATGGCGCTCACCGCTCACGCAGCCGGGGGTTGAAGACCTCTTCGAGCGCCTGTCCCACGAGGGTGAAGGCGAGCACCACCAGGACCACGCAGACGCCCGGCGGGACGATGTACCACCAGGCTCCGGTGGTCATCGCACCCACCGCGAACGCGTCCTCCAGCATCGTGCCCCACGAGACCCGGGTCGGGTCGCCGAGCCCGAGGAAGCTCAGCGTGGTCTCGGCGAGGATCGCGAGCGCGACGGTGAGCGTGGTGTTGGCGAAGACCATGGGCATCACGTTGGGCAGGACGTGTCGCGACATCTGGTGCCAGCGACCCGCGCCGAGCACCCGCGCCCGCTCGACGTACGGGCGCTCCTTGATCGACAGGGTCTGGCTGCGGATCAGCATCGCGGTGCTGGCCCAGCCGGTGACACCGACGACGATGACGATGTTGATGAGCGAGCGGCCGAGCACGGTGGCGAGCACGATCGCCAGCGGCACGAAGGGGATCACCAGGAACCACTCGGTGACCCGGAACAGCACGCGTGCCGGCCAGCCCTCGAAGAAGCCGGACGCCAGGCCGATCAGGGTGCCGATGATCATCGAGATCAGGGTGGCCAGCAGTCCGACGAACAACGAGATCCGGGCTCCCCACATCAGCAGGGTGAGGATCGAGCGGCCGTTCTCGTCGGTGCCGAGCGGATACTCGGCCGACGGCGGCTCGAGCACGCCGCCGGTCGCCTTGGTGACCTCGAGGCCCTCGCTGCTGGCCAGCAGCGGCGCGAGGAGCGCGATGGCCACGAAGAACAGCAGCAGGCCGAGGCCGAAGAGCCCCGACTTGTGGCTGCGGAAACTGGCCCAGGTACGGCGCGCCGACTGCGCCCGGCGGCGACGGGCCACCTGGCGCGGCGTGAGCTGTGCGGCGGGCGCGACGGAAGTGGGGGTGGTGGTCATGTGCGCACCCGCGGGTCGAGCAGGCCATAGATCAGGTTGGCGGCCAGGTTGGCGAGGATGACCGCGGCCGACGTGATGAGGAAGGTGCCCTGGAGCACCGGATAGTCGGGGATGGTCAGCGCCTCGGTCGCCAGCAGCCCCAACCCTGGTATGGAGAACACCGTCTCCACCGTGATCGCGCCCGAGACGACGAAGCCGATGGACAGCGCGATCAGCGTGGTTGTCGGCAGCATCGCGTTGCGGACGGCGTGCCGCCGGCGTACGACGACGTCGCGGAGCCCCTTGGCCCGAGCCGTGGTCAGGTAGTCCTCGCCGAGCTCGTCGAGCAGCGAGGAGCGCATGATCAGCGAGAAGTCCGCCAGGTAGACAAGTACCAGCGTCAGGATCGGCAGCACCAGGTGCAGGGCGGTGTCGAGCACGTAGCCGACCGTCCCCGGCACCGCATCGACCGAGTGCAGCCCACCGGTCGGGAAGATGCCTGGCAGTGGGCCGGCGCCGACGGCGAACGCCGCGATCAGCAGCAGGCCGAGCCACCACTCCGGCATCGAATAGAGGGTCAGCGTGCTGCCGGTGGTGATCTTGTCGACGGGCTTGCCGCGGTTCCAGGCGCTGATGACGCCGAGGTAGACGCCGATGATCGTGGCCAGCACGGTGGAGATGCCGACCAGGAGCAGCGTTGGCCAGAGCCGGTCGATGATCAGGTCCGAGACCGGCACGCGGTAGCGCAGCGACTCGGCCATGTCGCCGGTGAAGGTGGTCTTGAGGTACGTCAGGAACTGCAGCGGCAACGGCTGGTCCAGGCCGTATTGCGCGCGGAAGGCCTCGAGCTGCTCCGGGGTCTTGAACCGGCCGCGGCCCAGGGTCCGCGCCGGGTCACCGGGCAGCACCCGGAACAGGAAGAAGCCCACCACCATGACGAAGAAGAGGCTGCCCAACGAGCCGAGCACCTTGCCCAGCACGTAGCGGCCGTAGCTCTTCCGCTTGCCTGATCCGGCCTCCTGCTCGGCGACCGCCTCGGAGACCGAGTGCCCGGCGGCAGCGAACTCGGTCATTCGCGGTCGGCGACGCTCGACCGCCGCATGATCGCCCAGAAGCCGAGGCCGATCACCAGGGCGGCCACGACGATCACGCCGACGACCACCACCGCGGTGTTGCTCCCCTCGTCGGAGTCGGCACCGCTCGCGCCGCCGCCCTGCGAGACGCCCTCGGCGCCGAGCGCGGTCGTGACGCCGTCGCAGTCACCGGCCTCGGCGACGGGTCGCGCGTTGAGGTAGTTGTGCGCGCCGTACTGGAACAGCAGGACGCCACCCGGGTCGGGCTGGGGCTGGAAGCAGGCGAACCGGTCGCTGCGGAACGCCTCGCCGAGGGTGTTGTACGCCGTGACGAGATAGGGCGAGTCGTTGAACAGCATCTCCTGCATCTGCTTCACGGTCTCGACGCGTGCGGCGTCGTCGGTCGAGCCGTTCTGCTGGGTGTAGAGCGCGTCGTACTCCGGGTTGCAGTACCACGAGTCCGACCACCCGCCGCGCTGGTCGCAGGTCATGTAGCTCAGCATCGAGTCGGGGTCGGGCTCGACGTACCAGCCCCACTGGAAGGCGTCGAACTCGCCGTCGAGGATCACGTTGGTGAGTTTGTTGCTCTCCATCGTGGTCAGCTCGGAGTCGATCCCGAGCTCGCCCAGCCACTCCTTGAAGTAGTTCATGGTGTCGACGGACTTCTTGTTCTCGCTGCGAGCGAAGAGCCGCAGCGTGCCGATCGGCGAGCCGTCCGGCATGGTCCGCTTGCCGTCGGAGCCCTCGGTGTAGCCTGCTTCGTCGAGCAGCGCGCCGGCCTTGTCGAGGTCGAAGGTGAACGCCTCGTCCTCCGGCGGGGTCCACTTCCACTGCGAGTAGGCGGGCGGGACGATCGTGTCTCCCGGGAGCCCGGCCCCTTGGTAGACCTTCTCGATGATCTGGTCGAGGTCGAGCGCGTAGCCCAAGGCGTGCCGGAACTTCGGGTCCTTCAGGGCCGGGTTGCCGTCACCGAGGGGCTCGCCGGTCTCGGTGTCGACGGCACCGGTGTTGAAGGCGATCTCGTCGAAGCCCGGTGAGCTCCCGTTGATGGCGGTGATGCCGTCCTCGCTCTGGAGCGCCTGCACCTGCAGCGGGGTGATGTCGTCGGCGAAGTCGATCTCGCCCTTGATCAACGCCTGCACCATCGGGTCGTCGCTCTTGTAGACGCGGAAGACGACCTCGTCGATGTGCGGCTCGCCCTGCCAGTAGTCGGGGTTCTTCTCGAAGCGGTACATCGAGCCGCCCGCCGTACCCTCGACCAGCCGGACCG
>DOWL01000040.1:10433-10772 GCA_003519585.1 Nocardioides sp. | reverse complement strand
ACTTCTCGGTCTCGTCGTCTGCCTGGATGCGGTTGACCACGACACCGTCGACCAGGGACTCCATGGCCCACACGAAGTGGGGGAGGTCGATGCGGTTCATCGTCGAGCAGTAGCAGACGGTCTTGTCGAGGAAGACGATCCGCTTGTCGGGGTGCTCGGCGGCCAGCCGCTTGACGAGATTGAGCTCGGTGCCGACGGCCCACGACGAGCCGGCAGGGGCGGCTTCGATGGTGTTGATGATGAACTCCGTCGACCCGACCAGATCGGCGGCGAGGACCACCTCGTGCTTGCACTCGGGGTGCACGATCACCTGGACGCCGGGGATCTCGGCGCGCAGCT
>DOWL01000040.1:5548-10313 GCA_003519585.1 Nocardioides sp. | reverse complement strand
CACCGAGCAGTGGCCCTTCCACAGGATCATCCGGGCGTCGCGGAGCTGTTCCTCGGTGAGGCCGCCACCGGGGCGGTGCGGGTCCCAGACGACGCAGTCGTCGAGGGACAACCCCATCTTGAGCACCGCGGTGTTGCGGCCGAGGTGCTGGTCGGGGAGGAACAGCACCTTGCTGCCCTGCTGGTAGGCCCACTCCAGTGCGGTCTCGGCGTTGGACGAGGTGCACACGGCCCCGCCGTGACGTCCGCAGAAGGCCTTGATGTCGGCGCTGGAGTTCATGTACGTCACGGGTACGACGTCGGCCGCCACACCCGCGGCCTCCATCGCCGCCCAGGCGTCCTCGACCTGGCGCAGCCGGGCCATGTCGGCCATCGAGCAGCCCGCGGCGAGGTCGGGGAGGATCACCTGCTGGCGCTCGGATGTCAGGATGTCGGCGGACTCGGCCATGAAGTGGACGCCGCAGAAGACGATGTACTCCGCGTCGGGCCGAGCGGCGGCCTCGCGGGCCAGCTTGAACGAGTCACCCGTGACGTCGGCGAACTGGATGACCTCGTCGCGCTGGTAGTGGTGACCGAGCACGAAGACGCGCGAACCCAGCGCCTCCTTGGCGGCTCGGGCCCGGGCCACCAAGGACGGGTCGGAGGGCGAGGGCAGGTCGCCGGGGCACTCGACGCCGCGCTCGGAGCCGAGGTCGACACCTCGTCCGAGCGGGAGCAGCGGCAGGTCGACAGTGGTCATGACCGGATCCTATTCGGGCTGGGAACAGCTCGGGACACGTCCTAGAGCAGGGCACCGTTGTGAACGTACGGCGCGGGCGGTTTCATCCCTCGCAGCCCCAGGTAGCCCTCCTGCTTGAGGGTCAGCCGCGCCGCGAAGCCGACGTCGAGCACCCACTGGTTGGCGCCGGTGACGTGGCCGATGATGACCTCGTCGGGGCCGTCGGCGAGGGCGGCCCACAACAGCCTGGTAGCGGTCCGCCGGTTCGACGCGGCCAGGAGAGCGACCCGGCCGCGCTCGTCGACGTAGGCGTAGCCGGAGCCAGTACGGACGTCCGACACGAGGAGCCGCCAAGCGCCCAGCATCAGCTCGTGGTCGACACCGTGTCCGGCACCGCGGGCGGCCCGGTCGAGGGAGTCCATCAACTCGATGTCGGCGGCCGACCCGTCGCGCACGCGGTCCACGACCGGGATGGCCGAGCGGTCGAGGGTGCCCGTGAGGTACATCTGCGGGTGCAGGTCGAACCCGGCCTGGTGGTAGACCCGCACCGCCTTGGCGTCCGAGGACGCCGAGAGCATCCATCGGCTGCACGCGCGGCCGTGGTGCATGGCCGCCGCCAACAGCTGCTTGCCGATGCCCTGGCCCTGCCGGCCCGGCAACACGGCATACGTCGCCAGACACCACACCACCTCGCGGCGGAACGACGTGGCCATCCCGACCATCCCGGTCTCGTCCTCGGCCACCCAGCACCCCTCGGGGTCGTGGCGGACGAAGTGGCGGGTGCGCTCGATCCAGACCTCGCGGTGAGCCGCAGTGCGTCGGGACGGCTCGGGTTCGTCGAGCCGGCGGCTGCGGCTGTCGAGCTCGTAGAACCCCTCGTCGCTGACCCGTTCGGCGGCGGGGACGTCGTCGAGGGTCATCCGCCGGATCACACACTGCACGCGGTCACCGTAGGTCGTCGGAGAGGATGCCCACATGCGGATTCTCGTGGCGCCCGACAAGTTCGCCGGGACGCTCTCGGCTGTCGAGGCCGCCCAGGCGATCGCCACCGGGTGGCGGGAGGTGGCACCCGGCGACGAGCTCGACCTGGCGCCGATGTCCGACGGCGGGCCCGGCTTCGTCGACGTGCTGCACGCGGCGCTGGACGGCGAACTGCTGGCGCTCACGGTCCGCGGCCCGCACGGCGCCCCCGTGCCGGCGGCCGTGCTGCTGGCCGATACCACGGCGTACGTCGAGAGCGCCCAGGCGTGCGGCCTGCACCTGACCGGCGGCGAGGGTGCCGAGAGCGCCACGACGTACGGCGTCGGCGAACTGGTGCTCGCCGCCGTCGACGCGGGCGCGACCACGGTGGTCGTCGGTCTGGGAGGCAGCGGCACCAACGACGGCGGGGCCGGCCTCCTGGCCGCGCTCGGCGCGACCAGCGACGTACCCCTCGACGCGGGCGGGGTCGGCCTCGACGGCGTCACCGAGGTCGACCTGACCCCGGCCCACGCTCGGCTGCACGGTGTCCGGCTGGTCGCCGCCAGCGACGTCGACAACCCTCTCACCGGGCTCTTCGGCGCCACCAAGGTCTTCGGGCCGCAGAAGGGCATCCCCGAGGAGCGGCTGCCGACCGGCGACGCCTGGCTGGAGCAGTACGCCGCCGCGCTGGACCGGCGGACCGCCCTCGAGCCCGGAGCTGGGGCGGCCGGCGGCCTGGGCTATGCGCTCCTGGCCCTCGGCGCGACCCGCGAGCCGGGGATCGCGCTGGTCGCGGAGGCGGTGGGCCTGGCCGAGCGGGCCCGGGCGGTCGATCTGGTGGTCACGGGCGAGGGAGCCTTCGATTTCTCCAGCCGCGCGGGCAAGGTGCCGTACGGCGTCGCCACCGTGGCCGCCGAAGCGCTGCGGCCCTGCGTCGTCCTCGCCGGGCAGGTATTGGTCGGCTCCCGCGAGATGCGGGCGCTCGGCATCGAGTCGGCGTACTCCCTGGTCGATCTGGTGGGCGAGGAGCGGGCGTTCGCGGATCCGGCCGGTGCCCTCGCCGCGCTGGCCGGGCGGACCGCCCGGACCTGGTCACGATGACCGTCGCGATCACCGCCGCGATGACACCGGAGACCGCTGGGAATAACCCCTCGTGTGCGAGACTTGATCCAGGCAGAGCACACGTCTGCACTCGACACCTGGGAGCCTTGACCACATGACCGAGCAGCTTGAGACCGAGCGCCGCACCGACAGCATCAACCTCAGCCCGGTGGCGGCCGCCAAGGTGAAGAGCCTCCTCGACCAGGAGGGCCGCAACGACCTGGAGGGCGGCTACGACCTGGCGCTGCGCATCTCCGTGCAGCCGGGTGGCTGCTCGGGTCTGCGTTACCAGCTCTTCTTCGACGAGCGCAGCCTCGACGGCGACGTCGTGACCGACTTCGACGGCGTAGCCGTCGTGGTCGACCGGATGAGCGTGCCCTACCTCAACGGCGCGATGATCGACTTCGTCGACACCATCGAGAAGCAGGGCTTCACGATCGACAACCCCAACGCCACCGGCTCCTGCGCCTGCGGCGACAGCTTTCACTGAGCCACCCGGACATCGCGAAGCCCCCGCCTCGGCGGGGGCTTCGTCCTTTCTCGGGCCGTCTCCGAGTCTCAGTCGAAGATCGCCTGAGCCAGCCGCCGAGCGGCCTCGGTGACCTCGATCTCCGGCTTGGGCAGGTCGGTCGGGTACGCCGAGAACAGGTCCGCGTACTGGCTCGTCGGCAGAGTCGTCGGCGTGACCGCGGGGAGCCGGGCACCGGCGGCCGCGGCATCCGCACGCATCGTCTGCGGGCTGTCGAGGTCGTGGTAGGCGGTCATGGGATCGACGGTAGGGGCTACCGGTCGGTACTCCCACGACTACGCGTCGGTAGCAATTCCCCATAGTCTTTCCCGACGTGCCTGACCATGCGCCTCACCCCGTGCTCGCCCCTGCGTCCCCCGCCGCCACCGAGCCGGGTGGCCCGCTGCTGATCGCAGGCTCCATCGCGACCGACCACCTGATGAGCTTCGGCGGCAAATTCGAGGATTCACTCGTCGTCGAGCAGCTCCACAAGCTCTCGGTCTCCTTCCTGGTCGACGACCTCGAGATCCGCCGCGGCGGAGTGGCCGCGAACATGTGCTTCGGCCTGGGCCGGCTCGGCCTGAGCCCGGTGCTGGTCGGCTGCGCCGGCGACGACTTCGCCGACTACCGCTCCTGGCTCGAGCGGCACGGTGTCGACTGCGACTACGTACGGATCTCCGAGACCCACCACACCGCCCGGTTCGTGTGCACCACCGACACCACGGGCGCGCAGTTCGCCTCGTTCTACCCCGGCGCCATGAGTGAGGCGCGGCTCGTCGAGCTCGCGCCCATCGTGGCCAAGGTCGGCACGCCGTCCTACGTGCTCATCGGCGCCGACGACCCCGACGGGATGCTGCGCCACACCGAGGAGTGCCGTCAGCGTCGCTACGCGTTCATCGCCGACCCCAGCCAGCAGTTGGCCTTCGGGTCCGGCGAGCTGATCCGCAACCTCATCGACGGCGCGGCGTACCTGTTCTCCAACGAGTACGAGTCGCACATGATCGAGCAGAAGACCGGCTGGTCGGCGTCCGACGTGCTCGACCGGGTCGGCATCCAGGTCACCACCCTCGGCAAGGACGGCGTCCGGGTCACCAGCAAGGACGGCATCCTGATCGAGCGGAGTGCCGCGGCCAACGTCGCGGCGCTCGAACCCACCGGCGTCGGCGACGCGTTCCGCGCCGGATTCCTCGGCGCGTTGTCGTGGGGCCTCGGCCTCGAGCACGCGGCCGAAGTCGGTTGCGTGCTCGCGGCGTACGTCGTCGAGACGGTCGGGCCGCAGGACTACACCTTCACCGCCGAGGAGTTCCTGGGCCGTCTGGACGAGTCGTACGGCACGGAGTCGGCCGCGGCCGTTCGCCCGCATCTGTCCGTCTGACGGCTCTCGCGGCGGCGGTCGCGAGTTTCGTCGGTCAGCCGATGAAACTCGACCCTGGACGATGAAGTTTCGTCGTCCCAGCGGGAGTTTTGTCGGCCAGCCGA
>DOWL01000040.1:4769-5405 GCA_003519585.1 Nocardioides sp. | reverse complement strand
AACCCCCCCCGCGCCGCCAGCTACCCCAACCGACGCACCAGATACCGCGGCACCCCATCGGCGGCCGGCTCGACGCCGAGGTACTCCTGCTCGCGCATCCGGCACCACGCCGGCACGTCGTACGCCGCGCCGGCGTCTTCGGTCGCTACGGCGACGATCCGGCCCACCTCGACCTCTCCGATCCGCCGGCCGAGCTCGATCACCGGCCGGGGGCAGAGCATCCCGCGGCAGTCGAGCTCGAGGTCGGCGTTCACCGGTGCACGTCCTCTCGGAGCTCCGCCACGATCGCCGGCAGCGCTGCGAGGAACTCGTCCACATCGGCTTCGGTGGCGTCGCGGGTCAGCGAGACCCGCACGTTGCCGTGGGTGAGCGCCCCCATCGCTGCCAGCACGTGGCTGGGTTCGAGAGTCGAGGCGGTGCAGGCCGAGCCGCTGGCCACCTGGAAGCCGCGCCGCCCGAGCGCGTCGACCACCGCCTCGCCGCTGAGGTAGAGGAACGAGAAGGTCACGAGGTGGGGGAGCCGATCCACCGGATCGCCGACCACCTCGGTGTCGGGGATCTCCGCGACCCGGGCCCGGATCCGATCGACGAGCGCGCGCTGGCGGGCGTTGACCTCGTCGCGCTCGGCGACCACCG
>DOWL01000040.1:1748-4617 GCA_003519585.1 Nocardioides sp. | reverse complement strand
CTCGTCGCGCTCGGCGACCACCGCCTGGAGTGCGGCGGCGGCCGCCAGCGCGGCGGGTACGTTCTCGAAGCCGGAGACCTTGTCGTCGACCCGGTCGTCGGCGGGAAACGGGTTCCGCCACGGCACGCCCTTGCGGATCAGCAACACGCCGACGCCGGCCGGGCCGCCCCACTTGTGCGCCGAGCCCGCCGCGGCCGACCAGCCCTCGGGAAGAGGAAGCCGGCCCATCGAGGCGCAGGCGTCCATGAACAGTGGTACCCCGAGGTCCGCCACGGGCTGGACGGTCCCGACCTCGTGGTTGGCGTGCTGGAGCGCCACCACGTCGGCATCGTCGAGGTCGCTCATCGCCACGCGTCCGAGCGCATCGACCGGTAGTGCGCAGCTCCGCAGATCGGTGCGCCAGGCGAGCGCGTGGAGCACCGCCGAGTGCTCCACGGCGCCGTACGCGACCGTGCTGCCCGGGCCCGCGAGGCCCAGCAGCCCGCGATGGACGGCATCCGTGCCGGACGTCGTGAACGACACCTCGTCGCGGCGTACGCCGAGGGCCTCGGCCACCGCCTCGCGGGCGTTGTCGAGCACGAGGCGGGCATCGCGAGCGACCGCGTGCAGCCGCCGCGGATCGGCGTACCCGCGGTCGAGAGCGGCCAGTAGCGCCGTACGGGCCGCCGGGTGCAGCGGCTCCGACGACGCCGTGTCGAGGTACACGCCGCGAAACTACCCGTTCAGTGACCCCACCCGGGCGCTTCCTCAGGCTGCGCTTGGGCTAGGGTCAGCATTGTCCGAGGGAACGTGTGCGAGAGGGGCACTTTCGTGGGTCTGCAGCGCCTGTGGCGATGGGGCGTTCCCCTCGTCGGCGTTCTGCTTCTGGTGAGCGGATGCTCCGACGACACCGAGGTGGGCCGCCTAGCGATGCCCGATCCGGCCTCGGAGCAGGGCGTGCACGTGCTCCACCTGTGGCAGGGGGCGTGGATCGCCGCCTGGATCACCGGTGCGGTGGTCTGGGGGCTGATCTTCTACGTCGTGATCCGCTACCGGCGGCGCAGTCACGACGAGATCCCCGTCCAGACCCGCTACAACCTTCCCCTCGAGATCTTCTACACGATCGCGCCGGTCGTCATGGTGATCGTGTTCTTCAGCCACACGGTCCGCACCCAGAACATCGTCCTCGAGGACAGCAACCCGCCCGACAACATCATCGAGGTCACCGGCCAGCAGTGGTCCTGGACCTTCAACTACGGGCTCGGCGACATGAACGCCTCCGCCGACGACGACCGGTACGACGACGAGTTCGCCTACTCCGAATACGCCTACGACGGCGGCACCGGCTCCTACATCCCCGTGTTGTGGCTGCCGATCGGCGAGTCGGTCCGGTTCAACCTGCACAGCCCCGACGTGATCCACGACTTCGGTGTCCCGCACTTCCTGATGAAGATGGACGTCATCCCAGGTCGGGTCAACCACTACGAGATCACCCCGACCAGGCTCGGCGAGTTCAAGGGCAAGTGCTACGAGCTCTGCGGCGTCTACCACTCGCGGATGCTGTTCAACGTCAAGGTGGTCACCCGGGAGGAGTACGACCAGCACCTCCAGGACCTGGTGGACGCCGGGCAGACCTCCGACCTACCGCTGCTGGGCGGCGACGAAGCGTATACGCAGCAGGGTCTCGAGCCCGAGGGAGAGTCCGAGTGACTGCCACCGCGTCCCACCCCAGTGCCGTCGTCGGCAACCGTCGCCAGCTCGGGCAGAAGATCGTCCGGGTCCTGACCACGACCGACCACAAGGTGATCGGCAACCTCTACCTCACGACCTCGTTCGCCTGGTTCCTCATCGGCGGACTGATGGCGATGATCATCCGCTCCGAGCTCGCCTACCCGGGCCAGCAGGTCGTCAACGACGAGCTCTACAACCAGCTGTTCACCATGCACGGCACGATCATGCTGCTGCTGTTCGCGACCCCGCTGTTCTTCGGCTTCGGCAACGCGATCATGCCGTTGCAGATCGGGTCGCCCGATGTCGCCTTCCCGCGGCTCAACATGTTCAGCTACTGGCTCTTCCTCTTCGGTGGTCTCATCGCGGCTTCGGGCTTCCTGACCCCCACCGGTGCCGCCGACTTCGGCTGGTTCGCCTACACCCCGCTCTCCGACGCGGTCCGCTCACCAGGCGTGGGTGGCGACCTGTGGATCATGGGTCTGTGGATGGCCGGTCTCGGCACCATCCTCGGCGCGGTCAACTTCATCACCACGATCATCTGCATGCGGGCGCCCGGGATGACGATGTTCCGGATGCCGATCTTCGTCTGGAACACCCTGATCACCAGCCTGCTGGTGCTCATCGCGTTCCCGGTCCTGGCCGGCGCGCTGCTCTCGCTCGAGGCTGATCGACAGTTCGGTGCCCACGTCTTCGACGCCGCGCACGGCGGCGCGATCTTGTGGCAACACCTGTTCTGGTTCTTCGGCCATCCAGAGGTCTACATCATCGCGCTGCCGTTCTTCGGCATCGTGACCGAGATCCTGCCGGTCTTCAGCCGCAAGCCGATCTTCGGCTACATCGGGCTGGTCGGTGCGACCCTCGGCATCGCGATCCTCTCGGTCGCGGTGTGGGCGCACCACATGTTCGTGACCGGCGCGGTCGACCTGCCGTTCTTCTCCGGCATGACGTTCCTGATCGCCATTCCGACGGGCGTGAAGTTCTTCAACTGGATCGGGACGATGTGGGGGGGAAGTCTGTCCTTCGACACCCCCATGCTGTGGTCCCTCGGCTTCCTGACCACCTTCCTGTTCGGTGGCCTGACAGGCATCATCCTGGCCAGCCCACCGCTGGACTTCCACGTGTCCGACTCCTACTTCGTGGTCGCGCACTTCCACTACGT
>DOWL01000040.1:362-1463 GCA_003519585.1 Nocardioides sp. | reverse complement strand
TGCCGCGCCGCTACGCCGACTACCTGCCCAGTGACGGATTCACCACGCTCAACCAGGTCTCGACCATCGGTGCCTTCCTGCTCGGCGCCTCGACGCTGCCGTTCCTCTACAACGTCTGGATCTCTCGTAAGGCCCCGCTGGTCGAGGTCGACGACCCGTGGGGTTGGGGACGGTCGCTGGAGTGGGCCACGTCCTGCCCGCCGCCGCGGCACAACTTCGTCACCATCCCGCGGATCCGGTCCGAGTCGCCGGCCTTCGACCTGCACCACCCGGAGATCGCGGCGATCGAGCTCGAAGAGAACGAAGCCGCGGCCGAGGGCCGGGTCGCTGACGCGCCCAACATGGAGGGCCGCGACACCCTGGTGCAGGAGCGCACCGAGACCAAGACCGAGACCCACACCGACACCGAGCGGGAGGACGAGGACCGATGAAGGCCGAGGCCTGGATCTTCGCCTCCTGCACGATCTTCCTGGTGCTCGTGACGCCTGCCTATTGGCTGGTCACCGACGCCAGCGACCACGGCGGCGACTGGACCGGCACCTCCGCGCTGGTCATGACCACGCTGCTGACCCTGATGGTCACCATCTACCTCGGCTTCCACGCCAACAAGATGGACCCGCGCCCCGAGGACCGGAAGGACGCCGAGATCGCCGACGGCGCCGGCGAGTTGGGCTTCTTCCCGCCGTACTCCTGGTGGCCCCTGTGGACGGCGATGGCCCTGGGCACCGTCGTCTTCGGAGTGGCCGCGGCGGCCTGGTGGCTGGGGATCATCGGCATCGTGCTCGGCGCCCTGGCCCTGGTCGGCTGGATCTACGAGTACTACCGAGGTGAGCACGCTCACTGAGCCCTCGCAATAAGGGGCCTCGGGGGCGGCAACCTGGCGGCTCGCCACGCCGTCCCACCCACATGCGAGGTTTCGTGGGTTCTGTACGTCGGCCCGTACTCTTGAGGGGTCTGGGCCGGTCGGTCCGGGTCCATCAGCGGCTGTCCTTGGAGTCCAGCATGTTCTCGCCCCACGCCCGTCTCCGCGGCCTCGTGGCGCTGTTCGCGCTGCTGCTCTGCACCGCGGTGCTGACTGCCTGCGACAACGGCGACGACATC
>DOWL01000040.1:0-281 GCA_003519585.1 Nocardioides sp. | reverse complement strand
GCCTGCGACAACGGCGACGACATCCCCGGTGCCGGCTCCGCCGACGATACCGCCGGCGCCCACGACTCTTCTTCCGCCGATGACGGCGGATCGTCCTCCGACTCCTCCGACGGGCCGGACGAGCCGGCCGGCTCGATCGCGACCAACGTGAAGAAGAAGACCGGCGTCCCGGTCTCCACGCTGCTCACCGTCTCGGCCGAGAACGGCCGGCTGAGCACCGTCGACGTGGCCGGCTCCGGCGACGTCGGAGCCCTCACCGGCGCCATCTCCGGCGACGGCGC
>DOWL01000052.1:15954-29774 GCA_003519585.1 Nocardioides sp. | reverse complement strand
CGCGACTGGGCCGCCAAGGGCACCGCGCTGCTCGGCGTCAAGGCGGTGATCGCCGAGTCCTACGAGCGGATCCACCGCTCCAACCTGATCGGCATGGGCGTGATCCCGCTCCAATACCCCGACGGACAGAACGCCGAGTCGCTCGGGCTGACCGGCGAGGAGACGTTCTCCATCACCGGCATCACCGCGCTCAACGACGGCACCACGCCGCGGACGGTGAAGGTCACGGCCGGCGACGTCGAGTTCGATGCGGTGGTCCGGATCGACACCCCCGGCGAGGCCAACTACTACCGCAACGGCGGGATCATGCAGTACGTCCTGCGCAACCTGCGCCGGGGCTGAGCCCCGCTCGCGTCGTGGCGGCACCCTGTGTCAGGGTGCCGCCATGTCGCTGCGCCGGGCCTTCGTGGCCGCCCTCGTGCCGTTGCTCGTCGTTCTCGTCACCGCTCCGGCCGGGCCGGCCGACGCCCGACCCGCCGAGCCGGCGTACCGCGGCATCCCGCGCACCTACGACGCAGCGCTCGCGCACTTCAACCTGGTGAACGACATCCGAGCGGTGCGGAAGTTCGTGACGCCCAGCGGCAACATCTACTGCCACATCGGCGGCCGAGGGCCGAAGGGCTGCGAGATCAGCGTCGGCGCGGTCAAGGATCCCGACGTCTGCTCCGGCGTACCGGTCGCCGACCGGGTCGGCCGGATCGAGTTCCGCCGCGGACGCGCGATCCCGGTCTGCAACACCGACACCATCCGCAAGCCGGGCGCGCGGGTGCTGCCCTACGGCGCGGCGACGAAGTTCGGGAGGTTCGCCTGCCTGAGCGAGCGCCAGGGCGTCACCTGCATCCACCTCAAGCGGACCGAGGGGTTCTTCCTCCACAAGGGTGAGTACGTCATCTTCAACGCCGGCTGACCTCGGTCAGAGCGAGTACGCCGTCTGGTGCCGGGGCTGGTAGAGCTGCACGTCGTCGGCGCCCGGCACCTTGACCATGGCGATGATGCCGTAGCCGTGGTCGTCGGGGCCGGAGCTGAACTCAGCACCCTTCTCGCGGAGCTCGGCCATCGTCGACTGCAGGTCGTCGACGATGAAGCTGATCGCGTGCTGGCGCGGGGCGGAGTACCCCTCGCCGGAGGTGGGGTGGACGCCGAGTTCGCTCGGCCCGGTCTGGAAGATCAGCCAGCCCGTCTGAGAGTCGGGATCGCTCCCGGTGTCGATGTGAGGAAAGCCGAGGATGTCGCGGAAGAAGGTCCGGGTCGCGTCGGCGTCGTCGGAGTAGATCAGCGTGTGGCAGGCGAGGATCATGGCCGCAGCCTGGCACTCCCGAGCGAAGTCAGGTGCAGAGACGTCTACGGTGGCGACATGCTTGTCGCCTTCAGCATCTCGCCCGCCGCCACCAGCCCCGACGGCTCGGTCTCCGAGGCCGTCGCCGCCGCCGTGCGGGTGGTCAAGGAGTCCGGGCTCCCGTGGGAGCTCACCTCGATGTTCACCACCGTCGAGGGGGAGTGGGACGAGGTGATGGCAGTCGTGAAGCGGGCCGTCGACGTCGTCGCCGAGGTCTCGCCCCGTGTCGGTCTGGTGCTCAAGGCCGACATCCGGCCCGGCTTCGAGGGTCAGCTCACCGCCAAGGTGGACCGGGTCCAGGCGCTGCTGGAGGACTGAGTCCGCGTCGCAGCCGGCTTCCATGCTTGACCAGTGTCGTAACCCCAGCAGCTCGACAGTGCAGCTTTGTCGCCACTGATTCGGCCGCGGCCAGACCGACCAGCCCACGACGATCCCATGTCACGATCGACGCGTGGAGACGAGCACGCGCCAGTACCGCACCGGTGACCGCGAGGTGGTCCTCGACCTGACTCGTGATTGCGAAGCGTTCGTGGCCGACCGGGGTGACGGGCTGCTCCAGCTCTTCGTGCCGCACGCCACCGCCGGCATCGCGATCATCGAGACCGGCGCCGGCAGCGACGACGACCTGCTGACGGCCCTCGGCGACCTGCTGCCTGCCGACGACCGTTGGCGGCACGCTCACGGGTCGCGCGGCCACGGCCGCTCGCACGTGATGCCCGCGATCGTCCCACCGCACGCCACCGTCCCGGTCCTCGACGGCCGGCTGGCTCTCGGCACCTGGCAGAGCATTTGCCTCGTCGATCTCAACGTGGACAACTCCGAGCGCTCGGTCCGGTTCAGCTTCCTGGAGGGCTGACCACGCCAGTCGGCGTTACTGACGTGCAGTAGCGCCGACTCGGCGGAATCATGGGGTCGGTGATCCGCAGCTACCGAGCCGAGGACGAGTCCGCCGTACGACAGGTGGTCACCCACGCGTTCGCCGACGAGGGCCACAAGGTGGCGGTCCTCGTCGACGACCTCCGTGCCGAGCATGCCCGCTGCGAACTGGTCGCCGAGGAGGCCGGCGAGGTCGTCGGGCACGTGATGCTCAGCCGTTCGTGGGTGGACGCGCGCCGCGCCCTGGTCGAGGTGCTGGTGCTGAGCCCGCTGTCCGTGGCGCCCGCGCGGCAGGGCCGGAGAGTCGGCACGAGCCTGGTGGCCGCCGCCGTGGGTGAAGCGAGGCGGCTGGGTGTGCCGGCGGTGTTCCTCGAGGGCAGTCCCACCTACTACGGCGACCGAGGCTTCGAGCCCGCCACCCCGCGCGGCTTCATCCGGGCCTCGCCGCGGGTCCCGGAGCCGGCGTTCCAGGTGGTCGTCCTCGACGGGCACGAGGAGTGGATGACGGGTGCGCTGGTCTACTGCGAGCCGTTCTGGCGGCACGACTGTGTCGGGCTCCGTGATCCCGAGCTCGGGCGAATCGAACATATGTTCGAATCATGACGTAAGATTCACTGCATGGCACAACCTCGCACCGGCCACGTCGCCCCACCTGGATGGCCCCGCGAGGTGCGGCCGCCCGATGCCCCCGACTGGGAGCGCACCGCGGCCAACTGGTTGCTCGATCTGTGCCCGCCGGAGTTCCGTGGCTACCCCGTTCTGCGGCGCCACGTGGTGGTGCTGGCGCGGTTCGCGGTGCTGCACATCGAGGCCTGCCAGACCGCGGTCAAGCGCGGCCTCAGCGAGGCCCGGGCCGAGCTCCGGGACGTAGCCGAGCTCGACGTCGTCGACGCCGCGGTCGAGACCTGGCTGGCCGAGGACGCCCGGCTCGGCGGCGTACGCCGCGCGGTCGGGCTGGTCGAGGAGGCGTTGCGCGGGCGTCGCTACGTCGCCCGGCTGTAGTCGGGCGCTGGTGGCGGGCCGGCCGGCGATCGGCGATCGGGTTCACGTGGCCCCGATTCCGTACACTCGACGACCATGGGTGTCTTCGACACGATCTCGGAACCACGTGACCTGCGCGGGCTGTCCGACGACCAGCTCGACACGCTCGCGGGCGAGATCCGCGACCGGCTGATCGCCTCGTGCGCGCCGGTCGGCGGCCACCTCGGCCCCAACCTCGGGGTGGTCGAGCTGACCCTGGCCATCCACCGCACCTTCGACTCGCCCCACGACCGGGTCGTGTGGGACACCGGTCACCAGGCCTACGTCCACAAGATGCTGACCGGGCGGGCCCAGGAGTTCGACCGCCTGCGCGTCGAGGGCGGGCTCAGCGGTTACCCCAGCCAGTCCGAGTCGCCGCACGACATCGTCGAGAACAGCCACGCCTCCACCTCGCTCAGCTACGCCGACGGCCTGGCCAAGGCCTATGCCATCCGCTGTGAGGACCGGCACGTGGTCGCGGTCATCGGTGACGGCGCCCTGACCGGCGGCATGGCCTGGGAGGCGCTCAACAACATCGCGATCGCCAACGATTCGCGGCTGGTGATCGTGGTCAACGACAACGGCCGCTCGTACACCCCCACCGTGGGTGGGCTCACGACCGCACTCAGCACGCTGCGCACCAACCCGCGCTACGAGCAGATGCTCGACACGGTCAAACGCCGGCTCAACGCCGTCCCGGGCGTCGGCCCCGCGGCGTACGACGCGCTCCACGCGGTCAAGAAGGGCGTCAAGGACGCCGTCGCGCCCCAGGGCCTGTTCGAGGACCTCGGCCTCAAGTACGTCGGCCCGGTCGACGGCCACGATCGGGTGGCGGTCGAGCGCGCCCTGACGCAGGCCAAGCGGTTCAACGGCCCGGTGATCGTCCACGCGCTGACCCGGAAGGGTTTCGGGTACGACGCCGCCGAACGTCACGAGGCCGACCAGTTCCACCAGGTCGGCCCGTTCGACCCCGACTCGGGTGAGCAGTCCCCGAAGGGCAACATCTGGACCAACGCCTTCACCGACGAGATGGTCAGCATCGGCGAGCGCCGTGCCGACATCGTGGCGATCACCGCGGCGATGCTGCACCCGGTGGGGCTGCACGAGTTCCAGGCGCGGTTCCCCGAGCGCACCTTCGACGTCGGCATCGCCGAGCAGCACGCCGCCACCTCCGCCGCCGGTCTGGCGATGGGCGGACTGCACCCGGTCGTGGCGATCTACGCGACCTTCCTCAACCGCGCCTTCGACCAGGTGCTGATGGACTGCGCGCTGCACCGGTGCGGGGTCACCTTCGTGCTCGACCGCGCCGGCGTCACCGGCGACGACGGGGCGAGCCACAACGGCATGTGGGACATGTCGATCCTCCAGGTGGTGCCGGGGCTGCGGCTGGCCGCTCCCCGCGACGCGACCCGGGTGCGCGAACTGCTCAACGAGGCCGTCGACGTCGACGACGCCCCGACCGTGCTGCGCTTCCCCAAGGGCCCGCCGCCCGCGGACATCCCGGCGGTCGACCGCATCGGAGGGGTCGACGGGGTCGATGTCCTGGTCCGAGACGGTGCCACCGACGTACTCGTCGTGGCCGTCGGCGCGATGGCCGAGACGGCGATCGATGTCGCCGACCGGCTCGGCGCGCAGGGGATCGGGGTCACCGTCGTCGACCCGCGCTGGGTCAAGCCGGTCAACCCCGTCCTGGTCGACCTCGCCCGCCAGCACCGACTCGTGGTCAGCATCGAGGACAACGGCGAGATCGGCGGCTGCGGCGCCGTACTCCTCCAGACCCTCAACGCCGCGGGCGTCACCACGCCGTTCCGGCTGCACGGGATCCCGCAGCAGTTCCTCGACCACGCCAAGCGGGCCCGGATCCTCGAGCAGATCGGCCTCACCCCACAGGCCATCGCCCTCGGCATCGTCGAGGACATCACGGCCCTCTCCGAGACCCCGGTCGCGGCGCGGGTCGACGCCGACCGCACCGTCTGAGTCCAGCAGGTGGGGTAGTCCGTGACGGATGGGCCCCTGTTTGTCCACAATGAGGGCCCAAGCGTCACGGACTACCCCAACTAAGGCGCAAGCGCTTCTGCGACGGAGACATGCCATGGACCTGCTGACCGACCGCCGCTGGGTGACCGACGGTGGACTCGAGACCGACCTGATCTTCAACCAGGGGATCGACCTGCCGGAGTTCGCCGCGTTTCCGCTCCTGGAGGACGCCCAGGGGCGGGAGGTGTTGACCAGGTACTTCGACGGCTTCGCCGACATCGCCCGGCGAGCTGGGGCGGGGGCGCTGATGGAGACCCCGACCTGGCGGGCCAACCCCGACTGGGGCGCCCGGCTCGGGTACGACGCGGCGGCGCTCGACCGGGTCAACCGCGCCTCGGTCGCGTTCATGCACGAACGGCGGGACGCACACGGCGACCTCGACGGAGTCCTGGTCGGCGGCACGCTGGGCCCACGCGGCGACGGCTACGTCTCCGGGGAGCGGCTCAGCCCGGAGGAGTACGCCGACTACCACCGCCCGCAACTCGCCTCGTTCAAGGCGGCGGACGCCGACCTGGCCACGGTGCTGACGCTGGTCGGCGCCGACGAGGCGCTGGGTGTGGTCGCCGCCGCCCGCGATGTCGGGCTCCCGATCGCGGTCGGCTTCACCGTGGAGACCGACGGCAAGCTCGCCGACGGGACGCCGCTGTGGCAGGCGATCGAGGAGGTCGATGCCGCCGGCGGCCCGGACTGGTTCGTGGTCAACTGCGCCCACCCGATCCATGTCGCACCCGGGCTCGAGGACGACGGCCCGCGGCACCGGATCGGCGGGTTCCGGCCCAACGCATCGACGCTCTCCCATGCCGAGCTCGACGAGGCCGAGGAGCTCGACGAGGGCGACCCGGCCGAGCTGCGCTCGTCGTACGACGCCCTGGCCGAGCAGTTGCCCGAGCTGCGGGTGCTGGGTGGTTGCTGCGGCACCGACGCCCGCCATGTCGCCGCACTCTGGGGTGTCTGAAACACTGGCCGGGTGCCCACCGAACGCCTCGTCCACATCGTCGATGAGGTTCCCGAGCTGGCGGGGGTCACCGACCTGACGCTGGTCCTGGTGCTCGACGGGTTCCTCGACGCCGGCAATGCCGCGGCCCATGCCGCCCGGCACCTCGCCGACCTCAACGACGGACCGGAAGGCCCTGGCCTGGCGGTCGCCACGTTCGAGGTCGACCAGTTCCACGACTATCGCGCCCGGCGCCCGGCGATGTCGTTCGTGCGCGACCACTACGAGGCCTACGACGCCCCGCGCCTGGTCGTGCGCCTGCTGCGCGACAGCGGCGGTACGCCGTACCTCCTCCTGCACGGGCCCGAGCCGGACAACCGCTGGGAGGCGTTCGCGCGCGCCTTCCGCGAGGTGGTGGAGCGGCTGCACGTCACCCGCGTGGTGGCCATGGGTGCCGTGCCCATGGCGGTGCCGCACACCCGGCCGATCGCGATCACCCCGCACGCGAACCGTCCCGAGCTGTTGCTCGGCACCAGCCCGTGGCGCGGCGAGCTGCGGATCCCGAGCAGTGCCCAGTCACTGCTCGAGCTGCGGCTGGGCGAGTGGGGGATCGACATGCTGGGCTTCGTGGCGCACATCCCGCACTACCTCGCCCAGCTCGACTACCCGAAGGCCGCCGCGATCCTGCTCGAGCAGGTCGAGCTGGCCGGCCGCCTGACCATCGACCTGTCCGAACTCAACGAGCTCGCCCGGGAGCGCGAGGGGGAGATCGACCGCTATCTCGCCGCCAACCAGGAGGTGGGCGAGGTCGTCGATGCGCTCGAGCAGCAGTACGACGCCTTCGAGCGCGCGGACAGCTCCGGTAGCAACCTGCTCGCCGGCGACGAGCCGCTGCCGACGGGCGAGGAGATCGGCCAGCAGTTCGAACAGTTCTTGGCCGGCCTCGATGCCCAGGAGGGCACCGATCCCAACGACCCCAACGGCCCGTTCGACAGCGGGCGCGACACGTGAGTGAGGCGTCGGCCGCGCAGGATCTCGTCGACCTGCTCGACCTCGAGACCCTCGACGACGATCTCTTCCGCGGTGGTCAGCCGCCCTCGGCGCGGCCCCGGGTGTACGGCGGGCAGGTGGCCGCGCAGGCGCTGGTCGCCGGCACACGCAGCGTCGACCCCGAGTTCGTGCCGCACTCCTTCCACTCCTACTTCCTCCTCCCCGGCGACTACTCCGTGCCGATCATCTTCGACGTTCAGCGGATCCGCGACGGGCGATCGTTCCTGACCCGTCGGGTGACCGCGCGGCAGCACGGTCGGCCGATCTACCACCAGACGATCAACTTCCAACGGCCCGAGGTCGGGTTCGAGCACCAGGACGTGATGCCCGACGTGCCCGGCCCCGAGGCGGGGCTCGATCTCCTCGAGCTGATGCGCGGCGGGGGCCACACCGAGGCCGAGGAGCTCGGGAAGGAGTGGGCCTCGATCGAGGTCCGGTTCCTCGGCAACTCCCAGCACGGCTTGCCGCCCGATCCGCGGCACCCGTCGCGGGCGCAGATGTGGGTGCGGTTCCGGGAGGGGTTGCCCGACGACCCGATGACCCACCTGGCGGCATTCACCTATGCGAGTGACATCAGCCTGCTGGGCGCGTCGCTCGCCGTGCACGAGATCGACCCCGCGATGGCCAAGATGGCGTCGCTCGACCACACGCTCTGGTTCCACCAGCCGTTTCGGGCCGACGAGTGGTGGCTCTACGACCAGTGGTCACCGGCCGCGCACGGCGGTCGCGGGCTCGCGTTCGGCCACGTCTACACGACGGACGGCACGCTGGTTGCGACCGCTGCCCAGGAGGGCGTCATCCGGTCCAGACGGCTCTAGGGTCCACACCAGTCACACGCGTCACAGCAGTCCCATAGTCCACGGCGGTCTCCGGGTCAAGGACGTTGCCCTCCTCCGATCGGACATATTTCGCCGTTCCGCGGACGTGGCGGGTGTGACGAATGTTGACTGCGAGGCATGTACCGGCCGAAGCACCGCGCCCCCACCCGGCGCCGACCGACCCTCACGCCCGCGGCGCGGACCGCGCCCGTGGCCGCGGTCGGAGCGGTCAGCCTGGCGATGGCGGCCGTCCTTGGCCCCTCGGCGTACGCCGATTCGCAGTTCACCTCCGGTCAGGGCTCGCACCAGGGCAAGCACGACAAGCCCGGGAAGCACGGCAAGCCGGACAAGCCCGGTAAGCCCGGTAAGCCCGACGACGACGAGCACGTCCACGACCCGACCGCGACCAACGGCGGCTCGGCGCTGCCCGGCGACGCCGGCCTCTCGCTCAAGCAGTTGAAGCCCACGGCGCAGCCCACCACGCCGTACGAGATGCCGTTCCCGTGCGGTCAGACCTGGTCCGGCTCCACCCGGGCCGGCCACAGCCCCAGCGTGCGCTCGGTCGACTTCAACTACCCCGGTGGCGACCACGGGATGGCGGTGGTCGCGGCCGCGCCCGGCACCGTGGTGACCGCGGTGGTCGGCAAGAAGAAGCCGAGTTACGGGCAATACGTCGTCATCGACCACGGCAACGGCGAGAGCACCCTCTACGCCCACCTGGACTCGGTGCTCGTCACCGTCGGCCAGGTCGTCAGCGCGGGCACGCAGGTCGGCACCGTGGGTGACACCGGCAACGCCTACGGCGACCACCTGCACTTCGAGGAGCGGCTCGCCGGAGCCGTCGTGGACTCGTGGTTCCACGGGTCGCGCTTCCCGATGAACTCCTCGCAGACCTCGCAGAACTGCGGTCAGGTGCCCGTCACCGACATCCCGCTCGCCGGCGACATGTACGGCGGCAAGAGCGCCGAGGTGATGGTCTACCGGCGCGCGAAGCCGGCCTCGTTCCACGTCACGCGGACCGGGATCAAGGAGCGGGTCATCAAGATCGGCAACGGCGCCGACCAGCCCGTCCTCGGCGACTGGGACGGCAACGGCCGCGTCGACCCCGGCGTCCGCAACCCCGCCAGCCGGGTCTTCACCCTTCAGGTCAAGCGGGACCGGACCGAGATCAAGTTCGGCAAGAAGACCGACCTGCCGATCGCCGGCAACTGGGACGGCACGGGCGCCTGGGAGATCGGCGTACGCCGCCCCGGCAGCGGCAAGTTCCTGCTGCGCGCCGCCGACGGCACGGTCACCAAGATCTCCCTCGGCGATGCCGACGACCTGCCGGTGACCGGCGACTGGGACGGCAACGGGACTACCGACCTCGGTGTCTACGACCAGACCACCGCATCCTTCACGCTGCTGCAGACCGACCCGCTCGGCACGCAGTACACCGTGGTGATCCCGTTCGGCGTCCCGGGCGACGTACCCGTGAGCGGCGACTGGGACGGCAACGGCATCACCGACCTCGGGGTCTGGAGCCCCGAGACCGCGACGTTCAACAAGCGCGGCGCGGTCGCTCCGACCGCCGCCAAGGGCCGGGTCAAGCACGTACAGTTCGGTCGGCCGGTCGAGCGCTGAGGCCCGACTCAGCTCAGCTCGGCAGGTCGAAGACCAGGCAGGTGCTGGTCGCGGTGGCGACCGGCGTGCCGGAACCGTCGGTCACGACACCCTCGCTGAAGGCGACCCGCGAGCCGCCCTTGACGAGGGTGCCGGTCGCGGTGAGCAAGCCACTCTGCGCGGTGACCGCGCGGAGGTAGCTGACCTTGATCTCGATCGAGGTGTAGCCCTTGCCCAGCGGGAGCGTGCTGTGTACGGCGCACGCGGTCACCGAGTCGAGCAGGGTGCAGACCAGGCCGCCGTGCACGACGCCGATGGGGTTGTACGCCGACTCGTCGGGCATGCACGTGAAGGAGACCCGGCCCGGCTCGACCTCGGCCACGTCGAACTGGAGGAGCCCGCCGATCGGCGCGGGCGGCAGCTCGCCCCTCTGGATGGCGCGGAGATAGTCGATCCCGGCCATCTGCAGGCCCTGGCGGGCGCCGATGGCGGGGTCGTACCAGGTGACCTCGCGGCGGCGGGGCTCGCCCCAGGTCGAGGGTGCGTCGGTGAGGGTCATCGGGCGCTGAGCCTTTCCAGGCGTTGGGAGGGAGTGGGGTAGTGGCGCATCCGGTCGGGATCGTCCGGGGTGACCGCGTGGCGTACGCCCCAGGCCAGGAGGGCGTCCAGGACCGGGACGAGGTCTCGACCCGACTCGGTGAGTGCGTATTCGTAGCGGATCGGGTGGTCCTGGTAGGGATGCNNGAGCGCGAGCGCGCAGGCGGCGAAGCCGCCTCGAGCCTCGGAGCGGAGGGTCGTGCTCATCGTCGCAGCCGGGCGATGGCCTCGTTCACGCGCTCGGCGAGCGTGTCGTCGGCCAGGGAGGTCTCGGCGGGTGCGTAGCGCGCTGCCTCGCAGGCGTCGACGAGCGCGACGAGCTCCCGGGCGAGCTCCTGCGCGACCCCGGCCTCCTCGAGCACCTTGAGCCGCGCCGCGATCCGATCACGGGGTGCGCCGGTGCCGCGGACGATGTCGGTGAAGCGAGTGCTCCCCAGGGCCAGTTCGCGGACCACCAGCAGCGCCCACCGCTCACCGACCACCTCGAGCGAGGCGGCGATCGGGCAGGGGCGTCCCGGCAGTTGAGCCAGCGGCGGGAACGGGGTGGACACGGGTGGTAGCGTCCCACGAGTGAGTTTGGAAATCAAACCTTCTGCGCCTCGGGCACACGTCGGCAACCACGTGGACGCTTCCAGGCCGCTGGTGCCGGTCGCGCTCGGCACGGCACTCGTGCTCGTCACCTACGTCACTCCTATCGCCACGATCCCGGCCACCGCGGCCGACCTCGGTGCCGGACCGGTCGCCCGGGCGTGGATCCTCAGCTCGATGAGCGTCGGCCTGGCCGGACTGCTCCTTGCCTCCGGAGTCATAGGGGACGCGCTCGGCCGCCGCCGCGCGTACGTCGTGGGTCTGGTCGGCACCGCCGTCGGCGCGGTGCTCTGCGCGGTGGCCGCCGAGCCGCTGCTGTTCGTGGCCGGCCGGATCGTCCAGGGCGGCGGAGGCGCCGCCGTTCTGGCCTGTGGGCTCGCGGCCCTGGCACACCGCTACCCGCTCGGACCCGAGCGGCTGCGCGCGACCTCGGTGTGGGGCGCGTCGGTCGGTCTCGGCATCGCGGGCGGAGCGGTGCTCGCCGCGCTGCTGGACTTCGGGTCCGGATGGCGACCGAGCTACTGGGTCACCGCGGTCGCGGCCATCCTCCTGGTGCCGGTGACCCGACGCTGGGTGGCCGAGTCCGCGGCCGCCGTCAAGCAGCGAGTCGACCTCCCGGGACTGATCCTGCTGGTCGCGGGCATGACCCTCGCGGTCTCCGCGCTGACCCAGGGCCGCAACGGCATCGACGCACCGACGGTCGTCCTCGGCGTGCTGGCGATGCTGGCACTCGCGGGGTTCGGGATCGTCGAGCGCAGGGTGGCGGCGCCACTGCTGGACCCGGCCCTGCTGGCCCATCCGCGGTTCCGGGCGGCCACCGCCGGCTCGCTCGTGCTCGGCGCCGGCATGATCGGCATGGCGTCGTTCACGCCGGCGATGGTGCAGCTCGGGTACGGCGAGGGGCTGTGGGCAGCCAGCCTGCCGGCCGTGGCCTGGGCCGGCACGGGCGTGGTCACCTCACTCCTGGTCCGCCGGATCCCGCACCCGCTCGAAGGTCCGCGGCCGGTGGCGCTGTTCCTCCTCGTGGTCGCGGCCGGACAGCTGCTGACCTGGGGTCTGTCGGCCGATTCGTCCCTGTGGCGGCTGGTGCTGCCTTTCGTGGTCGCCGGCGCCGGCACCGGGGTGCTCAACGCACTCCTGGGCCGCGAGGCCATCGCCTCGGTCCCGCCCGACCGCGCCGCGATGGGCTCGGGCGCCAACAACACCGCTCGCTATCTGGGCGCCGCGTGCGGCATCACCCTGTTCCTGACGGTGGCCACCCATGCCGGAGACGACCTGTTCGCCGGCTGGAACGTCGCCGCCCTGGTGACCGTGGCGTTGACCCTGATCGGTGCCGCGGCCATCGCGCTGACCAGTCGGCGTACCGCGGTGACCCCTACAGGCGATTCAGAGCGCTGACGTTCGCCCGGCCAGATGAAGTACGCCGTTCGCGGGATCGGTCAACGAGAACGCATAGCCATCGTCGACGACCGCCGAGCCGAACGCCACCGAGCCCGGTAGGAGCACTGGCTTCTTGAACGCCACGTCGACCCGGACGGCACCGGGCAAGCGGTTCTCGAGGGCGGCGACGCAGCGGGCCATCGTCCACATGCCGTGCGCGATCTGGCGCTTGAAGCCGAGCGCCTTGGCCGTGAGCGGATAGAGATGGATCGGGTTGTGGTCGCCCGAGACGGCGGCGTACCGACGACCTAGATCGCCGGGGAGCTGCCAGATGATCCCGTGCGGCTCGGCCGCGGGGAAGCTGTCGCCGGTCGAGGCCGTCGCGTCGCCGGCGCCGCGACGGAGGTAGGTCGAGGTCTCTTCCCAAGCCGGGGCGCCGTCCGCGGTGACGACGGTGCGGAAGTCGTAGGTCGTGCCCTTGGGATGAGGTCGGGCGCCGCCGACGCTGGTCGAGACGCCGACCGTCTCGCCGATCCTGATCGGCCGGTGCGCGGTGATGGAGTTGTCGAGGTGCACCATCCCGATCGCCGGCGCGGGGAAGCCGGGGTCGCTCATGATCCCCAGCTGCAGCTCGAAGGCGAGCAGGTGCGGGTAGGGGAGCGGCACGGTGTCCTTGGCCGGAAAGCCGCACACCGCGGCGTACGCGTCGACGTGGGCGCGCTCGATCGTCACCGGGGCGCCGACGCGGGCGAACTCGGCGAACTCGCCACCGTTCTTGCGGATGCCCGGGAGCAGGTTGACGACCGGGATCGACGGCAGGGCGGCCCGGGCCAGCGTGAGGGCGCCGTTCATGCGCCCAGTCATGCGCCGAGCATCATCTGGCCGCACACGCGTACGACGTTGCCGTTGACGGCCGACGAGCCGGGGGAGGCGTACCACGCCACGGTCTCGGCGACGTCGACCGGCAGGCCGCCCTGGGCCAGGGCGTTGAGCCGCTGCCCGACCTCGCGGGTGGCGAAGGGTACGGCGGCAGTCATCTGGGTGATGATGAAGCCGGGTGCCACGGCGTTGATCGTGATGCCATCCGGCAGCTCGTCGGCCAGCGAGTCGACGAGCCCGATGACGCCGGCCTTCGAGGCGGCGTAGTTGGTCTGGCCGACGTTGCCGGCGATGCCGGCGATCGAGGCGACGCCGACCACGGCGCCATGGGTGCGGATCAGCTGCTGTTCGAGCAGCTCGCGGGTGATCCGCTCGGGCGCGGTGAGGTTGACCGCGATGACGGCGTCCCACCGCTCCTCGCCCATGTTGGCGAGCTTCTTGTCCCGGGTGATGCCGGCGTTGTGCACGACGATGTCGACTCCGCCGTGCTTCTCCTTGAGGTGGTGCGCGATCCGCTGCGGGGCGTCCTTGCCGGTGATGTCGAGAGCCAGCCAGTCGCCGTCGAGCTCCTTCGTCAGCGCCTGCAGTTCGTCCGCGAGCTGGGGTACGTCGACGCCGACGACCGTGGCGCCGTCGCGGTGGAGGACGCGGGCGATCTGTTCGCCGATGCCGCGGCTCGCGCCGGTGACGAGGGCGACGCGGC
>DOWL01000052.1:12056-15823 GCA_003519585.1 Nocardioides sp. | reverse complement strand
CGGGTCCAGTCGGCGACCTCGGGAGCCGCAGTGGTGCCGTGTGCGCCGATCCGGATCACCTGACCGGAGACGTAGGCGGACTTGGGGGAGAGCAGGAAGGCCAGCGTCGAGGTCGCTGCGGCTTCGGCCCCGTCGGCGACATAGACGAGCTGGACGGTGCCGCCTCGGCCGATCTCCTTGCCGAGGCTGCGGGTGAAGCCCTCGAGTGCGCGCTGGGCGACCCGCTCGGCGCCCCTGACCTGCTCGGGCGGCGTACCGAGCACGACCACGCGGGGGCAGGTCGTGAGGCTGCGCAGCTTGGGTGTGAAGAAGTCGCGCAGCGCACGCAGCTGGGTCGAGTCGGTGAGGCCGGTCGCGTCGAAGACCAGGCCCTTGTACGTCGACCCGTCCGTGGTCGCCGCGGTGCTCGCGATGCCGAGGGTGTCGAGCACCCCCGGCAGTGACCCGGCCAGCCGTCCGCTGCCCCCGACCACGATCGTGCCGTCGACCAATGGCGCTCCGGCGGTGTAGCGCTCCAGCCTGGTCGGGTCGGGGAGGCCGAGGTTCTTGACCACCAACTTGCCGATCGCGGTCGCGGTGAAGCCCTGATAGTGATCGGTCATGGTCGCATGCAACTCTCTGTGTAACTCGGTGTCCACTGATGGTGATCCCCGCCTCACCGCCTTTGTCTTTCGATGTTACTAGCGGGAAACTTGCCCTATGGCAGACCGCACCCTTGGAACCACTCGTCGCGTCGCAGTGCTCGGCGGCAACCGCATCCCCTTCGCCCGGTCCAACACCGCCTACGCATCGGCCTCCAACCAGGACATGCTCACCGCGGCCATCGACGGGCTGGTCGAGCGGTTCGGGCTGCAGGACGAGCGGCTCGGTGAGGTTGTCGCCGGAGCGGTGCTCAAGCACTCCAGTGACTTCAACTTGGCCCGCGAGTCGGTGCTCGGGTCGCGGCTGTCGCCGGAGACGCCCGCCACCGACATCCAGCAGGCCTGCGGCACCGGCCTCCAGGCGGCGATCCAGGTCGCGAACAAGATCGCGCTCGGCCAGATCGAGGTCGGCGTCGCCGGCGGTTCCGACACCACCTCCGACGCGCCGGTCGCCATCTCCGAGAAGCTGCGCACGAAGCTGCTCAAGGTCAACGCCGCGCGCGACATCCGGGGTCGGCTCGCCGCCCTCGCGGCGATCCGTCCCGGCGACATCGGGCTCTCCATCCCTCAGAACGGCGAACCCCGGACCGGTCTGTCGATGGGCGAGCACGCCGCCCTCACCGCCGTCGAGTGGCAGATCGGCCGTGAGGAGCAGGACGAGCTCGCCGCCGCTTCCCATCAACACCTCGCCGCGGCGTACGACGCGGGCTTCGAGGACGACCTGATCACGCCGTTCCGTGGGCTGGCGAAGGACAACAACCTGCGCCCTGACTCGACCGTCGAGAAGCTGGCCAAGCTCAAGCCGGTCTTCGGCAAGGGCGAGTCGGCGACCATGACCGCGGGCAACTCCACGCCCCTGACCGACGGCGCCTCGACGGTGCTGCTCGCCTCGGAGGAGTGGGCGGCCGCCCACGACCTCGAGCCACTCGCCTACCTCACGGCGTACGAGACGGCCGCGGTCGACTACGTGCACGGCGGGGAGGGGCTGCTGATGGCCCCGGCGTATGCGATGGCGCGGATGCTCGAGCGCGAGGGGCTCTCGTTGCAGGACTTCGACTACTACGAGATCCACGAGGCGTTCGCCTCGCAGGTGCTCGCGACGCTCAAGGCCTGGGACGACCCGGTCTTCTGCAAGGAGCGGCTGGGGCTCGACGCACCCTTGGGCGCGATCGACCGGTCGAAGCTCAACGTCACCGGCTCCTCGCTCGCGGCAGGCCACCCCTTCGCCGCCACCGGCGGGCGGATCGTGCCGGTCCTGGCGAAGCTCCTGGCGACCTCGGAGGGCGGCACCGGCCGCGGCGTGATCTCGATCTGCGCCGCCGGCGGTCAGGGCGTCACGGCGATCCTCGAGCGCGCCTGATCGGGTCCGCGGGCCAGCAGAGCGCTCAGTGGCCGGCGAGGAGGTTCTTCAGCAGCGCGATACCGGTGGCGAACGCCAGCACGATCACGGCGTAGACCGCGGCCCGCATCCCGGAGGCGCCGCTGCTCCGCGCGGTGACGAACCCGACTCCGGCGATCAGCGCGGCGAGCAGGAACTCGACCGCGGCGATCTCCCAGGAGTCGGGGACCACCACGATCGCGACCGTTGCGGCCGCAGCCACGACGGCTGCTCCCGCGAGTTGGGCGCCGGCCAGCTCGACGTCGCGGGCGTGCACCTGACCCGACGAGACCAGCATCGCCGAGACCCGGAAGGCGAACCAGTGTGCGAGGGCCAAGCCGACCGTGACGCCCCAGATGATGCCGATCGCATGGCTCTCGACACCGTCGTGGGGCGCGGCGATCAGGGCGGCCAGCAGGCAGACGGCGACGTACAACGCCATCGTGTAGGCCTCCCGGCGCAGCTCCTGGGCGTGCGTGGCGCTCGCCGTCACGACGTGCCGGCCCGTTGCTCGACGCTGTCGAGCAGTGCCTCGACCTGGCGGTACGTCGCGGAGCTGTAGGCGCCGATGCTGCGCTCCGTGGCGAGCGAGTCGCGCATCGCGTCGAGGTAGCGGCGCTGGATGATCATCGTCTGCTCGATCGTGTCCGGGCGTGCGCCGCGCGCCTCGCGGAGCCCGGCGAGCACGCGGGGGAGCACCCGCTCCTTCATCGCCGCGGCCAACTGTGGATCGATCGGCTCTCCGTCGATCGTCTGCTCCTCCACGGGTCCGACGGTGTCGATCGCCGACTCGCCGATCTGCCGCAGCAGCGCTTGGACCGAGTCGTGCTTCTCCTCGGCGCTCTCGAGGCGGAATCCCATCCGCCCGATCACCGCCGGCAGGGTGAGGCCGAAGAGGACCAGCGTGATCAGCGCGACCAGGAAGGCGGCCAACACCACCGTGGCGCGGTGCGGCGTACCGGCCGGAATGGTCTGCACAGCGGCCACGGTGACGACGCCGCGCATCCCCGCCCAGGCGATGATGACGACGCCGCGTGCGGTGATCGGCTCCCGCTCCTCGAACGCGACATCGGCGCGACCCCGCGCCAACCGATGTCTCGCCCACGACAGCCGCGTCTCCTCCCGCTCGTCGGCGGGGGTCATCGCGTCGAGCTTCTCCTCGAACTGGTCGAGCCGGTCACGAAGTAGGTCGCCCCGCTCGGTGCCCCGGGCGAGTACGTCGCTCACCGCCGGCCAGGCGAGGCTGAGGAAGCGCAGCACGATCAGCAGACCGACCACGATCGCCACCAGCCCGGCCATCTCGCCGGCCGTCGTCTCGTTGCGAGCGTCATCGACCAGTCCCGGGAGCTGGTAGCCCATCGCGAGGAAGACCGCGCTCTCGAGGATGAAGTTGATCGTCGTCCAGGTGACCGCCTGCGTCTGCCGGTCCCTGGCGCTGAACCGCCGGCTGCCGAGGGTGCCGGTCACCAGCCCGGCGACGACCACGGCGAGGACGCCGGACGCGTCGACCTCCTCGGCCGGGAAGTAGGCCAGGAACGGTACGGCGAAGGAGATGGTGGTGTTGAGCACCGGGTCGTCGAGGCGCTGCCGGAGTCGCACGGTGAGCAGCCCGATGACCAGTCCGATGCCGGCGGCGGCGACCACGGCCCAGCCGAAGTCGACGACCGCGTGGCCGAGCGAGAACTCGCCGGCTACGGCGATGGCGGCGACCGCCGTACGCAGCACCACGAGCGCCGACGCGTCGTTGA
>DOWL01000052.1:3105-11965 GCA_003519585.1 Nocardioides sp. | reverse complement strand
CCCTCGAGCACGGCCATCAGTCGTGGCGGCAGCCCCACGCGTCGGCCGATCGCCGTCGCCGCCACCGCGTCGGTCGGCGCCACGACGGCACCGAGCGCGGTGGCGAGTGCGAACGAGATGCTCGGGAAGACCCAGTGCACGACGGCGCCGATGACGAGGGCAGAGACGACGACCAGGACGACCGACAGCCAGGTGATCAGGCCGAGGTTGCGGCGTACGTCGATCACCGGGAGGTTGACGGCGGTCGCATAGAGCAGGGGTGGGAGGACGCCGGCCAGGATCAGCTCCGGCTCGACGTGCACCGCCGGCGCCCCCGGCAGGTAGCTGGCCGCGATCCCGAGGCCGACGAGCAGCAGTGGCGCCGCGATGCCGGTGCGGCGCGCGAAGACCGAGGCCGCGATCATGATCGCGAGACCGGCCCCGGCGATGAGCGCGAACTGGTGGTCCACCGGCGGCAGTCTAGAAGCGGGCGGGTCGAGACCTGGCCAGGGCGAGTGCGGAGGCGACGAGGTAGTCGCGGACCTGGTCCGGCGAGATCTCGCCGACGGTCGGGATCCCGGGCGCCACCTCGGTGACCAAGATGCCGACCCGCGCCAACTGGAGGGCGCCCAGCCCGCTGGCGTAGAGCGTGTTGGCGAGCAGGTTGGGGTCCTCGACCGTGAAGTCGCCGGCATTTACGCCGGCCTGGAGCGCGGCGACCAGGATGGCGAGGCAGCCGGAGATGCCGCGGCCGAGCCGGAACAGCGCGCTCTCGGAGATCTCCTCGAGCAGTTCCTCGCCGGTACGGCGCATCAACGTCTGGGCGCAGTCGACGAACGGCGGGTGCGCGAGGGCGTAGTCGACGAACGCGCCGACCATCGCCTCGACCCGGTCCGCGGCCGGTGCGTCTGGATCGTCGACGCTCGCGAGCGCGTCGTGCAGCTCGTCGAGGTAGCTCACCAGCGTGAGCGCGAACAGCTCCTCCTTGCCGGAGAAGATCCGGTAGACGATCGCCCGGTTGATGCCCACCGCCACCGCGATGTCGTCGATCTGCACGTTGCGGACCCCGCGCCGGTCGAACTGCTCCCGCGTCGCCGCGATGATCTCCTTCTCGCGCGCCCGCCGCCGGGCCGCGGCCGCGGAACGACGGCCGTCGCCCGCCGGAGCATCATGGGCCATGCGGCCGATGGTAGGGCTTGTGCAACTCGGAGTTGCACGACTGTGACCGTTCACTCTCGGTCGTTCGTCGGGCATGGTGGGTGCGTGGACGACGACCGGTCGCCTACGCCGCACCCGGGACCCGCAGAGATTGACGCCGCGGCGAGCGTCGGGTGGGCGCAGCACATTGGGATGTTGCTCGCGATCCTCCCGGCCTCTGCTGTTCGTCTTCGTGGTGGTGGTCCTGGTCGTTGGGGCCGCCCGATCGTGGATCGAGTCAAGGGGATCAGTGCGGCACAACATGAAGGAGTTACGACCTTCCGCGACCAGTGTCCGCATCCTGTTCATCTTCGACCCCGAGCGGCAGGCGGTCCTGCTCGTCGCAGGTGACAAGGCGGGCAACTGGTCAGGGTGGTACGACGAGAACATCCCGATCGCAGATGACCGATACGACCGCTGGCTAGCTGGCGGCTACGACAACGAGGAGGCGTGATGGCCCGGAACTGGAAGGACGTGCGCCACGAGGTGGTCCAGGCTGGCCTCGTTGATGAGCAGCGCGCCGAAGACGCTCGCAAGGAGATGATCGAGAAGGTTCGGGCCCACCGGCTGAGCGAGATTCGACGCGCCCAGCACATCACCCAGGTCGAACTGGCGCACCGCATGCACGTCTCGCAGCCTCGGGTCTCGGCCATCGAGCGTGGTGCCCTTTCGTCCACCGAGGTCGGCACCCTTGCCGCCTATGTCGAAGCCCTCGGTGGCACGTTCCGGCTGGTTGCTGATTTCGGTGACGAGTCGCTTGTCATCGGTTGACGTCGTCGTCTCGTCACGCAGGAGACGCCCAGCGTCGAACGCACAGTAAGGCTTCCTCATCCCTCCTCGCCGACGAGTCTCGTGGGTGCGTTCGGACACGACAGATTGTGCGCTGTCAGTCGACAATCGAGGCGCCACGACGACGATCCTCGCTCTCGCCACCTTGACCGGGTTCGGGTGTACAAGGGCCAGGTCTGTGGCGGCTGAGGGAAGGAGAGCGCCCGTGAGACTGGTGCCGAGGAAGTGGCCCAACCTGCGCAGTGGGATGGCCGGTGCGGTGCTCCTGATAGTCGTGTTCGCGGCGCAGGATTGGCGTGAGGACGGAGCGCGCGACGGCTTCATCACCGGGCTGGCAATTGCCGCCGCGTCCGCCGCGGTGATCGGCACGTTGTGGCTGATCGGCCGCGATCGCCAACGACGCCACCCGAGCTGAGCTTGGGCCTACTACGGAGCGCGCATCGATGTGGTTCCTCGACTCGACCAACAGCCCTGCCCTGATGGCCGAACTCAGCTGGCATGGTAGACGCGTCAACTTCCAGATCGCTCGGGTAGGCGAAGGCTGGCGCGACCTCGTAGCAGACTGCCATCGGTCGATCGTCGCGAGCTTCCCGGACTACGAACTCCTCGACGTCAAGCAGAAGTACGGCGTCCTGGCGTTCCAGGCGAATCCTCGACCCTGGGTCCGCGATCGGACGTGTTGGACGGATAACGAGGCCGCAGCGCTTGGTGCCATCAAGGAGGACGCCAGGACCAGGTCCGAGTCCCGCTGCGAGTGGTGTGGCGCAGACGCCCAACTCCGGGACAGCCGATCCGTGTGGCTCACCCTCTGCTCGCCTTGTGATGCGCGATTTCCCGACCCGCCAGACAGGGCCGGCCACATTCAGCCTGACGAGACCTGACCGGTGCCGAACGAGGAACGGACCGTCGCGATCGTGTCCGCCTCGTCCGCGGTCTTGTCGTCGCGGTAGCGCACGACCCTGGCGAATCGGAGCGCCAAGCCACCGGGGTAGCGAGTGGATCGCTGGACGCCGTCGAAGGCGATCTCGACCACCTGCTCGGGCCGCACTGATACGACATGGTGGTCGCGCACGGTGCCTGGGTCGAGTGCGAGCTCGGTGAACCGTTCGGTCTGCCAGGCGAGCATCTCGTCGGTCATGCCCTTGAACGTCTTGCCCAGCATCACGAAACCCTCGCCTGCCGGGTCGCGGGCACCGAGGTGGATATTGGAGAGCCAGCCGCGCCGTCGGCCCGAGCCCCACTCGACGGCGAGCACGACCAGGTCGAGGGTGTGGACCGGCTTGACCTTGACCCAAGCTGAGCCGCGGCGGCCGGCGTCGTACGGCGCCGCGAGGCTCTTGACCACCACGCCCTCGTGGCCCAGGTCCAGGACGCGGGAAGTGAACGCCTCGGCCTCGGCGGCGTCGGCGGTGACCAGACGCGGGACCAGATGTTCCTCGGGGACCAGCTCCACCAGCGCGGCCAATCGCTCGGCGCCGGGCGAGTCGACCAAGTCGTGGCCGTCGATGTGGAGCAGGTCGAAGAAGTAAGGAGTGAGGTGGACGCCCTGGCTCATGGCCGTGCGCGACGCGGTCTCCTGGAACGGTCGCGGCCGGCCCTGGTCGTCGAGGGCCAGGACCTCCCCGTCGAGGACGAATCGCGTGGCCGCGAGCGACCTGGCGACCGCCACCACCTCCGGCAGCCGGGCGGTGATGTCCTCCAGGGAACGGGTCGCGACAAGCACGCCGTCACCGTTGCGATGCACCTGGATCCGGATGCCGTCGAGCTTGGTGTCGACGGCCACCGGTGTGTCGGGGTCGCCACCGGCCTTCGCCATCGCCGCGTCGACCGTCGTGGCGCTCGAGGCGAGCATCGGCAGCACCGGACGGCCGACTTCGAGGACGAAATCCGCGAGCGCGGGCTCGCCGCCGGTGAGCGCTGCGGGGGAGACCGCGACTGTCGAGCCGGCCATCATCGCGGCCCGACGTACGGCGGCGAGCGGGACCCCGCCAGCGGCAGCCAGCCCTTCCTGGACCAGCGAGTCGAGCGCACCCTGGCGGACCTCGCCGGTGACGATGCCGCGCAACCAGGGCTGCTCGGCAGCGGTCGCGCGCGCGAACAGTTCCGCAGTCGCAGCCGCCCGCGCACCCTGGGATCCCGAGCCGGACAGGGCCGCGATGTGGTCGAACGCCTCGTGCACCTCCAGGACCCTGAGCGACGGCTCGGCGGCGGGCTCGGGGAGCGACTGCATCGAGCGCCAGCCGAGGCCGGTGCGGCGCTGTCGCAGCGAGCCCGCGAGGTAGGACGTGACCGTCTCGATCTCGTCGGCGGAGGACGCCGCCACGCGGGAGAGCAGCTCGGCAAAGGCGGCGACCTTGGCCTTGCGGGAGCGGGTCGAGGCGACCTCGGTGGAGGTGGCGACCACGTCGGCGAGGAGCATGGGTACCAGTCAACCCGTCCACACCGACACCGCGCCCGCACCAGCAGTGACATCAGTAACGACATCACCACCGACAGGACCTCGGCTTGCACCTCGAACCCGGACCGCTCGTCGTCGTCCTGGTCCTGCTCGCGGCCGTCCTGCACGCCACCTGGAACGCGATCGCGCACACCGCCGAGGACCGGCTGGTCGGGTTCGCGCTGATCTCGACCTCGACGCTGGTGCTCGGCGCGGTCTGCGTACTGCTCGGCGAGCCGGTGGGATGGCACTACTTCTGGCTCGCCGCGCTGTCCGCGTCCTTCCACGTCGCCTATCTGCTGCTCCTCATGGCGAGCTACCACGTGGCCGACCTGAGCCGCGCCTACCCGGTCAGTCGCGGCACCGGCGTGGCGCTGACCGGGCTCGCCTCGGTTGTCCTGCCGCGCTCACCGCTGGGGCCGGCCGTGGTTGTCGGGCTCGCCCTGGTGGTCGTCGGTCTGGTCGGCGTGACGCTGGCCGGGCCGCCGCTCACCCAGCGTGACCGGCTCGGGATCGCGACCGCGCTCGGCACCGGGGTGGCGATCGCCGGCTACACGGTCGTCGACGGCCTCTCGGTCTCGGGCGGTGCACCGGTGCTCGCCTACGCCGGCTGGCTGATGCTGCTGCAGTCGTGGGTCGTCCCGGCGTACGCCGTCGCGAAGCGCGGTCGCGCGCTGCTCGCCGTACCCCGCCGTCAGGTCCTCCAGGGACTGCTGGGAGGCGCGGTCTCGCTGGTCGCCTACGGCCTGGTCCTGCTCGCGCAGACCAGCGGCGCCCTCGCCGCGGTGGCCGCGCTTCGCGAGGTCGGCATCGCCTTCGGCGTGCTGATCGGTGCCTTCGTCCTCCACGAGTCAGCGGCCCGCCAGCGACTGCTCCCCGCCCTGGTCCTCACCGGCGGCGCCGTCGTACTCGCTCTCAGCCTCGCCTGACCACGCCGAGTCGGCGCTACTGACGTGCAGTAGCGCCGACTCGGCGTCGCGTGCGCTCCCAAACGTCCACTTGGCGTTCACAGCCTTGACCGGGAATGAGAACGCGTTCTAAATTGGACAGGTGTCCAGCCAGGTGTCCAGTGTGCCGCGGCGGGGGCTCAACGCGCGGCAGGCGGAGACGGTCGAGCGGCTGCTGGAGGCGGGGGAGGAGGAGCTCGCGGAGCGGGGCACCGACACGTTGACGATCCGCGGGGTCGCGAGTCGGGCCGGGGTCTCGGCAGCGACGGCGTACACCTACTTCAGCTCGCGCAATCACCTGTTCGCCGAGCTGTTCCACCGCAAAGTGCTGCTGGACCACCCGGTCGAGATCACCGGGAGTACGGCGCGGGAGCGGGTCAGCGCCGTCACCACCCACTTGGCCGAGGTGCTCGCGGACCGGCCGCACCTGGCGGCCGCCGCCAACCACGCGCTGCTGGGCTCCGACCCCGACGTCGAACGGCTCCGGATCGTGATCGGTGTCGAGCTCGTGGACCGGTTCCGGGTCGCGCTCGGCGACGACGCGCGCCCCGACCTGCTCGACGCGCTCACCATGGCGCTGTCCGGCGTCCTGTTGCAGACCGGCATGGGCCTGATCGCCTACGGCGACCTCGCCGACCGACTCGACGCGATCATGGCGACCGTCCTGCGGGGCAACACGTGAAGCTCGATCCCTACGACTACGCTTTCCAGGACGACCCCTACCCGGTCTACGCCGCCCTTCGTGAGCACGATCCGCTGCACCACAACCCGGACCTCGACCTCTGGGCGCTGGTGCGACACGAGGACATCGCCGCCGCGCTCAAGTCCGACGCGACGTACTCCAACTCCTGGGGCGTCGCCATCGAGGAGTCGGCGTGGGGCCCCGATGCGCACAAGGTCATGTCGATCCTCGGCATGGATCCCCCTCGTCAGAACCGGCTGCGTGCCCTGGTCTCCCGTGGCTTCACCCCGCGTCGGGTCCAGGACCTGATGCCGCGGATCCAGGCGCTCACGGACCGCTACCTGGGCGAGTGCCTCGAGCGCGGCAGCATCGACTGGATCGCCGACTTCGCGGGCAAGCTCCCCATGGACGTCATCTCCGAGATGATGGGCGTCCCCGAGGAGGACCGGGCCGAGGTACGCCGTCAGGCCGACATCGTCGTACACCGCGAGGACGGCGTGTACGACGTACCGCCCGCCGGCGCCGAGGCCTCCCTGTGGCTGGTCGCCTACTACCAACAGATGGTCGACCAGCGGCGGAGGCAGCCGAGCGACGACCTCACCAGCGCCCTGATCGCGGCCGAGCTCGACGGCGAGCGGCTCACCGACGAGGACGTCATCGCCTTCCTCTTCCTCATGGTCGTCGCCGGCAACGAGACCACGACCAAGCTGCTCGGCCACGCGGTCTACCACCTCACCCGGCACCCCGCGCAGCTCGAGCAGGTCTTCGGCGGTCCGGGCGGCCAGGGCAACACCGGTCTCGTGGCCTCATGGATCGAGGAGACGCTGCGGTTCGACACCTCCAGTCAGCTGCTCGCCCGCTACCTGCTCCACGACGTCGAGCTGTACGGGCGGGTGGCCCCGGCCGGGTCGAAGCTGCTGCTCTGCCTGGGCTCGGCCAACCGCGACGAGCGGGTGTTCACCCGTCCCGCCGAGTACGACATCGACCGTGACCCGGACGAGCTCGCCCAGCTCCTGTCCTTCGGCGGCGGGCGGCACTTCTGCCTCGGCGCCAACCTCGCCCGGCTGGAGGCACGCATCGCGCTGACCGCCCTGGTCGAGCGGACGCGAACCATCTCGGTCGACCACGACGCGAGCCGTCGGGTGCACTCGGTCAACGTCCGGGGCTTCGCCGTCGAGCCGATGACACTGGAGGTGCGGTGACGTGAGCGACAGCGCCAAGTACACCAGCCGGCTCGCGCAGGAGGAGATCTTCGGGCCGGTGCTGGTGGTGATCGCGTACGACGGCGACGACGACGCGGTCCGGATCGCCAACGAGTCTCCGTACGGCCTCTCCGGCTCGGTCGACTCGGCCGACCTCGAGCGCGCCAAGGCGGTCGCCCGGAGGATTCGCACCGGCACCCTCGCGGTCAACGGCGGGGTGTGGTTCGGTCCGGATGCGCCGTTCGGTGGCTACAAGCAGTCCGGGCTCGGTAGGGAGATGGGTGTGGCCGGCTTCGAGGAATACCTCGAGATCAAGACGATGGCGGAGCCGGCGTGAGCGCACGGTTCGACGGGAAGGTCGCGGTCGTCACCGGTGCCGCGCAGGGCATCGGGGAGGCGTACGCGCGGGCGCTCGCCGCGGAGGGCGCCTCGGTCGTGATCGCCGATATCGACGACGCGGGCGGAGCGCGGGTGGCCGCCGACATCGACGGTCTGTTCGTCCATGCCGACGTCTCCTCGGCGCAGTCGGCGGCGGCGCTGGTCGCCGCGACGGTCGATCGGTTCGGCGGCATCGATCTGCTGGTCAACAACGCCGCCATCTACGGCGAGATGCAGTTCGACCTGCTGATCAGCGTCGACTGGGACTACTACCGCAGGTTCATGTCGGTGAATATGGACGGCGTGCTGGTCATGACGCGCGCGGTCTACCCCGAGCTGCAGCGGCGTGGCGGCGGCTCGATCGTCAACCAGAGCTCCACCGCGGCCTACCTCTACTCCGGCTTCTACGGGCTGGCCAAGGTCGGCGTCAACGGCCTCACCCAGCAACTCGCCCACGAACTCGGCGGCATGGGCATCCGCGTCAACGCGATCGCGCCCGGGCCGACCGACACCGCGGCCACTCGCACCCAGGCGGGCGCGGTGGCGCAGGAGCTGGTGAAGGGCATGGCGCTCAAGCGAATGGGCCAGCCCGAGGACATGGTCGGCGCGTGCCTGTTCCTGCTCTCCGACGAGTCCGCGTGGGTGACCGGCCAGATCATCGCGGTCGACGGCGGACAGACGTTCCGGCCATGACGATCAACGTCGGATTCATCGGTCTCGGTGCCATCGGCCGCCCCATGGCACTGCGGCTGGCGTCCGACCCGGCGTTCGACCTGGTGGTGTACGACGTGGCGCCCGAGCCCGTGGCGGAGCTGGTCGCCGCCGGTGCCCGCGCGGCCGACACGGTGGCCGACTGCGTTGTCCAGACCGACGTCGTCTGTGTGATGGTCCGCGACGACGACCAGGTGCGTGCGATCGCCGCCGAGATCGTCGCCTGCCGGTGGATGTCGGTCGTGGTGGTCCACTCGACCATCGCGCCGTGGACCGCCGTGGACCTGGAGCGGATGGGGTTGTTGGTGCTCGACGCGCCGGTGAGCGGCGGGCCGATGGGCGCCGCGAACGGCTCGCTGGCGATCATGGTGGGCGGCGACACTGTCGCGTACGCCACCGCGGAGCCGGTGCTCGAGCGGCTGGGGTCGACGGTGGTCCACGCGGGGGAGTTGGGCGCCGGGACGCGGATGAAGCTGGCTCGCAACCTCATCCACTTCGTGTCATTCACGGCGGTGACCGAGGCCCAGCGCCTCGCCGA
>DOWL01000052.1:2095-3015 GCA_003519585.1 Nocardioides sp. | reverse complement strand
ACCGAGGCCCAGCGCCTCGCCGAGGCGGCCGATCTCGACCTGCTGGCATTGGGCCGGGTGGTCCGGCACACCGACGCGGTCACCGGCGGGCCGGGAGCGATCATGCACCGCGAGACCACCGCGCCGCTCGACGAGGACGACTTCTGGTGGGCCGTCTTCGACCACGTACGAGCGCTGGGGGAGAAGGACCTCACCTACGCGATCGAGCTGGCCGCGGCGCTCGGGATCGAGGTACCCCTTGCACGCCTCGCGCGCGCCAACCTCGCGCAGGGACTGGGACTCCAGCCATGAGCACGTTCGACGACCTTCCCGAGCAGCGGCGCCGCGGCCTCGAGCGGATGGAGGAGGTCTACGGCTTCGACATGACCGATGGGTCCGGCGACTTCTTCCGCTATACCGCCGACCACCTGTTCGCCGACATCTGGAACCGGCCCGGGTTGACCGACCGGGACCGCCGGCTGCTGCTGATCGGCCTGCTGACCGGCACCGGCGCCCACGACGTACTCACCATCCAGGTCCCGGCCGCGCTGTCATCCGGCGACCTCGACGAGGAGGCGCTGCGCGAGCTGGTGATCTTCCTGTGCCACTACGCCGGCTGGCCCAACGGCGCCCGGCTCAACTCCCTGGTCGAAGACACCATCGCGCGGGCCAGTCCCGAGTGATCGCGTTCCAGGCCCTCCCGCTGGGCCAGTCAGGGCTGATGTCCGCCCGCCCGGGTCCCGACCTGGCTGCGTCCGGGTACGCCGAGCGCGAGTACGTCGCGGCCGGCACCGCCCGCTCGTACGCCGGTCACGATCCGGCGCCATTCGCGACCCGGGTCGTCGTACGCCGGCCGGCCGCGCTGCGGTGGCTGGACGGCTGGGCCCGCGAGGGCGACCCGGCCCCGACCGCCGAGCGGGTGCTGGTCCGAGGTGGCGCTT
>DOWL01000052.1:495-1965 GCA_003519585.1 Nocardioides sp. | reverse complement strand
GGTCCGAGGTGGCGCTTTCGTGCTCGACGAGGCCGGCAACGCGCGCGGAGGGATCCGCACCCCGGTCGTCGACGCTCCGGTCGAGCTGCTCCGCGGCGACACCGACGCCGACGCGCCGTACCTGTGCCAACTCTTCGGCAGCACGCTGCCCATGGACCCCGAGCTGATCCGGCGCGGGTACGCCGACCGGGGCGCCTACCTCGCGGCGTACGAGCGCACTAGCCCACGGCTGACCCCCCATGTAGGGGAATGGTCCGGACAGGTCATGTCGGGGGTCGCCAGCGGAGTGCGATGATCCCCGGCGTCATGGCTCTCGTCCCCAAGCGCTTCCTCGCCTTCTTCTCCCTCCCCATCCTGCGCCGGGCCGCCTACCACTTCCGGCGGATGACCGGCGGGCTGGACCGAGCCTTCTTCCTGCGCATCGGCCTGCTGATCTTGGCCTTCCTGCTGTTCGCGGCGGCGCTCGTCACGCTCACCGAACGCCACGAGGACGGCCACGAGTGGGACACCCCGCGCGAGTTCGCTTCGCAGTTCCTGCTGTCGTTCCACTGGGGCGTGACGACAGTGATGGCCGCCGGTGATGCGTCGTATGTCAAGTCCCCGATCGGGATCCTGGTCAGCTGGCTGCTGGTGCTCTTCGGCGTCGGCATCGTCGCCGCGCTCACCGGTGCGCTGGTGGGGTTCCTCATCGACTACCTGCTCAAGGAAGGTCAGGGCATGGGTGCCTCTGGATACCGCGACCACATCGTCGTCTGCGGCTGGAACGCGACCGCGCGGGAGCTGATCCAGGAACTCTCGACCGATGAGTACACGACCAACATCGTGGTCATGCACGACTCCGACAAGAACCCCGCCGGCGACGGGATCTACTTCGTCAGCGGCGACATCACCATGGCCCGGGACCTGATTCGCGCGGGCATCGAGGACGCGATGGCGGCCGTGGTGTGCCCGGCCGACGGGTCGAACGAGGCCGACATGAAGTCGATCCTGTGCGTGATGGCGATCGAGTCGCTCGCACCGCAGGTGCGCACCGTGGTCGAGGTCAACAACCCGGCGCACGTCGAGCACTTCCAGCGCGCCGACGCCGACGAGATCCTGGTCTCCTCCCAGCTGGTCTCGCGACTGATGGCCCGCTCGTCGCTCTACCCCGGGCTCGCCAACCTGGTCACCGACATCGTCTCGGGAGGCGAGGGCTCCGAGCTGTACCGCGTCCAGCTGCCCGACGAGTGCGTCGGGCTCTCGGTCGACGAACTCTCGGCCAAGCTGCGCGCCGAGCACCGCGCCACGCTGCTCTCGGTGAGCCGGGCCGGCCAGGCCTATGTGAACCCGCCTGAGGACTTCCGGCTGGCTGCCGGTGACGACCTGGTTGTCGTCGCCGAGTCGCTCGGGTCGTTGGCGCCGCTGCAGATGGACCACGACCTGCATTGAGGTGGACTCACGCCATACGGCAGGCGGGAGTTTCGTCGGCAA
>DOWL01000052.1:0-235 GCA_003519585.1 Nocardioides sp. | reverse complement strand
GGTCGCGGCCAGCGTCTCGGCGGCCTGGACGTAGGTGCCCACGATGCGGGGGACCACGAGCTGCAGCGGACCGGCGTCCACCATGGTCACATCGCCCTCGTCGTGGCAGTCGACCGCATCGATCGCGGGTACGTCGACCAAGCTGCCCGAGCCGTGCACCTGTGCGGTGGTGGGCCGGAGCTCCGGACCATTGCCGAGGTCGTCCTCGTGGTCCACGCCGGTCCCGCCGGTGAGG
>DOWL01000095.1:10000-10328 GCA_003519585.1 Nocardioides sp. | reverse complement strand
AGCCGCGTGGAGGGGTTGTGATGTCGCTTGTTGGCGCCCGCCTGGGCCCCCCCCGCGGGGGGTGGGCGCGGCGGGAGCCGATCTGTTCAGTTGTGGGTGTTACCCCGAAACTGGGTTACTGACCGCCGTCCTTGACGGACAGCACACCCAGGTCGACATACCCGCTGGTCGAGATCGAGTTGACGTAGTTCTCGAGCTGCGAACCGCGCAGGAAGTAGAACTTCGTGGTGTCGAGCGGGATGTAGGCGACATCCTCGGCCAACATGTTGTCCACGTCGGACCACATCTGGTTGGCCTTGTCGATGTCGGTCTCGGCGCTGGCAGCGTC
>DOWL01000095.1:5202-9876 GCA_003519585.1 Nocardioides sp. | reverse complement strand
GGTCTCGGCGCTGGCAGCGTCCATGGCCGAGTTGACCGCGTCGCTGGCGTAGTTGCCGTAGTCCTGACCGTTCGAAGCCTTGGTCAGGTTGATGCGGCTGTCGAACAGCGGCGGGATGACCGTCGAGATCGACGGCCAGTCAGCACCCCAGCCACCCCAGATCAGGTCGGAGTCCGAACCCGGCTTCTGGATCTGCTCGTAGTAGGGACCGGACGGGTCGAGACCGTCGAGGGTCACGTCGAACCCGGCCTCGTCGTAGGTCGCCTTGAGCGCGGCGAAGGCCTTCTCGGAGGCGTCCGAACCGATCGGGTAGGTGAACTTGATCGGGTAGGGAAGGGTCTCGCCCGACTCCTCGAGCAGCTTCTTCGCAGCCTCGACGTCACCGCCGGCAGCCTCACCGAACGCCGGGTTGGCGACGTAGCCCGGCGTGGCCGGGTTGACGATCGACAGCGACGGGGTCGAGGCCTGGTCGCCACCGAGCGCACCGACGTACGCGCCGCGGTTGGTGGCCGCTGCGAGTGCCTGGCGCACCTTGAGGTTGGTCACCCGGTTGAAGTTCGGCAGCAGGTAGTTGCTGAACGGCGACTCGAAGTTGACCGCGCGGTCGGCGACCTCGCCGGTGATCTGCGGGTACTGCGCCGGGGTGACGCTCCGCGAGGTGAAGGCGAACTGGTCGTCACCCTCGTTGGCGATCAGCCGGTCGACGATGACCTCGGTCTCGATGCCGATCTCGAAGGTCAGCGAGTCGAAGTTGGCCTCGCGGTTGGTGTCCTCGTCGGCCTTCCACTCCGGGTTGCGGACGAAGGTGCCGCCGGTGTCCTCGTTCCACGGGCTCTCGAGCATGTAGGGACCGTTGGAGAACGCGTCGAACTTCGACTTGTCACCCTTGTCGGTGTCCTGGCGGAACGGGTCGAAGGAGCGCAGCGCGGCGATGGCCAGCGGGAAGTCCGGCCAGGGCTTCTTGAACCGGTAGGTGATGGTGTTGCCGTCGCAGGTCACGGCCTTGTCGAACTCGGCCTGGCCTTCGCCGGTGTAGGGGCCCTTGTAGACGGGCTGACCGTCGGCGTCCTCGGGGATGTCGAGGTAGCCGATGATGTAGTTGGGACCACCGGTGATGACGTCGGTCGCGAAGGTCCGCGAGACGCCGTACTTGAGGTCCTCACAGGTGACCGGCTTGCCGTCCTGCCAGGTCGGGCCGTCCTTGAGCGTGAACGACCACTCGGTGGCGTCCTCGTTGGACTGACCCGTGTCGGTCGCGAGGTCCGGGATCGGGGTCGAGCCTTCCTTGGGGTCGGTCGCACCCGACGGGAAGATCACCAGGCTGCGCGAGAAGAGGCGGCCCTCGTTGGCGATGTCACGTCCGGTGTAGGTGCGCTGCGGGTCCAGGGTCTGGGTCACCGACAGCTCCAGGGAGTAGATGTCCCCGCCCTTGGTGGCCGTGGTGCGCTCCTGGTCTTGGTTGGTCCCGGAGGCGCCCGTGCTGTCGTCGCCACCGCCGCAGCCGGCAAGGCTGACGGCGACGACCATGGATGCGGCTGCTGCTACCAGCCGCTTCCGAGTGGTTCCCATCTGTTACTCCTTCGGAGGGGTGTGTCTCGCCGTGGTACGGCGGTTCTTTCCTGTGGAAAGCGTGGAGGGGCCGCCTCTGCCTAGCGGCCGGCCCTCGGGTCCAGGGCGTCTCGCGCCGCGTCGCCGAGGAGGTTGAACGAGATGACGATGGTGGCGATGATCGCCGCCGGGATGAAGAAGAAGAAGAAGTCGGTGTAGACGAAGTCCAGCGCGCCGCTGAGCACGTTGCCGAGCGTGGGCGTGGGGTTCTTGATGCCCACACCGAGGTAGCTGAGCGCGGCCTCGGCCGAGACGTAGGCCGGCATCAACAGCGTGAAGTAGACCAGGAGCGGGGCCCACAGGTTGGGCAGGATCTCCTTGAAGTAGATCCGCCGCTTCGAGGCGCCCATCAGGATCGCCGCATCGACGAACTCGCGCTCTCGGATCGAGAACACCTGACCGCGGATCAGCCGCGCGATCGGCGGCCAGCCGAAGAGCGAGAGCACGATGACGATGTAGAAGCCGTTGACGAAGGCGCCGTTGGGTCCGTTGGGGACCCCGATGTCCTTCATCCGGTCGACCACGACGCCGGAGAGGGCCAGCAGCATCAGGGTGCTGGGGAAGGACAGCGTCAGGTCGATGATCCGGCCGATGATGCTGTCGGTGACGCCGCCACTGAAGCCGGCGATGATGCCGACCACGGTGCCGACCGCGACCGTGATGAAGGCGGCCGAGATGGCGATGGTCAGCGACAGCGTGGTGCCGAGCATCAGTCGGGACAGCACGTCGCGACCCGACTGCGGCTCGACGCCGAGCGGGTGGTGGATGCTGATCCCACCGGCGGCGCCCTTGGGGAAGTTGCCGGTGCTGTAGTCGAGGAGCTCGGGGTGGAACGTGTAAGGGTCGAGCACCCCCAGCTTGGACAGGATCGGCGAGGCGATCGCGCAGACGGCGAACAGGATCGTCACGATGAGCGCGGCCATCGCGATCTTGTCCTTGCGGAACCGGGCCCAGGCGAGTCGGAGCGGTGACCGCCCCTGGACATCGACCTTGCCGGACTGCTCGTCGCCTTCAGGGTCGATGAAGTCGTCGTCGCTGTGCGACTCCAGGTTCGATGCGGTCAGCGTCACCTGGTCTCCCTTTCGCAGCCCGAACTCGAGGGTTGTGCCCCCATCCGCCTTCGCACTCTATGTGACCCGGACCTCTTTCCAAGTCGCGAGGCGGTAACGATCTGGTCTCGGGGGCTGGCTTCATCGGTCCCGTCGATCGTCCTGGCTATCAGCCCTCTTCTGAGAGATCCTCGCCCTGAATCGAGGTACCACCGGTCACCTTCCGCCTGGCGCCCACGACGTCCCCGCCCGCCAGGTCGAACCACCGGTCGCCGAATCCGACATCGGAGGACACCTCGGTCAAGGCATCCGCCTGCGCGCTCGGCGTCCCCTCGGCGTACAGCGGGGCGGTGATCGGCTGGGTCGGGTGGTGGCCGAGCTCGCCGGCGAAGTGGCAGGCCACCTTGTGCCGCGGACCGATCTGGAGCAGCGGAGGCTCATGCCGCGCGCAGATCTCCTGCGCGATCGCGCACCGGGTGCGGAACCGGCACCCGGACGGCGGATCGATGGGGCTGGGTACGTCGCCGGTGAGCCGGATCCGTTCGCGGCGGCCCCCGATCGCTGCCTGCTTGACGTCGGGCACCGAGGACAGCAGGGCTTGGGTGTAGGGGTGCGCCGCATGGTCGTAGAGCGACGCACGATCGGCGATCTCGACGATCTTGCCGAGGTACATCACCGCGACCTCGGGGCAGAAATGCCGCACTACGGAGAGGTCGTGGGCGATGAAGAGGAAGGCGATCCCGAACTCGCGCTGCACGTCCTGCAGCAGGTTGACGACCTGCGCCTGGATCGAGACGTCGAGCGCCGAGACCGGCTCGTCGGCGACCAGCAGCTTGGGTTGGAGCGCCAAGGCTCGCGCGATGCCGATCCGCTGCCGCTGGCCGCCGGAGAACTCGTTGGGATAGCGGTTGTAGTGCTCGGGGTTGAGGCCGACCACCTCGAGCAACTCCCGGACCCGATCGAGCACCTTGTTCTCGGGGACCACGTTGTGCACGCGCAGCGGGATGCCGATGATCGTGCCGACCGTGTGTCGGGGGTTCAGCGAACTGTAGGGATCCTGGAAGATCATCTGGATCTCCTTGCGCAGCGGGAGCATCTCGCGCTTGGAGAGTGTGGCCATGTCCTTGCCCTCGAACAGCATCTGCCCACCGGTCGGCTCGTAGAGCCGGGTGATGACCCGCCCCGTCGTCGACTTGCCGCAGCCCGACTCGCCCACCAGCCCCAGCGAGCCGCCGCGGGGCACCGTGAACGAGACGCCGTCGACCGCCTGCACATGGCCCACGACCCGCCGGATCACGCCGGAGGAGTGGACCGGGAAGTACTTCACGAGGTTGCGGACCTCGAGCAGGGTGTCCCCCGAGTTGTTCCGCGCGGCGTTGGCGTGCGCGGCAGCGGTCTGTGCGGCGGTCTCGTCGAGCGGTGCGGCGGTCATGGAGCTTCACCCTGGATCTCGTCGATCTGCTCCTGCAACTCGGGGATGGCCTCCCCGGTCTCCGGGTCGAGCAGGTCGGGAGCGGTCTCGGGCAGGACCTCCTTGAGGTAGATCTCGTCGGGGTTGACCAGGTGACAGCGCTTGAGGTGGCCGGGCTGGCTGGCCTCGGCCAGCTCCGGCAGCGTGGTCCGGCACAGGTCGCCGGGCACCTTGTCGACGTGCGGGCAGCGCGGGTGGAAAGCACAGCCCTGCGGCGGGTTGAGCAGGCTGGGCGGCATGCCGGGGATCGGCACCAGCCGGACGTCGGTGTCGCCGGTGATGTCGGGGACGCTGCTGAGCAGCCCCCACGTGTACGGCATCTCGGGCAGCGTCAGGATCGTCTTGGTCGGCCCGCTCTCGACCGCGCGCCCGCCGTACATCACCAGCACGTCGTCGGCGATCTCGGCGATCACACCGAGGTCGTGGGTGATCATCACGATCGCCGAGCCGTACTCGCGCTGGAGGTCTTGGAGCAGGTCGAGGATCTGGGCCTGGACGGTCACGTCGAGCGCCGTGGTCGGTTCGTCGGCGATCAGGATGTCGGGA
>DOWL01000095.1:0-5072 GCA_003519585.1 Nocardioides sp. | reverse complement strand
CCATCGCGATCATCGCGCGCTGCCGCATGCCGCCCGAGAACTGGTGCGGGTAGTCGTCCACTCGCTTGGTGGCCTGCGGGATGCCGACCCGGTCGAGGAGCTCGATCGCGCGGCGCCGGGCCTCGGACTTCGGCACCTTGTTGTGCATCAGCACGGCTTCGGCGATCTGCTTGCCGATCGAGTAGAACGGGTGCAGCGCCGTGAGCGGGTCCTGGAAGATCATCGCGGCGTCGTTGCCACGGAGTGCGCGGAGCGTCTCGGGCGTGGCGCCGATGACTTCGGTGCCGCCGACCCGGATCGAGCCCGACAGCCTGGTGGAGGCGGGGTTGTGGAGCCCCAGCACCGCCATCGACGAGACCGACTTGCCGGAACCGGACTCCCCCACGATGCCGAGGGTCTGCCCGCGCTGAACGGTGTAACTGAGGTCCGAGACGGCCTGGACCAGCCCGTCGTGGGTGGGGAACTGGACGGTGAGGTGCTCCACGACGAGGAAGGGGTCCTCGCGCGGAGTCTCCTTCGACCGGCCGAACTCCATGGCGCCGATCTCGTTGATGCCCGACTCGCTCATGCCGACTCGCTCATGCCAGCCGGACCCGCGGATCGATGACGGCATAGAGCAGGTCGACGATCAGGTTGGCGAGCACGATGATCACCGCACCGACCAGCACCGTGGCCGAGACCACCGGGAAGTCGACCGGTGACCGGAGCGCCTGGATGCCCCAGCGCCCGATCCCGTCGATCTGGAAGATCACCTCGGTGAAGATCGTGCCGGTCAGCAGGAACGCGAAGTCGAGCCCGAAGATCGTGATGATCGGCACGATCGCCGCACGCAGCGTGTGCCGGGTGACGACCCGACGTTCGGAGGCACCCTTGGCCACCGCCGTACGGACGTAATCCTCTCCCTGGGTCTCGATCATCTGCCCACGGGTATATCGGGCGTACGCCGTCGAGGAGGTGATCCCGATGACCAGCCAGGGCAACAACAGCCCGCTCGCCCAGGCCACGGGATCCTGGGTGAACGGATGGTAGGAGGTGTCCTCGATCAGCTTCCACTGCAGGGATATGTAGATCCACGCCATCAGGGCGATCACGTAATACGGGATCGCCGAGACGAAGACGCTGAAGCTGACCAATCCCTTATCGGTGACGGTCCCCCGTTTTCGGGCCGCGATGGTGCCGAGCAGCACCCCGAGTGTCAGGTAGATCATCGAGCCACCGATCGCGATCGAGAGGGTGGCCGGGAACTTCTGGACCAGCTCGGTGGTCACCTCCTGGCGGCTGCGGAAGGAGATGCCGAGGCAGGGCGCGTCGCAGTGGTAGGTGGCGCCGAAGTCGATCTCGCGATCGTGGAAGAGCCCACCCACGAAGATGGCGTACTGGTGGACGACCGAGTCGTTCAGGCCGAGTTGCTCGGTGAGGAGCTCGAGCTTCTCAGGGGTGCACTTGCCGTTGAGGTCACACAGCGGCTGCGCCGGATTGGAGGGCCCCTTGAAGAAGAGCAGGAACACCATCATGGACGTCAGGACGACGACCAGGAACGCCGATATCAGCCGGCGGACGATGTAGCCGAACACCTCGGGACCTCCGAACAGATCAGGACCCCGGTCGCCGGGGCGGACCGAGTGGCCCGCCCCGGCGACGCGAGGACATGTGGATGTGAACCGCTACCGGATCAGCCGGCGTTCACCCAGATGTTGCGGAACGACGGCATGCCGAGGGTGTTGTCGATGACCATGCCCTCGATCTGCGAGCCGTGCATCTGGACGACACCGCCGTAGTAGCGCGGCACCACGGGAAGGTAGGTCGTCATGATCTCCTTCTCGAGGTCGTTCCACGCCTTCGGCTGCTCCTCGGCCGGCATCTCGAACACGGCGTCGATCTTCGCGTCGATCTCGGGGTTGTTGAACGCCGCCTCGTTGGTGCCGAAGCCCACCTCCTCGAGGTCGGTCGACTGGAAGATCGGCGGCACCCAGGTGGCGCCAGACGGCCAGTCGGAGCACCAGCCGTAGGAGCGCATGTTGATGTCGCCGTTGACGTCGTCGCGGTCGGCGACGCTGTCGGCCAGCGTCGTCGCCACGGGCGTCGCCTTGAAGCCGGCCGCCTCGAGTCCCTTCACGAGCACGTCCTTGCCCGCGGTGGAGACGTCGGAGTCGGTCGAGAACAGGAACTTGATCTCGAAGCCCTCGTTGCCGCTGTCGGCCAGGATCTGCTTGGCCTTCTCCGGGTCGGTCTGGAACGGACCGTGACCCTCGACCGGGTCGTACTCCTCACGGCCGGGGACGCCCGGAGGCATGAGGTTCTGGGTCGCGACTGCGTTGACGTCCGGGATCAGGCCGGTGGCCACGATCTGGTCGTTGTAGGGGATCGCCCACGTGAGTGCCTCGGCGATCGACTTGTCCGGCACCTTGCGCTGATCGAGCGCGTAGAAGTAGGTGCACGGCTGGCCGCCGGTGACCAGGCGTCCGGTCTCGTCCATCTTGCGGTAGTCCTGCGCCAGGACGTCGTCGTAGGCGATGGTGGTCTTGCCGTCACCGGAGTCGGCCAGCATGATCTGGTCGATCGCTTCGGACTGCTGGCCCACCTTGAACACGTAGCTGTCCGGGTACGCCGTACGAGCCGGGTCGGTAGCGGGGTCCCACTGGTCGTTGCGGACCAGGGTCATCGACTTGCCGATGGTATACTGCTCGATCTTGTACGGACCGGTCGCCAGCGGGTGCTGGGCGTACTTCGCCGGGTCGCTGACCGCGGGGTCGGTCGGGATCGGGCCCATCGCCGGGAACGATGCGTAGTAGGGGAAGTCGGGGAACGGCGTGGCCATCTTGATGGTGATGGTGTTGCCGTCCACCGAGACCGCCTGCTGCTGGGCGTCGGGGTCGGTGTAGGGGCCCTTGTAGTCCTCGCCGCCGAGGAAGTAGGGGTTGCTGTAGTAGAGGCCGGGGCCGTTGGGGAAGGTCTTGCCGTCCATCGAGCGGACGATGCCGAACATCACCTCGTCGGCCGTCACCGGCTGGCCGTTCTCCCACTTGACGCCGTCACGGAGCGTGAACTTCCACTCGGTGAAGTCGTCGTTCGGCGTGCCGAGGTCGGTCGCCAGGTCGGGCACCAGGATCATCTGGCCGGTGTCCGCGTCGTAGGAGTACTGCGTCAGCGCACGAGTCACCAGCGAGGTCATGATCGCGTTGGTGTCGGTGTAGTAGAGGTCGGACGGGTCGATCGGCGTGGTCATGCCCGGAGAGCTGATCACGTTGACGGTGCCGCCCTCCTTGGCGCCCTCGATCGTGACCGGACCCTGGCGGTCGGGGTCGGTGCCGCTACCCGTGTTGCCAAGGTTCTCGTTGTCGACCTTGTCGCCGGCGCTACTACCGCCGCTGTCGTCGTCGCCTCCGCCGCCACAGGCGGCGAGCGCGAGCAGGCTGGCTGTGGCTACAGCCACTGCCGATCTCTTCAGGCGCATTGCCTAGTCACCTTTCGTTGGTTGAGCATCGTTGCCACAGCCGCGCTGACCGAGGTCAGCGACGAGTCCTCGGGTCGAACGCGTCACGAACCGCGTCACCGAGGAGGTTCAGGGAGAGGGTCAACAGAGCGATGGCGCCGACCGGCAGCCAGAGGTAGAGGCCGTAGTCGGCGTAGTAGGGAGTTGCATCGGCGACCATCTTGCCGAGCGATGGATAGCCGGTCAGGCCCAAGCCGAGGAAGGAGAGCCCGGCCTCGGCGGCCACGAAGGCCGGCAGGCTGAGGCTGATCGAGATCACGATGGGCGCGACCAGGTTGGGGAGCATCTCCTTGAAGAGGATCTGTCGCGTGGGTACGCCGATCACCTCGGCGGCCAGGATGAACTCGCGCTCGCGCAGCGAGAGCACCTGCCCCCGGATCAACCGCGCCAGACCCATCCAGCCGAAGATCACCAGGATGCTGATCAGCGAGATGACCTGCGCCTTGGCGAGCATGTCGAGGTCGGTGGTGAAACGCGAGGTGATGATCGGCGCCAGCGCCAGCATCGCCAGCAGGTAGGGGAAGGACAGCAACAGGTCGGTGAAGAACGAGATGCCGCGGTCGAGCCAGCCGCGGGAGAAGCCGGCCACCAGCCCGAGCACCACGCCGATGAGCGTGGAGAAGACGGTCGCCAGGACGCACACCACCAGCGAGGTGCGCAGCCCGTAGAGCAGGTAAGCGAGGTTGTCGTAGCCCTTGCGCGGCGCCACGCCGAGCGGGTGGTCCCACGTGAAGCCGTGGAACGGCGGCCCGATCTTGGGGTAGCCGTCGAAGTCGAGTACGTCCGTCGTGTTCGGGGCGTTGGGATCGCTGACGTCCCAGTAGATGTCGAAGAACCTGGTGATCAGCGGGGCGCAGATCGCGAGCAGCACCAGGAAGACCAGGGTCAGCGTGCAGAAGACGGCGAGCTTGTCGCGACGGAGCCGGCTGAAGGCGATCTGCCTCGGCGACTTGCCGGCGATCTCCTTGGTCGTGGTACTGGACTCGTGCGCCTCGTCGTGGGAAAGGGCGGTCGACTCCTCGACGACGAGATCTCCGCGGTCCAGGGCCACAGCCACCTCCGTTCACGACCGAGTACGCCCTTGGGGGCGACGACGCGGCTGACTGTAAACCAGTTGACAGCCCGGGCCACTACCTCGCGAGGTAACAGTTGGGTCTCTTCCTCCGCGAGAACCTCTGGCCGAATGCGTCTGTCTCTGGAGATATTGCGAGATTCGGGCGAACAGACCGGCGTCCTTGCGCCGTACGGCCCGAGCCGGAGCCAGGCTTTGTGCCGATGTGTCAGCTGGCCGCGTCGGCCGTTTCGTGACCTTCCGTAGCCTCCTGGGGCTCCGGCACTGCGTCGACCCCCGCCTCCTTGCGCTGCTCGGGGGTGATAGGCGCGGGAGCCGCGGTCAGCGGGTCGACGCCGCCGCCGGACTTGGGGAAGGCGATGACCTCGCGGATCGACTCGGCGCCGGCCATGATCGTGACGATGCGGTCGAGTCCGAACGCAAGGCCGCCGTGCGGTGGCGCGCCGTACTGCCGCGCCGCGAGCAGGCAGCCGGACTTGGACTGCGCCTCGTCGTCTGCTATGCTCA
>DOWL01000048.1:3422-3911 GCA_003519585.1 Nocardioides sp. | reverse complement strand
GTTCCAGGCCGACAAGGCCGTCGTGGGGCTGGCCCGGCAGCTGCGCAAGGCCGAGGAGGCCTTGGAGGGCTACGCCGAGGCGGCTCGCTGCGAGCTCGGCGACTTCATGGAGTACGCCGGCCTGCGCCGCCGGATCTCCGAGGTCGAGAAGGGCGCCAGCAAGGCCCGCCGCGCCGACCGGCGCGAAGAGGCGATCGAGTCGTTGCGCCACCTCCGGCGCGGTGACGTGATCGAGGTCCCGACCGGGAAGTTCGCAGGCTACGCCGTGGTCGTCGACAACGGCTGGGACGCCGTCAACCCGCGCCCCTACGTCGTCACCGCCGATCGGCAGGCGAGACGACTTGCACTGATCGACTTCCCGGTGCCGGTCCAGGCCGTCGCCCAGGTGAAGGTCCCCAAGTCGTTCAACGGTCGCAACCCGCAGATGCGACGCGACCTCGCGTCCGCCCTGCGCACGCGCACGCACGGCCTCGCGCCGCCGCCGCCCGG
>DOWL01000048.1:0-3317 GCA_003519585.1 Nocardioides sp. | reverse complement strand
GGCCTCGCGCCGCCGCCGCCCGGCCGCGGCAACGCCGGGAGCGCGTCGGTCGATCCTGCCGTGGAGCGAGAGGTCCAGGAGCTCCGCGCCCGGCTCAAGGCTCATCCGTGTCACGTGTGCCCCGACCGGGAGGACCACGACCGATGGGCGCAGCGGTGGTTCAAGCTCGACCGCGATGCCGCGACCCTGCGCCGGCGGGTCGAGAACCGCACCAACACCGTGGCTCGGCAGTTCGACCGGGTCTGCGAGGTGTTGACCGCTCTCGGCTACCTCGCGACCCACGACGGCGAGGTCAAGGTCACCGGCCAGGGCCGGCGGCTGATGCGGCTGTACTCCGAGCTCGACCTGGTGGCCGCTGAGTGCCTGCGCACCGGCCTCTGGGATGAGCTGACGGTGCCGGAATTGGCGGCAGTGCTCTCCGTGCTGGTCTTCGAGGCCAGGCGTCCCGACGACGCCTCCCCGCCGCGGGTCCCGGGCGGCCAGGTGCGCGACGTCATCAAGGAGATGGTCAAGCTCTGGGGCCAGCTCGACGCGCTCGAGCGCGAACACCATCTCGACTTCCTCCGCCAGCCGGACGCCGGGTTCGCGTGGGCGGCGTACCGCTGGGCCGAGGGCGACGAGCTCGACGACGTGCTAGAGGTCGTGGAGCTCGCGGCGGGTGACTTCGTGCGCTGGATGAAGCAGCTGCTCGACCTCGCCGGGCAGGTAGCCGATGCCTCCGGTGACGGGCCACTGCGCGAGACCGCGCGCGGCGTGGTGACCGCCGTACGCCGTGGCGTGGTCGCCTACTCCGGGCTCGGCGACGAGGACTAGAGCTGGAGTGGGCTCTGGTGCAGTTCAGAGCCGAGCCAGCGCTCCAGCTGGTCGCCCGACTCGAGCACCATCGCGTCCTCGCCACCGCCACCGCCGAGGTGCAGCCGCTGGTCCAGCACCCGGTGCCGCCCCAAGCCGGTGCCAGAGTCGAACTCCTCGACCAGGACGAATCGGTCGTCACGGGTCACGTCGGTGCGGGTCCGGAGCAGTCCGGGGCCCTCGCCGGTGCGGCCGAGCACCAGCGTCTCCCGAAGCCTGACCCGCGCGTCGCCGTACGTCGTGACGCTGAGCGTGCGCACCACGTCGGCACCCTCCGCGACCACGAACGGCTCGGCCTCCCAGACCAGAGTGCCACCGGCGCCGACCTCGACGGTCACGTCCCAGCGCGCCCGCGCACCGCGCATGGCGTAGGCGACCGTGCCCCCCGGCTCGACCAGTTCCAGCGTGGCTCCGGGTGCGACCCGCACCTCCACGGTCACGTGGTCGCCCGCGAGCAGCACCGCCTGCTCGGGCACCAGCGCGACCCGCCGCTCGTCGAGTGGAAAGGTGCGTAGGTGGCTGGAGCGGACCTCAGTGCGAGTGCGGGTGTGCATGCGCGGCCATCGGACCAGGATCGGCAGGGACCAGGGTTCCGCTGCGGAAGGCTTCCAGTCGCCCGCGGACCCAGCTGGCGAGTGTCGCCACCGAGCCGGCGTCGGCGCGCGACAGCGCCAGGACCGGCCGACCGGACCGTGCGTGCTCGGCGTCGTGCACCATCCGCGCGAGGTCGACACCGACGTACGGCGCGAGGTCGGTCTTGTTGACGACGAGCAGGTCAGCTCGCTCGATGCCAGGTCCGCCCTTGCGGGCCACGTCACCGCCACCGGCCACGTCGAGGACGAAGAGCTGGGCGTCCACGAGCGCGGGGGAGAACGTGGCCGTGAGGTTGTCGCCCCCGGACTCGACGAGCACGACATCCAGCGGTGCGAACCGCTGCTCGAGGTCCTCGACGGCCAGGAGGTTCGCGGTCACGTCGTCGCGGATCGCGGTGTGTGGGCACGCGCCCGTCTCGACGCCGATGATGCGCTCTTCGGGCAGAACGCCGGCCGAGCGGAGGAACCGCGCGTCCTCGTCAGTGTAGATGTCGTTGGTGACGACGCCGAGCCGCAGCTCGCCGGCCAACCCACGGCACAAGGTGGCGATGAGCGAGCTCTTCCCGGTGCCGACCGGGCCGCACACGCCCAGCCGCAGGGCTCTGGTGGACTCAGGCACTGAACAACCTCCTGGTGGCACGGGCGTGGGCTTGGGCCCAGGCCTCGATCTGTGGAGAACCGGTCGCCGGAATGTCGGTGGTCTCGGTCAGGGTGGAGACCTCGTGGGCCAGCCGGTCCACGTCGGGTAGCAGCTCGACGCACCACGCGGTCGCGTCGGCAGGATCGAGGGGGAGCAGCTTGAGCGCCGCGCTGAGCACGGTCTGGGTGTCGTCGTACGCCACCACGCGGGCGAGTTCGACGGCCGACAACCCGGCACCGGCCGCCACGGCGCCGAGCACGACGGCGCGGGGCGGGGTCGCATCCGGTGCCCACCCGGCGACGGCGGCCGGCCAAGTCCGCCGAGCCAGCCGGAGCAGGCCGCGGCCCAGGGTCCGAGCGGTGGCCCGCATTGCGTCGCTGGGTGTCCGGGCGGCCCAGGCGGCCTCGACGGGGTCGAGGGAGCTCCCGGCGAGGGCGTGGTGGCGGGCCACCACGGCGGTCGTTGCTTCGGTCCTGACCACGGTGGCCAACCTGCTCCGGACATACGCCGGCAGGTTGTGGGGGTCCAGTCCGTCGGCGAGCCCGGGCTCGAGCCCTCCCGACTGGGTGTGGCCGGCGGCGGGCAGCCGGGCGTCGGCCAGGAGCAGGGCGAGGACCGTGGACATGTCAGAACAACGAGTAGAGCTGGGCCAGGGGGAGCTCGGTGGCCGGCTGCGGCTCGATCTGTTCGCCATCCACAGTGATCGCGAAGGTCTCCGGATCGACGTGGATGTCGGGCAGCGCACTGTTGTTGACCATCTCGGCCTTACCGACGTGGCGGGTGGGTGTCACAGCCGCGAGCCGCCGACGGAGCCCGAGCCGACCCGCCAGGCCGTCCTCGAGGGCGGCGGGGGCGACGAAGGTGACCGCGTGGTCGCTGCCGTCCGCGTCGACCAGCGTCGGTCGCATCAGCACGGGTTGCGGGGTCGGGATCGAGGCGTTCGGGTCGCCCAGGGCGGCGTAGACGATGGCGCCGCCCTTGACCACCAGCTCCGGCCGGACACCGAAGAACCGCGGGTCCCACAGCACGAGGTCCGCGAGCTTGCCTGGCTCCACCGACCCGACCTCGTGGGCGATGCCGTGCGCGAGCGCTGGGTTGATCGTGTACTTCGCCACGTAGCGCCGCGCCCGCTCGTTGTCCGCGGGCAGGCTGGTGCCGAGCGAGCCCCGCCGGGCCTTCATGACGTGCGCCACCTGCCAGGTCCGGCACACGACCTCGCCGACCCGGCCCAT
>DOWL01000087.1:1479-16914 GCA_003519585.1 Nocardioides sp. | reverse complement strand
TCATCTGACGCAGTCTCCACGAACAGTCGACCGAAGCGCCGTACTCCCGTGACGACGAGACCCCGTACCCCGAGGCCGACATACCCCCAGACCCCGACATGCTGCCCCCCGCGGACGCCGACGAGTTCATGGCCGCGTTCTACCGCGACCAGCCCGCCGACGACGCACCCGTGGTCCATTCCCCCACCCCGGGCGAGCACGACGACCTCGACCTGGTCGACCAGGAACCGCGACCAGCCGAGTACGACCTGCCGTCATACGACGTCGCCGGCGCCGCCTACCCCTACGTCGCGGACCCGTACGCGACTCCCCTGCCGTGGGAGCAGGCCGACGAGGTCACCCCCGAGAACGCCTTCCCCGACCCCACCGAGGTGCCGGCCGAGCGGATCCACGAGCTCAACCAGCAGGCCATGGCCTACTTCGAGTCCTGCTATCCACGCTCGTGGGCGCCGGCGTACATGCGCGACCGCATGCGCACCGACCTCGCCGACCACCCCCACTACAGCCTCGGGTACGCCCCCGGCGGCGACCGCAGCCTGATCCGCCACCTCACCGACCATGGCGCCACCCTCGACGAACTGGCACAGGCCGGACTCGTCACGCAGCGGCAAGGCGACGACGGCACGACCTACTACCGCGACTTCTTCCGCGACCGACTGGTCATGCCCATCCGTGATCCCCACGACCCCACCGGGGTGGCGATCCTCGGCTTCGTCGGCCGCCGCAACCCCACCAAGAGCGACGACGACTATGCCGGACCGAAGTACCTCAACACCCGCACCACCTCGATCTTCACCAAGGGCGAGGCACTATTCGGGTACGCCGAAGCCCGCGAACTCCTCACCGCCGGTGCGCTCCCGGTCATCGTCGAAGGACCCATGGACGCCCTGGCCATCACCTTGGGCAGCAACGGCGCCGCCGTCGGCATCGCCCCGATGGGCACCGCGCTCACCATCAACCAGATCAGACTTCTCCGCGCCAACATCGACATCGTCAACGGCCGAGACCGCATCGCCGTCGCCACCGACTCCGACCCCGCCGGGTGGAAGTCGGCACAGAAGGCCTTCTGGCACCTCACCGCCGCCGACCTCGACCCCACCCAGCTCGAACTGCCCGACGGCCTCGACCCCGCCCAACTGTTCGAGACCGAGGGCGCCGGCGCGATCGGAGCCGCCGTCGAAGGCGCCTCCCCGCTCGGCGACGCGATGATCAACCACCTGCTGCGCACCGCCGGCCACTGGACTGAAACAGACGTACGCCAGAACCTCATCCACCAGGCCGCGCGCATCCTCGGCTCCCGCGGCTCCGAACACTGGCTCGACGGATTCGAGCGTCTGCGACACAGGCTGCACCTCGCGCCCGGCATCCTCGAGCACCAGACCGTCACCGAGAGCATCGAACGCGACCGCAACCACCCGGCCTACGCCCAAGCCCGCATCGACGAGATCAACGCCGAAGGGCGCAAGAAGACCGCCAAGACCGATCCACAGACCCGCCGACGGGCAACTGAGGCGCGGCTCGCGACCGCGACCACCACCACCTCCCGGCCCAGACCCGACGTACCGCCCTCGCGTCCCGACCACGAAGGTCCAGGCCGTTGACGCCACGTCGCTCAGAATCGCTCTGAGAGAACTTCGCGCCCCTCGGACACGAAAACACCGCCCGAATTGGCTCTGACAGTGCGTCAGGAAGCCTTCTGAGGGCGGTTTGTGACGACACGGACCGACCTGAGGCCCGCCCGGCCGAGTCCCACCACCCTTGAGGAGGAGGCAGCAGCCGAAACGAGGCGATCGAACTTTCGCCTCAAGAACACTGAGTCGGTCGACATTCGCGATGCAGCTGCCGTCGGCGGATGCCGAGCTCGAGGAGCGCGGCGGGAATCGGCCGCGGAGCCCTGCCAAGGGCCACTATCGTTCCAGTGGCCATAGGGGCCTGCTATCCGTCGCGAGGAGGGGCTGCTGTGCCCGGTCACCTTCACTCACCCGTACCGGACCGCAAGGGTCATCACGGCGAGCGGGCGTTCATCGAACGCCTGGTGGAATTGGGTGACGGACACACCCATGTTTGGGGCGACGTCGACTATCTGCCAAGCGGAGTTCCGGACATCGACGCGATCGTTGTCCATGAAGACTTGGCGTGCTTCAACATCGAGGTGAAGGCAGTCCCCCTCGACGCGATCGAGGAGTTCGGCCTGAAGGTCTGCCAGATCCGAGGCCGGAGCGGTGGACACCACCCTGTGCTCCAGGCCGGCCGAGCCGTCACCGGCCTCATCGCCTACGTCGGCACCGCCGCGAACGTGCGAGCTCCCTTCTTCTTCGCGACTGCCGCATTCCCGCTCATCAAGCGGGACGACTTTGTTGCTCGGTTCAACGCAACCCCCGTACGGCTGCAAGCCGAGGGCATGATCTTCGCCGACGACCTGGTTTCCTCCGAAGCCCTGCTCGGGCGACTACAGAGCATCCGCATCTCCCCCCCGCACAAGGGGGCGCCGCGGCGCGACATCGCACCGACACCGGTTCAGGTGAAAGCCCTTCGCGAGGTGCTCGATCCAGGTTCGCGACCCTCTCCGACCCGGGCGGACCAGGCCCGCGGGGAGTTGTTGCGCACTCGCGTCGGCGCCCCGGGCAAGAGCGCCAACGCTTCTGGACCAGCGACCAAGTACCTGACACCCGCCAACCGGGAACCGGTTGTTTTTCGAGGAGCGCCGGGGACTGGCAAGACGGTCCAGCTTCAGGAGATTGCGGTCGCCCATGCCCGAGCTGGCCGGCCCGTCCTCTTCACCTGTTACAACAAAGTGCTCGCTTCCACGCTGCGCGGCATCATGTCGACCCAGCGCTTGGGTGAAGACGTCAACAAACGAGTCGTGGTGACTCACGTAGACGAACTCGCGCATCAACTGGACGGAGACGACAGGGATGCCTTCCGGGGCCTCTTCGAGACGATCTGCGTCGATGAAGCTCAAGACATGCCCCAGGAGCACTTCGAGTTCCTAAGCGTCCTGGCGGCAGACGACGCAGAGTGGTTCCTCGCGGATGGCCCCGGCCAAGAGTTGTATGGACCGGCCAACAAGACCGGTGAGGCCCCTCCGTTCGTGCAGCAAGCACGCACTGAAGGCACGGTCGAGACGCTGCGGCGGAACTACCGCAGCAAGACAGCCAACTTCCTAGTTGCGCAGGCGGTGTACGAGCACGCCCCCGATGCTGAGGCGATAGCGGGCTGGGTCGCGAAACATCCTCTCCGGAGCGCCCCCAACCCCGATGCGATGTTGGACCTTGACGGGGTCCAGTCGAATCCCGGTGGTGAACTTCCCCGGGTAGTGCGGATTGCGCTACCCACGGGGCCCCGGGCGAACTGGCGACAGGCCAAGCTGAACGCGTACGTTGCGACCTTTCATGGCGAGCTTGAGAAGTTGGCCGGTGAGGGGAACCGGCGGGATCTCGCGATACTTTGCGCGATGGCCGACAACAAGAGTGGGGAGCCTGACCTTGCCCGGGAGGCTCTCAGCATCCTGGGAGTGCCCGTGCACGACCAGGTCGGGACGATGGGCCGGGGGCGCTCGGTTCCCGAGGACCACGTTCGCCTTGTCACGATTCACTCTGCCCGCGGCATCGAGGCGGCACGTGTCGTGATCCTCGGCATGGACCAAGGCGTGAGCGCCGCACCCAATCACCTGCGCAACAGCCGGGTCATGAGCCACATCGCGCTTTCACGTGGACAGCACGGCACGACTATCGTTGCCTTGGAAGACTCGGCCAATCCCTTCATAAGCTTCATCGAAGAACTCGGACGGCTCTACTCCGAAGCGGAGTAGCCGTCGTCGGATGCCGCAACCGTCGCCCTCGACTGGGTGCGCGTACGTTGATGTGGAGGTCCAGTCGTCTGAGTTCGACGTATCTCGACCGCAAGGCAACTTCGAGGATCCTGAAGGTGTGTGTCGGGCCTCCCTGCCAGACTCTGGTCCGTGGCTGATGAGAAGGCAGGAGCCGCGCTCCAGGGGACGGTCATTGGATGGGGCGCAGGCGCACCAGTTCCCCGTCCCACAGATGTCGTTAGCTTGGCGGCGGGGGCGCGCAGTTGCCTCGTGGTCAGAGGTGACGGAACTGTCAGCCCCTGGGGCGCCAACCTCCACGGTCCAATGAGTGTTCCGAGCGGCCTGACCGATGTCTCGGCTGTGGCCGTGGGCCAGAAGCATGCGCTCGCTCTCCGCAGCGACGGCACGATCGTGGCGTGGGGCGATGATCCGAAGGACTCGACCACTACCACCTATATGGGTCTGCTTGACGTTCCTCCTGATCTCGACGGCAACGTAGCGGCCATCGCGGCCGGTGTTACACACTCGCTTGCGCTGACGCGTGACGGGACCGTGACGGCGTGGGGCTGGGACCGAGGAGCAATCAACGCCGTGGGTCCGACGCAGGTGCCATACGGGCTTGAGAACGTTGTCGCAATCGCGGCTGGCGGCGACTTCAGTCTTGCTCTGCAGGCGGACGGGGCGGTTGTCGCTTGGGGAGGCCTCTCCGGGCTGGTTCCGGAAACTACGTGGCACGTTGATGGCCGGGCGCCTACGACGGTTAACGTGCACCACGCCCCGACCGTGGGTACCCCGGCCACTCTCGGAGGGGTCGTCGCCATCGCGGCGGGTCGATCGCACGCGCTGGCACTGCGTAGCAACGGGACGGTTTATGCGTGGGGCGACAATTCTCTGGGCGAGTGCAACGTCCCCCATGATCTGTATGACGTCGTTGCAATCGCAGCCGGCGGCGGAGAGGCCTCAGCGCTGTCCCTCGCGCTGAAGTCCAACGGCACTGTCGTTGCCTGGGGAGCTGACGGCCAGGGCAACGCAGTGGTGGTTCCTGAGGGGCTTGCCGGTGTCGTCGCGATCGACGCCAGTGCCCTAAACGCATACGCCCTTCTCTCAGATGGGACCGTCGTCTCCTTCTACCCGACCCGCACTGGCAACGATCAGGCGTCACCACCGCCCAACCTCGCTGGCGTGGCCGCGATTGCTGCTGCAAACAACCACAGCGTCGCCCTCAAGGTGGACGGCACCGTGACTGCGTGGGGTGACAACGAGAACGGTCAGACTGACGTGCCCGCAGGGCTGCGCGACGTCGTCGCTATCTCGACAGCCGGATTCGGAGGGTTCAACCCGTGCGGCTTCTGCGTCGCTCTCAAGCGCGACGGAACCGTCGTCGCCTGGGGGTCTGACAGCAATAAGAACCCGATCTACGTACCGCCGGGACTCCATGACATCACGAGCGTGACTGCCAATGCGGCCATGCTTAACGGATACATCATCACCGCGCTTCGAACTGACGGAAGCGCAGTTGCCTGGAACGCCGAAGGCCTTGTACGGCTGCCAGCAGACGCGCGTCGTCTAACTGCCGTCGAGGCTGCCGGTTGGCTGCACACGATCGGGCGTAAGGGCGACGGATCCATCATGTGCTGGGACCGGCACGGCAACGTCTGTGACGACATCCCCGAGGGACTCTCGAACGTGGTCGGCGTCGCCGGTGGGGCGCACGGCCACGTCCTTGCTCTCTTGAAGGACGGAACCGTGGTCGGGTGGGGCGGATCCAACAGATTGGGTGAAGCCGACCCCCCGGCTGATCTCACAGGCGTCGCCGCGGTCGCAACTGGTGACATGCATTCGCTCGCACTGAGGAGTGACGGCACGGTGGTCGCGTGGGGCTGGAACCTGGCCGGACAGGTCGAGGTCCCAGCCGGGCTGCGGAACGCGTGCGCCATCGCTGGCGGGTACGAACACAGTCTTGCCCTCATCGCCGTCGACCCCAGCGTTAGGTGACGTAGCGGTGATTCGAGAGGACCGTCAAGCGACGCGGACCGCCACTCCGTTTCGCCTCGCCTCCCCGTCCCTTGTTGTCAGCGCGCCGCGTGTTCTTTGGGCAGCCACCCGTTCTCGGATGTCAACGAGCGGCGGCAGGCATCGAAGTCGACCGGAACATCGCGCGCGCGGCCCAACGCTGGTGCACGGAGCTACGACCGCGTCGGAATCAGCCTCGATCCACCGATGAGCTTGGGTGGGTGAGCGCGTCGTGAAGTGAGAATGCCCTTACGTACTGGGAAAATCGGACTTCTTCAGGGTCCCAATTTCACCAAGTACGAAGGGCATCTCGTAGATGCAACTTTGCCACACGCCGGCCGCGACCTCCGCGGTGTTCGATGATCCGAATCTCGTGTCGTCAGCTGGGCTGGTCCCGGTGCTCGCGCTGGCCCGCACGGCAGGGCTTCACGCACTGGCCCAGAGGCATCTGAGTGTGCCGACCGACAAGGGCGCGAACGCCGGGTTGAAGGTCACCTCACTCGTCGCCGGAATGGTCGCCGGCGCGGACAGCATCGATGACATGGCGCTGCTTCGCCACGGTGGGATGGGCAAGGTCTTCGCCCACGCCTACGCACCCTCGACCCTGGGTTCGTTCCTGCGCTCGTTCAGCTTCGGCCACGTCCGCCAGCTCGACGCGGTCGCCTCCCGGTTCCTGACCGCTCTGGCCGCCCAGGCACCGCTGGTCGCTACCTCAAGTGACTCCAGCGAGCGGGTGATGGTCGACATCGACGACACCATCATCGAAGTCCACGGCTACGCCAAGCAGGGCTCGAGCTACGGCTACTCCGGGGTTCGCGGACTCAACGCGCTACTCGCGACCGTGTCGACCAGCGCGTCGGCGCCGGTGATCGTGGCCCAGCGGCTCCGGAAGGGATCGTGCGGTTCACCGCGGGGCGCGGCCCGGCTGGTCGCGGACGCGTTGAAGACCACCCGCACACTCTCGGTGTCCTCGGCCCAGCGGCCGTTGGTGCGTGCCGACTCCGCGTTCTACGGCCACGCCACGGTCGGTGCTGCGCTACGAGCTGGCGCCGATGTCTCGGTCACCGTCCGGATGGATCCCAAGGTCAAAGCCGCGATCGCCACCATCGATGACGATGCGTGGACCACCATCGAGTACACCGACGCCGTCTTCGACGAACCCACCAGCACCTGGGTCTCTCGCGCCGAGGTCGCCGAGATTCCGTTCACCGCGTTCACTTCCAAGAAGAAGGCCGAGCATGTCACCGGACGGCTCGTGGTCCGCCGGATCCCCGACCTGAACCCCAGCACCAAGAACGGTCAGGAGACGTTGTTCGACACCTGGCGCTTCCACGCGTTCTTCACCACCACCGACCCGGGCGTGGCCGACACTGTGGCTGCCGACAAGACCCACCGCGGCCACGCGATCATCGAACAGATCCACTCCGACCTGAAGAACTCAGCGCTGGCGCACATGCCGTCCGGGGTGTTCAACGCCAACGCAGCCTGGCTGGTGTTGGCGGTCATCGCGTTCAACCTCACCCGAGCTGCCGCGACCATCACCGGCCCAACCCTGGCCAAGGCCACCACCGCGACGATCCGCCGCAAACTCATCGCCGTACCGGCCCGGATCGCTTCCTCGGCACGACGGATCACCATGCACCTCCCGGTCGAGTGGCCATGGCAAGAGGCATGGCGACAGCTCTTCGCTCACGGCCAAGACCCGCCGCCGATCGCGACCAACTGATCACCGCCGACACCGGCACTACCCAGGACCCAACGGAACGACCCGGCAGCAAGGCCGGTCACCCAACCACGCCCACACCCGCCGAAGCCGCCCTCATCGCTGCCGACCTACGCCAACCCGGCTCATCGGTGGATCGAGGCTTAGAGGTGCGGGCCGATGTCCAGCAGCCAGTTGGCCCACGTGAGCGCGGCCCCTGTGAGCGCCGCTCCGCCAATCGCGACGACGCAGCCGAGCTTCGCCTTCTGAGCGGTGTGCCAACTTCCCGAGCTGGAAGCGATCGCCCAGGTCGTTGCTGAGACGACCAGCATGAGCACCGCGACGATCAGTCCGTAGGTCAGGAGCGCGCCGACGATGGCGCGGAGCTCGCCTGATCCGCCGACGGCTCCGAAGTTCGGGCCGACGTCCGTGAAAGTCACCAGCATCAGGGTCATGACCATCAGGTGCGTTGACCGAAGCACCGGGGCTCTCCGTCCCCCGATCGCCTCCGCCCGCTCCCGTAGTCTGACGACGTGAGGATGGGGTCCTTGTTCATTCCCGAGCCCGAGCAGTGGGGGCTGCGCGGTGATCAGTACCTCTGGCAGGAACTTCGAGATGCTCTCGACGAGACGGTCCCGCCCACCGACGACGGCGTGGAGAACCTGCTCGTCACCCTCATCGAAGACCTGGCGGGTGTCGACATTCGCCGGGAAGCGCAGGAGTCCGTGTATCGCGAGCAGTTCGCGCACGGAGGCATGTCGAGCGGGCACATTCACGTACCGACCTGGAGAGATCGACTCGTCCCGCTATTGGTTGCGAGGACCGCCGGTAGCCGCCGTGCCTGAGCCGCGGGACCGGCAGGTCAGCGTGGATCTCCCGGCAACGAGAAGTCGCATCGCGAGGCTAAGCAGGTACGTCGAAAGCAGCCTCCTGTCGGATGGCCAGTTCATCTGTCCGAGCTACCAGCAGTGCCGCAATTCGCGGCACCAGGGCGATGCCTTCAGGGAAGGCATCATGAGTCACGTCGGCCGGCGGTTCGACATGACTATTGACGGAGCGCCCTTACGCATCGCGGTCGTGGGTCAAGAGTCCGGTCTCGCCAAGGGTCCATCGGCGGCCATGTACCTCAGCGGGGTCACCATGGAAACGCGGTATCAGCAGGTCCTGAACGGGTCGGGGTTGGCGCACCGCTACTACGCGCAGGACGGATACCCCGGACGCAATCCCCACATGAGAGGCACGACCACCGCGCTGAGGCTGCTCTTGGGAACCGGGCTCGGTACGGACTACGAGGGCGAGTTCGTGCTTCCCACGACGGGTCGACGCTTCCATCTCTTTGACGCGTTTGCCCTAGTGAACCGCCTGCTCTGCTCAGCTGGCCCGCCCGGAGGTAGCCAAGGGCGACCCACCGGCACCATGGCCCGCAACTGCGGCACCCACTTCTCCGCCACGCTGTCGATACTTGAGCCCACGATCGTGATCCTCCAGGGCACCAAGGTCGCCAAGTGGGCGACCGGGGTTCTGGCCCCAGAACGAGAGCACACGGAGCACCTGTACGAGGCCATCCTCGATGGGCGCCGGGTTGTCGTTTGCCGCTTCTCCCACCCGTCTGCTCACGGGAACATCAGGTGGGGCGATCGACCAAGTGCTCCATACGTCACAAAGGTCATCGCCCCAACGTTGCAAGCTGCGCTCCAACTCAATGGGCAGGCCTGACGCTGAACTTCAGCGCGACAACGCGTGGATCCTGACGGTCACGGCATCGGCCTGCGCGGACCTCGTGAACTGGAAGAAACCGCAGCGTTCGTCGGCCGGGTTCCACGCGATGCCCCTGCCGTGAGGGCGGACCAAGCGTCGTGGACCCAGAATGGCCATTGCGGGATCGTTGAGAAGCTCCCACAGACGCTCGCCGTCGCCGACTTCGTCCAGAGCAGCCGCCACGTGTTCACGACTCGACAAGTCGTGGACGTGCAGGGCGCTTATCAACCCATCGAGCAAAGTCTTCACAGCAGGGGCGATGCCGCGGCGACCCCAAACCGATCCAAGCTCGACCGTGATCCCAAACTCGCCCCCGTATGGAGGGGGTTGCTGCGCGACTAGGTGACAGGTTGGGTCACGCAGCCTGAGCGGCTGGTGCGGTCATCATGGTCTCGTACTCAACGGGGGTCAATCGGCCGAGGGCGTCTTGACGTCGGCGGCGGTGGCAGGTGCGTTCGACCCAGATCACGATGGCGATCCGCAGCTCCTCGCGGGTATCCCAGGAGCGCCGGTTGAGGACGTTCTACTGCAGCAGGCTGAAGAAGCGCTCCATGGCGGCGTTGTCACCGGCCGCGCCGATACGGCCCATCGATCCGATCAGGCCGTGCCCCTTCAGCGCCCGCTGGGCGGTGCGACGATCGATTGAATCGGGTCTGGCTGCCCCGGTCGGAGTGAACGATGCGGCCGGCCACCGCGTCGTGGACCCGAACCCACGGCTCGCCCATGTCGAACTCGAGGGCTCCGTGCCGCGAGACGGCAGTAGCCGGTCCGTGCCTGAATTGGTCGATCCCGGGCCGTAGCGGTCCGAACTGGTCTAGCCTTCCGGTGGCGGAGGGTGCCCACGTCGTCCCCACCACGATTGGGCCTGTGCTCACCTTCGCCGAATCCGGAGGAGTTCGAACGTGCCCACGCAACACCCCCGTCGCCCGCTTGCCGGCTCGCTCGTGCTAGCCCTGCTGGCGGCACTGTGCTCGGTCGTCGCCGTCGCGGCGCCTGCGAACGCCGCCGAGATCACCGTGTCGAAGTCGGCGCCCGAGAACGTGCTCGCCGGCGACGACGTCGAGTTCTCGCTCGCCGTGACGAACCCTGCCGGACCCTCGGCATCCCCCGAGTACAACGTGACCTTCCGCGACGTGCTGCCCCTCGGCGTCACCTACGTCGCGGGATCCACCTCGCCGGACACCTACGGCGAGCCCGACGTCCGCACGACCGCCGACGACCGTCAGGTGCTGATCTGGTCGAACATCAGCGACCTGCCGGTCGGCGCGACCGTCGAGCTGTCCTTCTCCGCCACCCCTGACCCGGTGGTCCACCCGGTCGGCTCCACCATCTCCAACGTCGGCGACGCCTATGCCAGCACCGATCCGCGCACGCTGGCGCGCTTCTCCGCCTCGGGCACCTACACCGGCGGCGCCACGGAGCAGGCCTCGTCGGCGCCGACCAGCACGAGCGTGTCGGCCATCGAGGTCACGAAGTCGGAGCCGAGCCCGGAGAACGAGCTGCTCCGCGGCGTCCATGCCCACAGCACGGTGTACACGCTCACCACCCGCAACACCACCGAGGACCCGACCACCGGCGTGACCCTCGCCGACCTGATCCCCGCCGGACTGGAGTTCCTCGGCTGCGGCACGACAGACAACAGCGCCGCACCCGAGTATTCCGGGGCGCCCGGGCTCGACGCCGTGCCGGACGTGACGACGGACTGCCCCGCTCCCACCTCGGTGACGACCGTCGTCGACCCGGCCGGCGTCCCCGCGGGCACCTACACCCGCGTGGAGTGGGCGCTGGGGACCCTCGCGGCCGGCGAGGCGGTCGAGGTCAGGTATCGCGCGGGGATCCCCCAGCGCGCCAACACCGCGACCTGGCCCGGCCCCACGCCCGGCGGCGCGGGCCTGGGCCAGACGGCCAACCTCGACAACAACACGGGTCCCAGCACGCGCGAAGGGGCGGGCGAGCTGTCGCTCACCAACCGCGCCACTGCGGCCGGTACCTACCAGGGCGCGCTGGCGCCGGGGGGATCGCGTGCGGTCTCCGACTCCGGACAGGTCACTGTCACTGCCGAGGACCTCGCCCTGCAGAAGTCGGTCTCTCCCGGGACGTTCACCGCCGGCGGCATCGCGACGTGGACGCTGACCGTCAGCACGGGCGAGTACGCCGACGCCGACGGCATCGTGCTGACCGACGTGCTGCCCGACGGCTTCTGCCCCCTGTCGAGCACCGAGAACTTCTCCCCGGCCGGCCTGCCGGCCTGCGACCCGGTCCCGGGGTCCGACCCGACCGGTGCCGACTTCGACAGCGTCACCCGGCAGGTCGACGGCACCTACGAGATCGTCTTCACCCAGCTCGCCCTCGAGGCATCCGACGTCGCCACGGTGACCTTCCAGGCGCGGATGCTCGGCGCCTACGGCCGGGGCGGCCAGGACCCGACGGTCTCGGGTGACGGCTACCGCAACGAGGTGTCGCTCGTCGGCACGACGACGCTGCTCGACGCGGTCGCCGGTCCCGCGCCGACCGGACCGGTCGAGGTCGCGGACGACTCCAGCGCCGGCCTCGGCTCCGACGCGCCGGCCCTGCAGAAGTCGATCCAGCCCGACGTGCCGGCCGCGCGTCCCTACGCCTGCAGCACCGACGCGGGCGACTACCGCGACGACCTCGACCCGACCGACCCGCTGGTGACCTTCGACGAGGGCGACCGGGTCTGCTTCGTCGTACGCGTCGACTTCTCCGACGACAACAGCACCCGCAACGCCGTCGTGACCGACTTCCTGCCCGCCGGGACGACCTACGAGCCCGGCTCGGCGACGCCCACCGGGGCCAACACCGTCGCGCTCGACCTGGCCGTGGCGGGCGACGTGCTCACCTGGGAGGTGGGCACCGACCGCGCCGGCGGCCGCTACGTGTCGCCCGGAGGTGTCTTCGAGGTACGGCTCTCCGCCATCGTCGGTGACCCGGCCGCCGGACCCGCGCCCGACCTGCTGGGCAACCTCGCGAAGCTGCAGTACGAGAACACCGACGGCGCCGTCTTCTCCCTGCGCGACCAAGTCGACCTGTCGCTCGCGGCGGCCCCGCCCGTCGAGGTCGAGAAGTCCGCCCGGCGCGTCGCCGGCACCGCGCCGGTCCCGACGCCGCTCCCAGAGAACGGGACGGTCCGAGGCGGTGACACGGTCGAGTACACGGTCACCGTCACCAACGCTGCCGTCGCCGCCGACCGCAACCTCCTCGACGTCGTCGGCCCCGACGTGTGGGACGTCCTCCCGGCCGGCATCACCTGCGACCAGGTGGCTGCCGTGTCCGACTCCGGGGTGTGCACCGACCCCGGGGACGCCGGCCACCCGACACCCCGGGCGGGGCTCACCGACCGCTCGGTCGTGCGCTGGGACCTGCCCGACACCGTGGTCCTACAAGCCGGGGACTCCGTCGACCTCACCTACGAGGTGGCCTACGACCCCGAGCTCAGCGTGTCCGCCGCCTTTGTCAACACCGCCGCGGTCTCGACGTACGACTCCCCGACCAACCAGGGGGGCGCGGCCGGTCACGCACCGGAGGACAACATCGACGGCGGCGTGACTGACACCGACTCCCCGCCGGCCGAGGACACCCACCGGCTCCTCGCCCCCGACGCCTCCGTCGAGAAGAACCTGACCACCGAGGTCGCCGAGGCCGGCAACAACGCGGGTGGCCAGGGGACCGTCGGCGAGCAGGTGACCTACACCTTCTCGGTCGTCGTGCCGCGAGGCACCACCGTCTACGCGGGACGGCTCACGGACACCCTGCCTTCCGGCGTGTCGCTCGTCCCGGGGTCCCCGTCCTGGACCTTCCAGCCCGACGCGGCCAGTGACACGACGGCTGCCCAGCCGGGCGGCTTCTCCCAGGCGGCCAACGGCGACCTGACCTTCCCGGCGACCTGGACCAACGACACGGCGACCGACCAGCGCTTCGCGGTCCAGCTCACCGTGCTGGTCTCCAACTCCGGCAACCACGGCGCGACGCGCACCAACACCGCCTCCTTCGCCTCCACGGCGGGCCCGGGTGGGGCCGCCTTGCCGGCCCGGACGGACACGGCCGTCTTCACCCTCGTCGCGCCCTCGCCGACCCTGACCAAGCAGGACGACGACGCCGACGACGTCGTCGTGGTCGGCCAGGAGATCACCTACACCCTCCCCGCGCGCAACGCTGCCGGTCGGCCGCCGCTCCACGACGCGTTCGTCGTCGACTGCCTCCCGTCGGGCCTCGAGCTGGTGGCAGGGTCGCCCACCCCGGGCGCCCGCGACGTCTCGGCCGGGACGGGGGCCAACGGCTGTCCTGCAGGCTCCACCCGCATCGAGTGGTCCTTGGGCGACCTCGGGCCCGGCGCCGTGGTCCCGCTGACCTACCGCGCCGTCGTCTCCGACACGGCCGGGGGTTCGCAGCAGTACACCAACACCGCCGAGCTCAGCGGCTCGACCATGGACGACGACAAGGTCGCCCGGGCCGATGCCGACCGACCCACCGAACGCACCTACAGCGTCCCGGCGTCGCGCACCCTCGCGGTGCAGCCCGCCGCGGTCGGCAAGGAGGTCGAGCAGCCGACCTACGCGATCGGCGAGACCGCCCGCTGGACGGTGCGGGTCACGCTGCCCTCGCAGGTCAACTTCTACGACGCGGCGGTGATCGACCAGGTCCCCGCGGGGATCGACGCCTCGACCATCGCCCTGGAGTCGGCGACCTGCGCCGAGGCGGACGCCGACCCGTGCACGCTGCCCGGCGCCCCGGCGCGTCTCGCCGACGCCGCAGGGCCCTCCGGCTCCACCCTGGCCGGGTGGTCGCTCGGTGACCTCCTGGCCTCGCCCGAGCAGCGGGTCGTGACCCTCGTCTACACCGCTGAGGTGGCCGACATCGTCGACAACTCCCGCGGTGACGCGCTGGTCAACAGTGCCACCCTGAAGTGGGAGCTGGCCGACGGCGCTCCGCCCACCTCGGCGGGCGAGACCTTCGGGGCCGAGGCGGCCCCGGACACCGCGACCCTGACCATCACCGAGCCGGTCGTCTCCCTCGACAAGCGGGTCTCCGACACGACCCCGGCTCCGGGCGAGACCTTCGGCTACACGCTCGACGTCAGCAACGGCGCCGCCGGGACCGGGACGAGCGACGCCCACGACCTGGTCGTGACCGACGACGTGCCGACCGGCGTCGTCGTCGATGCCGCCACCATCTCCGACGGCGGGGTCCTCACCGGTGCGGACGCCGCTCTCGGTGGCGGCACCATCACCTGGACGATCGAGGGTCCGCTGGCGCCCGGGGCGACGGTCAGCCTCACCTACGACGCGGTGCTCGCGACGCCGGCCGAAGCGGGCCCGCTCACCAACAGCGCCGACGTGACCGAGTACTTCTCGCTTCCCGACCAGGGTGGTCGCGAGTACGACGGGCCGCAGGACACCGCGACCGTGCGGGCCGCCCTGCCGCACGTGTCGGTGGAGAAGAGCGTGGTCGGCAGCACGATCGCCTACATCGGCGACCCGCTGCAGTGGCGGATCGTGGTCTCCAGCGACGGTGCCTCCACCGCCTACGGCGTCGACGTCGACGACATGCTGCCTCCCGGCTGGACCTACGACGCCGACACCGCCCGGGTGTCGGTCGCCGGTGGCGCGCCGGTCGCGGCCGAGCCGGCGGTGACGGGCGACCCGCAGGTCCTCACCTGGACCGACCTCGGCGACCTGCCGACCGGCACCACGCTCGTGCTGACCTTCAGTGCCACGCCCGGCGCCGACGTCGTCACCGACCCGGGCGTGGGCGCCGCCGTCGACCATGTCAACACGGCAGGCACCACGGCCGAGGACGCGGAGGGCGAGCAGCAGGACGCCGACGGCACCTCCTACGCCGGCCCGGACGACACCGCTGCCGCCCAGGTGCACTCCGCCGACCTGGCGATCGCGAAGGAGCACACCGGCACCCCGGTCGCCGGCGCGCCCCTCACCTGGACGGTGACGGTCACCAACGAGGGTCCTGACCCTGCCGTCGGTCCGTGGACCGTCGTCGACACCCTCCCGAGCGAGCTCGCCGACGCGCCGGTGACGGCGAGCGGGCCCGGCTGGACCTGCGGGCGCGTCGACCTCGAGATCACCTGCACGCGCCCCGCGGGCTCGCCGCTCGCGGTCGGCGCCGAGCTCGCCGT
>DOWL01000087.1:1017-1349 GCA_003519585.1 Nocardioides sp. | reverse complement strand
CGGCGCCGAGCTCGCCGTCATCACGGTCGTGGCCGGCCTCCCGGACGACCTCGCGGACGGAACCGTCCTGACCAACGGGGCCGCCGTCGACGGCCGGACCTACGACCCCGACCCCGCCAACGACTCCGACACCGACGACGCGACCGTGACCACGGCCGCCGACCTCGCGGTGGACAAGGCCGTGAGCGGCGAGGTCGTCGCCGGCCAGGACGCGACCTGGACGATCGGCCTCCGCAACCTCGGTCCGTCGGTGTCCCGTGCACCGATCGAGGTGACCGACACCCTTCCGCCCGGGAGCGTGCTTCGCTCGGCCACCGGCACCGGCTGGACCT
>DOWL01000087.1:440-911 GCA_003519585.1 Nocardioides sp. | reverse complement strand
GCCACCGGCACCGGCTGGACCTGCGACGACGCCCCCGGCGGCGTCCTGACGTGCACGCTCTCCAGCGACCTCGCCGCCGGCGCCCCGGCGCCCGTGCTCACCGTCGTGGCCGGGATCCCCAGCTCTCAGACCGGCGACGTCGTCAACGGTGTCGAGATCACCGACACCACGACCACGGACCCCGAGCCCGCCAACGACGCCGACCAGGTGTCGACCACGCCGCGGACCGAGGCCGACCTCGGGATCGCCAAGACCAGCATCACCGAGGTCACCGCGGGCGAGGAGGCCGTCTACGAGCTGCGGGTCGTCAACGACGGTCCCTCCGACGCTGCCGGCGTCGTCGTGACCGACGACCTGCCCGCAGGCCTCAGCTATGTCGGCTTCACCTCTCAGCAGGGCGTCTGGTCCTGCGACGAGACCGGTGGCACCGTGACCTGCTCCCTCGCGGGCAGCCTGGCCGACGGCGACCAG
>DOWL01000087.1:0-299 GCA_003519585.1 Nocardioides sp. | reverse complement strand
GGCAGCCTGGCCGACGGCGACCAGGCCGTCGTGCGCGTGCGGGTCGCGGTCGACTCCTCGGTCACCGGCGCCGTGGTCAACGAGGCCACGGTCGACGCCGACACCGACGACCCCAACGAGGCCAACAACACCGACGACGACGACTCCTCCGTCGACGTCGAGGCCGATCTCGCGATCGACAAGTCGCACACCGGGCGGGTGCTCGCCGGTGGCCAGGTCAGCTACGTGCTGACGGTGTCGAACCTCGGTCCGTCCGACAGCCCGGGACCGATCGTCGTCACCGACACGCTGCCCGCCGG
>DOWL01000168.1:3570-17533 GCA_003519585.1 Nocardioides sp. | reverse complement strand
CAACGCCCCCGACTCCGAGTTCCAGACCATGTGGCTCGAGAGGATGGTCGAGCACCACGAAGGAGCCGTCGAGATGGCCCAGGGAGAGCAGGACAACGGCCAGTACAAGCCGGCCGTCAACCTCGCCGCAGCCGTCGTGGAGACGCAGACCGCCGAGATCGACAAGATGAAGGCGCTGCTCGGCTCCTGACGCAGGATCGCCGCAGCTTCGGTGACCGGCCGACCGATACCCCCGCCCGACCCACGGAGTGATCATGTTCCGACGCCCTCAGCGCAAAGTCACAAGTGCGACCATCGCCGCCATCGCCGCAGGGACGGCGCTGATCCTTCTCTCGGGTTGCAGCGCCAGTGACAGTCCCTCACCGCCCGGGGCACCGAACGCGGCTGAGGAAAATGCGCTAGGCCATGTGCACGGCCTCGGAGTCGACCCCGGTGACGGCACCCTGTACGTCGCCTCGCACTTCGGCGTCTTCCGCGTCGCCCAGGACGGAACTCACGAGCGGGTCGCCGACCGGTGGCAAGACACGATGGGCTTCGCCGTCGTCGGTGCGGGGCACTTCCTCGGCTCCGGCCACCCCGACCTACGCGAGCGCTTGCCATCGAGCCTGGGCCTCATAGAGTCCACCGACGGCGCCCAGACCTGGGACACCGTGTCGCTGCTCGGGGACGCAGACCTGCACGCTATTGAACCGGTCGGAGACCGCATCTACGCCTACGACTCAACGAGCGGGTCACTCCTGACGACGACCGACCGGAAGAACTGGACGACAATCACCACCCAGCCGCTGTACGACCTCGCCGCGGACCCGGCCGACCCCAGCACCGTCTACGCCACCACCGACCGAGGCGCCCTCATCCGGTCCGCCAACGGACAAGAACCCCGACCAGTACCCGGCGCACCGACGCTCACGGCGATCGACTGGCAACCAGGCGGACCGCTGGTCGGCATCGCCGCCGACGGCACCGTCATGAGCAGCTCAGACGCCACCAATTGGCAGGAGGCAGGACAACTCGACGGCCCGGCCGAAGCGCTCGATGCCGTGGATGGCAGATGGCATGCGGCCACCGAGAGCGGCGTGTACGAGTCGACCGACGACGGACAGACCTGGCAGACGCGGATTCTCCACGACCACTGATCCAGCTGCCCGATCGGGCCGGGACTGTCGCGGCTCCTGACGCCTACCCCTCGACGAGGTCGAGCTCGGCTTCTCCGGAGCGGATCACGTCGGCGACCGCGGCGGCGACCGCCGCGGGGGCGATGACATGCGGCAGCAGGGTGCCGTCGGGGGCGAGACGCAGGGCGTCGGGTTCGGGGCTCGGGGTGTTCTTGCCGAAGTCGGTGTCGACGATGCCCGGCTTGACAATGCTGACCGTGATCGCGTCCTTGGCGAGCTCTTCGCGGGCTGTCAGCGACAGGTTGTTGAGGGCGAACTTGGTCGAGGCGTAGCCGGCGATGAACGGGATGTACTTGGTCGAGGCCTGGGAGCTGATGTTGACGATCTGGCCTCCCCCGCTCTCGCGCATGCCGGGGATGACCAGCTGCATCAGCCGCAGCGGTGCGATCACGTTGAGGTCCCAGAGCTGTCGGTACTCGTCGAGGTCGATGTGTTCGACGGGCTTGGCCATGGCCCGCCCGGCGTTGTTGACCAGCACGTCGATCCGCCCGAACCGGGCGAGGGTCTCTTCAACGAGCCGCACGGCCTCGTCGGGCTTGGTCACGTCGGTAGGGACGGCGAGAGCCCCGGGGAGCTCCTTCGCCAGCATGGTCAGGGCCTCGGCGTCCCGTGCGGCCAGGACGAGCCGGGCACCCAGGGCGGCCAGGTGCGTGGCCGTGTGCTGGCCGATCCCCGAGCTGGCACCGGTGATGATGATGACGCGATCCGCGATCTCCATGATGTTCCTTCTCTTGTTGTCGAGTGGTGGTCGGGTGTTGGTGTGCGTGCGGTCAGTCGCCGGCGAGGAGGCCGCGCTGGAGGAGCGAGTAGACGGCCTCGAGCTCGGCCGCGAGCCTGGTCCGGTCGCTCCACTCCCCGGCTAGGGCGGGATGATGGAAGCGCGCGGTGGCGTGCAGGACGGCGCGGCCGACGACGGAGGGGTCTGCCTGAGCGAACTCGCCGGTGGCGATCCCGTCGGCGAGGATCCGGGCCACCTGGTCGGCCAGGTGGTCCACGTGGTCGGCGACCACCTCGCGGGAGGCCAGGGTCAGCTGGTGAAAGGTGGAGAACAGCTCGGGATCGTCGGTGGCGATGCTCTGCTTGGTGGTGGCCAGCAACACCAGCCAGTCGTGTAATCGGCGCGAGGCCTTGCCGCGCCGACCCACGATCTGCTCCAGCGGGTTCGAGACCCGTTCCAGCCACCGTTCGGTGACCGCATCGCGCAGCGCGGCCTTGCTGGAGAAGTGTCGATAGACGCTGCCGTGGCTCACATCGAGCGCCCGTGCGACGTCGATGACGGATGCCTTGGCCGGGCCGTAGCGGCGCAGCACCTCCTCGGCCGCATCCAGGATCGTCTCCCGGGTCAACGGCTGTGTGGTCAGCTGGGTGGTTGGGTCGGTCACTCGGCAAGCGCGTTGCAGTCGAGGGCCGCGGATGGTGCGTAGGTCATGCGACAAATACTGCACCGACGACGGACAGATATCAACATCTGTCAGTCCACTTCTGATCCGTCGCGAGGCTCACCAGGACCCGGGCCGCCTCCTTGGCGGCCGCGGGGGCGTCGGGAAGTCCGTCGAGGGACCCGCTGGCTAGTCCGCCGTCGAGCAGCAAGGTCAGAGAGCGGGCGAGGAGGTCGGGGTCCGCGGCGCTGGCGTCCGCGGCCAGGCCGCGCACCCAGTCGAGCACCGCGGTCTTGTGGGCCAGCGTGCGGTCGTGGATCGGGGTGCCGGCCTCGTTCTCGGCGGCGGCGTTGATGAACGCGCAGCCGCGGTAGCCGTCGCGTCGGCACGCGCTGCCCAGGGCGTCGAACATGCCGACGAGCCGGTCGGCCGGCGCGGGTCCCGCGGCCTCGGCGGCGTCGCGCAGCTGCTGGGTCCAGATCCCGTCGACCGTGTCTAGGTAGGCGACCACGAGGTCGTCCTTGGCGGGGAAGTGCTTGTAGAACGTGGCCTTGGCCACGCCGGACTCCGCGATGATCCGGTCCACCCCGACTGTCCGGATCCCGTGGGCATAGAACAGCCGGAAGGCCGTGTCCAGGATCCGCTGCCGGGCGGCGCTGGGACGGGCGGCACGCGGACGGGCGGCACGCGGACGGGCGGGTGCGGTCGTCATGGTCGCATCCTACCTTGCAAGTAGACAGATCTGTCTGCTAGCGTCCAGATCGCCACCTAGACAGATCCGTCTACCCAATCTGGAGCATGACATGAAGTTCGCAGTCCTCGGCACCGGCACCGTCGGCCGGGCCATCGGCGGCCGCCTCGACGAGCTAGGCCACGACGTCACCATCGGCACCCGCGACCCGCAGGCGACCCTGGCCCGCACCGAGGCGGACGGGATGGGCAACCCGCCTTACGCCGAGTGGGCCGCCCAGCACAACGGCATCAGGCTGGCTTCGTTTGCCGACGCCTCGGCCGCGGCCGAGGTCGTGGTCAACGCGACCAGCGGCGAGGCGTCGCTGGAGGTGCTCGGCCTCGCCGGTGGGGAGAACCTGGCGGGCAAGGTGCTCATCGACATCGCCAACCCGCTCGACTTCTCCGCCGGCATGCCGCCCACACTGCTGGTGAAGGACACCGACTCGCTGGGCGAGCAGATCCAGCGCGCATTCCCGGCGGTCCGGGTCGTGAAGACGCTAAACACCCTCACCGCCGGCCTGATGGTCCGACCCGACACTCTGCCCGAGGGCTCGAGCGTGTTCGTGTCCGGGGACGACGCCGAGGCCAAGGCGGTCGTGTCGACGCTTCTCAAGGAGTTCGGCCACACCGACGTAATCGACCTCGGCGACCTCTCCACCGCCCGCGGCACCGAGATGCTGCTGCCCGTGTGGCTCCGGCTGATGGGTGCTCTCGGCACACCGAACTTCAACTTCAAGATCGTCCGCTGAGCCCACCGAAGAAGGCGCAGTCGGGCCGATCAGTACGGCGTTAACGATGCCGCGGGTACCCGCAGCTCGCTTCCACCACGAGGAGGTAGGGCATGGGCACAACACGCATGCTGGGTCGAAGTGAACTGCGGGTGCCCCGGCTGGGAGTGGGCGCGATGACGTGGGGTGACCCGTTGGGGTTGAGCCGCTTCACCCCGGCGAAGATGGCGTACGGCGGGGCCGAGGGCGCGGAGGAGGAGGCACGCGCCTTCGAGGCCAGCCTGGCCGCCGGCGTGACCTTGTTCGACACCGCCGCCATGTACAGCCACGGCGCCTCCGAGCGGCGGCTGGGCGAGCTGGCCCACGGTACGGCGGCACTGATCGCCACCAAGTTCCCGCCGAGGATGCGAGCGACCGCCGAGGACCTGCCGCGCGCCCTGGAGGCGAGCCTGGCGCGGCTGGGACGCCCCACCGTGGACCTCTACCAGCACCACTACCCCGCCAACAGGGTCGACATCGGCCGGCTGATGGAGCTGATGGCCGATGCCGTCGAGGCGGGCAAGGTCAGGGCGGTGGGGGTGAGCAACTACTCCGCCAATCAGATGCGGATCGCCCACGCCGCATTGGCCGGCCGGGGCGTTCCACTAGCCTCGAACCAGGTCCAGTACTCGCTGCTGCGCCGCCAGCCCGAGACCAATGGTGTCCTGGACACCTGCCGCGAGCTCGAGGTGACGCTCATCGCCTACCAACCCCTGGCCAGCGGTGCGCTCACCGGCAAGTACCTGGCCGGGGCACGGCCGCGTGGCCTGCGGCGGTTCATGCCGCTCTTTCGCAGGAGCCGTCGGGAGTCGGTCGCTTCTGTGGTGGCCCTGCTCCGGGAGATCGGTGACGGCCACGGCACCGGGCCGACGCAGGTCGCGCTTCGGTGGTTGATCGAGAACGACTCCGTGCTGCCGATCCCCGGGGCGAAGAACGGGACCCAGGCCCGCGCCAACGCGCAGGCGCTCGCAATCACCCTAGCGCCCGACGAAATCGAGGCGCTAACCCGTGCGACGCGGGCCTGGCGTGATTGACGACCAGGCAATCAACCCCCATCGATGGTCAGTCGTGGGCGAAGTGGATGTTGGGGAGGACGCGGCTCAGCCAACGGGGAACCGCCCAGGCGGTCTTGCCGGTGAGGCTTAGCAGCACCGGCAGGAGCACCAGCCGGACCAGGAGGGCGTCGAGCAGCACGGCCACACCGAGCACGATCCCCATCTCCTTGGGTGGCAGCGGACCGGATAGCGCGAACGTGAAAAACACCGCGACCATGACCGCGCCGGCTGCGAAGATCACCCGGCTGGACTGGGCCACGGCACCCACCATCGCCTCATGCGGGTCGGCCGAGCGCTCGTAGTGCTCTTTGGCCGAGGCGAGCAGGAACACCGTGTAGTCCATGGCGATGGCGAAGATCATCGCGAAGAAGAACACCTGTGCCCAGGCGTCGAGGAAGCCCTGGGGCTCGAAGCCGAGCAGGTCGGCGCCGATGCCCTCCTGGACGAGCAGTCGTGCGACCCGAACGCGGCCGCGGTCGACATCAGACTCACCTGGGTGCCGAGCGCGGCGATCAGGGGAGCTCGGAGCGCGATCAGGAGCAGCAGGAAGCCCAGCACGAGCACGACCCCGATCACCAGGGGTGTGGACTTGTCGAGTTGTGCCTTGAGGTCGAGGTTCTCCACGGCGGCGCCGTCGACTTGGGCGCCGGCAGGCAGGGTTTCGCGGAGCTGGTCGACGGTTGCGCCGAGCTGCTGGTCGGAGGGGTCGACCGTCGGGACGGCCTGGACCAGTACCAGGTCGGCGCCGTCGGCGGCGGGGGCTGTGCGGGGAGCACTCCGGCGATGCCCGGGTCGTCGCTGAGCACGGCCAAGGTGCGGTCTGCCTCGGAGGCACGGGTCACGACCTGCAGCCTGACAGCCGCGATGCTGCGCTACGAGGCGGGCCGCGACCCGCTGAACGAGGAGCTGACAGCGCTAGTCGGTGAGTTGTCGATGCGCAGCCAACAGTTCCGCAAGGACTGAGCCGACCAAGACGTTCACGAGCACCGCACCGGCACCAAGCTCTACCGACACCCAGAGGTCGGCGACCTCGAGCTGACCTACGACGTCTTTGCCCTGCCCGGCGAACCCGGGCTATCAGTCACCACCTTCACCGCCGACGCGAACACACAGACTGCCGACCGGCTGCAGCTGCTCTCGGTTTGGGCCGGGATGCACCTCTGACCGTCCTGATCCCCCTCGGCCGCAAGAAGGCAGCCGCCCTAGTCAACGGAGTGCCCATGCTGGGTGGGCTGGACGCGACGAGGGCTTCGGCGGATGCCGAAGCCCTCGTGTCGAACACTGAGTTCGAGCTCTACGTGAGAAGTGACTACAGGTCAACTACAGGTCGTAGTACTGACTGACTGACCCATGCTGACCTGCGCAAACTCCGATTCGTTCAGGCGATTTGTATCCCGTTTGTAACAGCCGAGCGATTGTCGGCCCTTCAGGGGCGTTCCACTACGAAGACGTCCTCGTCCTCAAACTACCGCCTCGGTGCCGTTGGGCGCGTTGGGGAACGTCGCGGGTGCCTCGGCGTGGCGGGGCCAAGCTGCGATGACGTTAACGCTGTCTGGGGTGTTGAGGCTGTGCGTGAACTCGCGGAGGGCGGCGCGCACTTCGCTGGCGGCTCGGAGCGGGCACCTCTCGATGCTTGGCCGTCTTGTGCGCCGATGCGATCCGAAGAAGCGACGAGCTCAATCCCAGCTACACCCACCGAGCCAAGTCACATGTAGTAGGCGTATCGCGGCGCCGGGCGTTCATTCGGGCCGAGGTGCTTCAGGATCCGGCCGATCGAGTCAGCTGTGCGCAGCGTGATGGGCACCCGTCCGTCGAGTTGGGTGGCGTTCCAGTTCATCTTGGAGAGCGCGAGCAGCTCAGTCGCGATCTCGGCCGCGCTCGACTGCACGTCGACAAGGCGGAAGGGGAGTGCCGACGGCACGTACATCCCTGGGTAAGTCCGGTAGAACGGAACGCTCCCACGGGTGTAGAGCAGGTGCCGGGTGTCGGTGAGCGACAGGAGCGTGCCTCGTAGGGTCGTCTGCTCGCCTTGCCGAAACAGCCGGGGGGAGTCATCGCGTGGGATCCAGACGAGTTCGAGCATGGCCAGGCGCTCCGCCTCGGCGGCAGCCCGGAAGCCCTCCAGCTCTTCAGGCGTGAACGAAGAGGTCTTGTGCAGCATGACGCGTGCGGGTGCCGTCTTGTGCTCGATGCGGTAACGGGCCAGCGACTGCTCAAGGAGGTCCTTGGCGTCGTCACCGGTGAGGTGTGGCTGTCGGTCGTCCTTCGACTGAGTGGCCTGCGCGCCACGGACGATCACGCCGTCGCCGCGCTCGTTGAAAACCTGCGCCACGCTCGTCTGCAGTGTTTCGTTGTCGGTGCTCCGGTAGAAGGCGACACCGACGTAGCAGGTCGTGAGGTCCCGGACATGGCGGGTCATCCGCCATGGCACGCCGCCGGCCTTGTAGTACAACGCCGTGTGCAGGTTCCAGGCCTTGGTTGCCTCGTCCTGCTGGCGTCGCCTGTCGCGGCCCTTTGGCTTGTAGGTCGGGTCCCAGGTCTCGCGTCGGATAATTTGGATGGGACGACTACCGCTCAGCGAGCGTGCCTTCAGCAGTTCGTGGAAGTCGAAGCCGATAGACGCAGCTTTTGGTTGCTCCCACGGTCGGTCAGGGTTGGTCTTCGGCTCCTCGTGTTCCGGCAGATCGTCGGGACGGCAGACGATGATCACGTCGCAGTTGGGTTCCTCATCGAGCGTTCTCAGCTCGGCCTCGTACAGTTCGACGCCCTTCTGCACAGCCTGCAGCGGACTCAGCGTTGCGATGTTCTCCAGGGCTCGTTTGTCGAGTGTGCGCTCCAGCCGTCCGTTCCAGATGATCGTCGAGCGGAAGCCGACGCTGGTATGGAACCCAGGAAACGGCAAGTAGAGGTGCGATAGCGGGCTTTCTTTGGGTGCAATTGGTTCGCGGCAGCGGTCGAGCCATGCCTTGACCCCATCGATGGCCTCCTTGGTGCCGACGATGCCGATCTGGATCGTCCGGACTCCCGTATTGCTCAGGTCGGCCGGACCGTAGTTGTTGATGCCGCTACGTGGGTCGATGTGGCGGCTGCCGTTGCCGAATTCCAGGTCCGGTTCTTCGATGAACGTGAGTTTCATGCCGTCTCCGCCAGCTCCCCGTCAGCCAGAGGATCGGTCGGGTCCGACGCCTCTGCCGCTCGCTTCCACTTCGCCTCGTCGATGCCTCGGTCGGTGTCGAAGGTGACGAGTTTGCCGAAGTCGAGGATGCGCTTGTTCTGGCTGAACAAGCTGTCATGGCCGCCCTCGCGACCTGCGAGGATGGCGGCCCACATGCGGGTCTCGCCGAGCACAGCGGGGTTACGTTCGAGCCGCTTGATGCCGCTCAGGTACTGGGCTGTGAACCGTGACTCGCGGTAGCCGTCGATTGAGTAGTAGTAGTCGGGCGTCAGGGCGCAGAACCACTCGTCGTCGAGGTTGAGGAACTGCCACTTGAGGCCGGCGTGCTTGTAGTAGCTGACCTGCGATGGGTTGGTCTTCTTGGCGTGCGGCTTGAAGACGGAGCGCCAATGGGTGCCGCTTGTGTTCCAGCTCCGTGGCGACAGGTCGTCGGTGGCGCGGAAGTAGAGCATGTGGCGCTTGCCGTGGAAGGCGCAGTCATCGCGGAGGTCTTGCCGGAAGGCGTTGTTGAGTAAGCGCACCAGTACTCGCTCGCTGTCCGGGCTGCCGTCGAGCAGTTCGCCGGTGGCCTCGATCGTCGGGTCACCGTTCACCGCGCCCGCCAACGCGGTGTCCTCGACGGGGCTCCACGTCAGCAGCCGGCCGCCGAAGAGGGTGAAGTCGTCTCGGATGTCGAGGCTGCTCTCGCGCTGTAGGTCGTAGACCTTCCGGGGGAGTGTGACCGCGGCGTCGTATGCCCAGAACACGTCGGGCATCGTCACGGGCAGCAGGTTCGACTCCAGCGTTTCATCACGCAGATCAGCGACGGGCGTGTGCGCGCGGCCGTGAGGATCCGCAACCGCGAACAGCCGGTCGGAGACGTCCCCTTCAAGGGACATGGTGATCTTGTTGAAGTCCACACGTCCGCTGGCGCGACGGGCGGGATCCGCGAAGTAGGACTGGATGTGCGCCCACCAGGCTTCGCCCCGCTTGGGGTGTGAGCAGACCAGCAGGACGGGCATTGAAGACTTCATCCAGTAGTCCAGGTCGCGCTCGTCGCAGTCGTAGTGGAACCGGTCGGCGGTCTCACCGGGGAAGTCGTTGTCGCTGGCCTTGCTTTGCACCTGGAGGTGGCAGTTGCTGACTTCGCCCGTCGCAGGGTCGCGCAGCTCGATCGTGCCATCGATCCCGGCGTCGACTGTGCGCTCGTGCCAGGCGTGATCCATGGCGCTGACCCGCTGGTGGATAAGGGCGATACCAGCATCGCCGATGTGCGCGCTGCGGCTGACCTGCTTACCGCTTCCCACCCGGTCACCTCGCTTCTGCCGAGGAATCTGGAGAGCCTCGGCTCTCTGAGGGTACGAGTCGCCTCCGACAGTACGAGGCAGACGCGGCTCAGAGGCGGTGCTACCTGCGGGCGTCCGGATTTGATGAGGCCCACGCCTTTCGAGAGGACCGGTAGGCATCGCCGTTGTCACGCTCCACCGCGAGTCAGCGGCGTGTCCCAGCGCCCTCTGCCCAGCGCGGGTATCACGTAGGTCGCTCAACTTGTGAGGAGATTCGCGGCGGGGGCTCCCGCTTGCTCCGACTAGTGTCTGTCAGCGATGGTTTCCGGAATTGACCCCTCAGTGCTGCGCGCCGCTCGCGAGAAGGCGGGCCTGACCCAGCATGAGTTGGCGCGTCTAGTTGGTGCCGCCGGTGGGGAGCGCATATCTCGTTGGGAGCTGGGCGCGTCGGTTCCTCGGCCGGACTTCTTGGTCAAGCTTGCTAGAGCGCTCGACATCCCGACCCTTCGTCTAATTCACATGGAGGGTGAGGTTCCTGATCTCAGAGCACTGCGTTTGAAGGCGGGGCTGACGGTGCCCGAGTTGGCTGCGGCCGTCAACGCGGCTGTGCCGACCTACTACGCCTGGGAGCAAGGCCGTTGGACCCGACTCCCAGCAGCCAGGCAGCTTGAGAGTCTCGCGCGTGGGTTGGGGGACACAGTCGACGTCGTCGCCGCGGCCTTCCAGGAAGCCCGGCAGCAGCGTCTGCGGCGCGGGTAGGTCCAGGGCCGTAGACGGGCGCGCCTGGCGCCGAGTTTGACCGTAATCCACAGGGAGATACTCCTCCCGAAAAGTCCGCATGATTTGTGGTCCCATTGACCTGGATGTTCGGTGCGTGCGAGCGCTCAGTCCCATCGGGGGGATTGGGCCACGCAACCACTTCCGGTCAGGACTCGGGCGATGACATCTCGGAATCGGTCAGCTGTGGATAACGATTCTCTCGATAGAAATGCACTAGTGTGGTTCTATCGAGTCGGGCTCGCGATGACCGCTCCCGGCACGTCTTGACACGTAGGTGATCGAGACAAGAGAGGACTCGGGGATCCATGTCGATGAACACTGCTCAACAAGCACGGGACGAGGTTGGCGCCAGTATCAAGGCACCTCCCGACCACAACCACTTTCCACGGCTGAGGCGCCGCCGCAGGCGTTGGGTCCTGGCACTCTGCGCGGCTCTTGTCGCTGCCGGCGGCCTGGGGACCGCGTTCGCGTTCACCTCGGTTAACGACGCCCAAGAGGTCCTGGTCGTCAGCAACGACATCAAGCGTGGCGAGACCATCGAGGCCGGCGACCTCGCCGTGGTGCGGGTCAGCGTCGACCCGGCGTTGACCCCGGTCCCCGGCAGCCAGAAGGCCGAGCTCGAGGGCAGTCGTGCCGCCGTCGACCTGTGGGCCGGCACTCTCCTCACCGAGCAGGCGATCGCCGGCAACCTGGTGCCGGGGGAGGGGGAGTCCCTCGTGGGCATCAGCCTCACTCCCGCCCAGATGCCGTCGGAGCCGCTGTACGGCGGCGACGCCGTCCGGGTCGTCACCACGCCCGGCGACCAGGGCGAGATCACCGACAAGGAGCCGGTGACCATCGAGGCCACCGTCGTTGGTGTTAGCCGCGTCGAGGAGACGGGGGAGACCGTCGTCAACGTCTCGGTGCCCGAAGCCGAGGCAGCCGACCTGGCTGCCCGTGCCGCCACCGGACGGGTCGCACTCGTCCTGGACGCCCGGGAGCGCTGAGGCATGGCGCTGATCGTCCTGGCCTCCGCGAGCGGTTCGCCCGGCGTCTCCACCACGGCGCTCGGGCTCACCCTCAACTGGGACCGACCCGTGCTCCTGGTCGACGCCGACCCGACCGGATCCTCCTCGGTCTTCGCCGGCTACTTCCACGGCACCCAGGAGCCGACCGGCGGGCTGATCAACCTCGCCCTCTCCCTACGCGAGGGGACGCTGGCCGAAGCGCTGCCCCGCGAGACGCTGCTGCTGGACCCCGAGGCACCGGCCGAGCGGTCGGCCTGGTTCCTGCCCGGCATCCGCGCCCACGAGCAGGCCCCCAGCCTGTTGCCCCTGTGGGAACCGCTCACCGAGCAACTGCGCGCCCTCGACCGCAACGGCCAGGACGTCATCATCGACGCCGGACGACTCGGCCTCGCCGGCTGGCCCCAGCCGCTGATCGCCGGCTCCGACCTGACCCTGCTCGTTACCCGCAGCTCGCTGCCGGCACTGGCCGGTGCCACCAGCTGGGCCAAGACCCTGCGGGCACAGTTCGCCGCGGTCGGTGGGCTCTCCCGTCTCGGGGTCCTCCTCGTCGACGAGGAGCGACGCTGGCCCACGCTTCCCACCGGCGCCCGAGTCCGGCCCTACACCGCACGCCACATCGCCAAGGCCCTCCAGATCCCCGTGGTCGCCTCCGTGGACTGGGAGCCCGAGGTGGCCGAGGTCTACTCCCACGGCGCGCGCAAGCCCCGCAAGTTCGAGTCCTCCGGGCTGCTGCGCGGCTACCAGGGCAGCACCGCCGCCATCCAGTCCATCCTCGGCGCCAACCAGGCCGCCCTCGCTCCCACGAACGGAGGCCACGCATGAGCACCAACGGACGCAACCCGGAGACCAACGGCCGCGACCCGCTGCGCGCCGACGAGTGGCTGGAGGCCCGCCATGCCGCGAACCGCGAGCCGACCTCGCCCTTCGCCCGCGGCACCAACGGCACCCCGCCGCCCCCGCCGCCGGTCGTCGAGGACCACGACCCGACCTCGCTGCCGATCTTCGCCGGCGCCTGGACCAGCGAAGGCGAGGGCCAACTGCCTGGCCGCGCCCGCTCGGAGTTCAGCCTGCGCCCGCTCGTCACGCCAGCGCCGGAGGAGCATCACGACACTCGCGGCGCGGATGGCGAAGTCGAGCTGGACTGGGAGCTGATCGCGCAGTACCGCGCCGAGATCTCGTCGCGACTGACCGCCCGGCTCGACAAGGAAGGTGGCCGGGTCACCGAAGAGGACCGCGAGCAGATGGGCCTCGACGTCATCGAGGAGCTCATCAAGTCCGAGGCCGAGACGCTGGTCTCCACCGGTCGGCCGCCGTGGACGAAGGACCACGAGAAGGCACTCAAGTCCGCCCTCCACGCCGCCCTGTTCGGACTCGGCCGCCTGCAGCCCCTGGTCGAGCGCGAGGACGTCGAGAACATCATCGTCATCGCCCGCGGCCCGCTCTGCTCGGTGTGGCTGGAGCTGGTCGACGGCACCCTGGTCGAGGCCGCCCCGATCGCCGACTCCGAGGACGAGCTGCGCGAGTTCCTCTCCGACCTCGGCGCACGGCAGAACCGACCCTTCACCGAGGCCCGGCCGCACCTGGACCTCCGGCTGCCCGGGGGAGCGCGGCTCGCGGCCGGCTCCTGGGTGATGGCCTACACCTCCGTCGTGATCCGCCGACACAGCATGCGCGAGGTGTCGATGGACGAGATGGTCTACGACCGCAAGGCATGTAGCCCGGTCCTGGCCGACTTCGTCGCAACCTGCGTGCGTGCCGGCAAGAGCATCGTCGTCTCCGGCGTCCAAGGCAGCGGCAAGACCACCTGGGTCCGCGCCCTGTGCTCGTGCATCCCGCCCTGGGAGATGATCGGCACCTTCGAGACCGAGTTCGAGCTGCACCTGCACGAGCTCGTCGACCGCCACAAGATCGTCCACGCCTGGGAGCACCGCCCCGGATCCGGAGAGGTCGGCATCGACGGCCGCCAGGCCGGTGAGTTCAGCCTCGAGGAGGCCATCCACCACTCCTTCCGGTTCAACCTCGCCCGCCAGATCGTCGGCGAGGTCCGCGGCCCCGAGGTCTGGAACATGCTCAAGGCCATGGAGTCCGGGCCGGGCTCGATCAGCACCACCCACGCCCGCAGCGCCGAGCACACCATCGAGAAGCTCGTCTCCTGCGCCATGGAGAAGGGCCCCCAGGTCACCCGCGAGCTGGCGATCAGCAAGCTGGCCGCCGCGATCGACATCGTGATGTACCTGCGCTCGGAGGTCGTCCCCAATCCCGACGGCACCTTCCGCAAGCAGCGCTGGGTCGAGGAGGTCCTGGTCGTCCAGCCCAGCATCGACGCCGCCAGGGGATACGCCACCACCCCGATCTTCGCCCCCAACCAGCTCGGCCAGGCCGTCGCGACCGGCAAGCTCGACAACTTCCTCGCCCAGGAGCTGGCGCGGCACGGGTTCGACCTCGAGGCGTACAAGGCCGAGTCCCAGGCCAACCCGGGGGTGGCCACGTCATGAGCACCGCCTTCCTGCCCGCCGTCTTCGGTGCGCTCATCGTCATCGGCCTGATCGGGATGGGCTACGCGCTGATCCCCGCGCCGCCCAAGCCGCCGCGGCCCGCCCGGACCGTCACCCCGTTCGGGCGGCTGGG
>DOWL01000168.1:0-3332 GCA_003519585.1 Nocardioides sp. | reverse complement strand
TGGTGACCGGCTGGGTGATCGCGATCGTGCTCGTCCCGGCCGGGATCATCGGTATCCCGCTGTTGCTGACGCCCCCACCGGCGGCCGCGAGCATCGAGAAGCTCGAGGCGCTCGAGGAGTGGACTCGGTCCCTGTCCGGCAAGCTGACCGCCGGCCAGTCCCTGCGCTCGGCGCTCATCAAGTCCCTGCAGTCCGCGCCGGCGCCGATCGAGCGCGAGGTCGGCCTGATGGTCTCCCGGTTGTGGAACAACACCGCCAGCACCGAGGACGTGCTGCGCGCCTTCGCCGAGGACCTCAACGACTCCACCGGCGACGTCGTGGCCAGCCAGCTGATCCTTGCCGCCAGCGGCCGCGGCCAGGCCGGACTGTCGAAGGCGTTGGACGCCCTCGCCGAGACCGTCGCCTCCGACGTGCGCGCCCGCCGCCAAATCGCCGCCGACCAAGCCAAGCCCCGCACCACCGCCCGCACCGTCACCGTCATCACCCTCGGTGTGCTCGGCATGCTCGCCTTCACCGGCGACTACATCGAGCCCTACGGGTCCCCGCTGGGCCAGGTCATCCTCGCCGTCCTGCTCTCGGCCTACGTGGCCACGCTGCTGTGGATGCGCCGGATGGCCGTCGCCAAGCCACTCCCGCGGTTCCTCGACCTCCAGGCCCGCAACGCGCACCGCGCCGCCCAACGCACGGCACCGGGCGAGAAGGAAGGAGCACTCGCATGACCGGCCTGCAGATCGCGCTCGCCAGCGGCACCCTCATCGGGCTGGCCCTCGCCCTGCTCGTATGGCGCCTCGCGCCCTCCGACCCCGACCTGGTCGACGCGCTGGACCGTCTCTCACCTGACCACGTCGTACCCCGCCGCAACACTCCCAGCCTCGACGTCGACGCCGGCACCGGCTCGGCGGTCGATCGGATCGGCTTGTGGGCGATGAAGAACCTGCCCGGCGGCGCCTGGGCCCACACACCTCGCAAGGACCTGGCTATCCTGCAGATCAGTGAGACCCGGTTCTACGGCGAGAAGGTCGTCTGGGCACTGCTCGGCCTGGTCATGCCGCCCCTGCTGGCCGCCTTCTTCATGCTGATCGGCCTGCCGCTGCCGTTTGCCATCCCGACGCTCGGCTCGCTGGCGCTGGCCGCCCTGTTCTGGTTCATGCCCAACTACAACGCTGCCGACGACGCCAAGAAGGCCCGCATCGAGTTCAGCCGAGCCTTGGGCGCCTACATCGACATGGTGGCCACCTGCGTCCGCGACGGATCCAGCGGCCAGCAGGCGCTGCGCTCGGCAGCCGAGGTCGGCGACAAGTGGGTCTTCAAGCGGATCGAGAGCGAGCTGCGCCGCGCCCGCTACATGACCCGCGCACCCTGGGACTCCCTGCACGGTCTCGCCGACGAGCTCGCCGTCCCCGAGCTCGATGACCTCGCCGACATCATGCAGCAGTCCGGCCAGGACGGAGCCCAGATCTACAACAACCTCCGGGCCCGCGCCGCCGCACTTCGCTCGGCGATGCTCAGCGCCGAGGTCGGCAAGGCCAACGCCACCTCCGAGCGCATGTACATCCCAGCCAGCCTGCTCGGCATCGTCTTCATGGCGATCCTCGTCACCCCTTCGATGCTCCGCTTCACCACCTGACCGACCTAACACCGACCCCAAGGAACCAGGGTCACCCAGACCGCAAACCGAACAACCAGGAAGGAAGAACCCCGATGTTGAAGCTCTTCATCACCCTTCAGATGGCGGCGCTGACCTCGCTCGCCTCCCTCGAGGACCGCGTCACCAGGCAGCGCGACGAGCGCGGCTCCGTCACGATCGAGCAGGTCCTGTGGGCCGGCGCGGTGATCGTCATCGTCGGCATCGTCGTCGCGGCCATCAAGTTCTTCGTGACCAGCGAGTCCGCCAAGATCAAGTAGGCCGCCATGTTCGCCAGCCTCCACCGCCGCAGCCGGGACGAGCGCGGGTCGGTGACCATCCAGATGGTCTTCCTGATGCCCGCGCTGTTCCTGCTGATGTTCCTCGGCCTCCAGGGCGCCCTTTACTACCACGCGAAGCAGGTAGCGCTCGCGGCCGCGCAGGAGGGCGCCCGTGAGGCAGGCAGCGAGACCGGCACCCGCGACGCCGGTGTGGCCACGGCGAACACGTTCCTCCACGACGCCGGAGGCTCCGACGTGATGACCTCCACCAGCGTCTCCGGATCACGGACCACGACCACCGCCACGATCACCGTTACGGGCAAGTCCATGAGCGTGATCCCCGGCTGGCACGTGACCGTCACCCAGAGCGCCAGCGTCCCGGTCGAGAGGCTCACCGAATGACCAGGCAGACCAGGCGGGCCAGCGCACGCCGCCGGCGCCGGGACGAGCGCGGGTCGGTGGCCATCGAGGCCGCGATCGGCGTCCCGGCCTTCGGCCTGTTCGTGGCGATGATCATCCTCGGCGGCCGCGTGGAGATCGCCAAGCAGTCCGTGGACGCAGCCGCCTACGAGGCGGCACGAGCGGCCTCCATCGAGCGAACTCAGAGCGAGGCCATCACCTCCGGCAAGTCCGCGGCCACCAGCAGCCTGCACGACCAGGGCCTGCAGTGCACGACCACCAACATCACGATCAACGCTGCGGCGTTCAACGCCCCCCTGGGAACCACCGCCCAGGTCACCGCCACCGTGACCTGCAAGGTAGACGTGGCGGACCTGAGCATCCCAGGCCTGCCCGGCACCCGGACGATCACCGCGACCGCCAGCAGCCCCGTCGACGCCTACCGGGAGCGCCGATGATGACCGCCCGCATCCGCAGTCTCACGACGCGGCGCTCGCGCGATGAGCGCGGCTCCATCAGCGTCTGGTTCGCCACCGCAGCACTGGCGATGATCATCCTCGTCGGGATGGCCGTCGACCTCGGCGGCAAGGTCCACACCCAGCAGCAAGCCCGCAGCGCTGCCGCCCAGGCCGCCCGCACCGGCGCCCAGGAGGTTCAGGGCTCGACCGCAGTCCGCGGCGAGGACCTCCACGTCGACCTCACCGCCGCCAAGACGGCCGCCTTGGACTATCTCCGCGCCGCCGGCGTGGAGGGAACCGTCCGCGTCGTCGACGGCGACACCCTGATCGTCACCACCACCGACACATACACCAGCAAGTTCCTCGGGATCATCGGCCTGGACACGATGCAGGTCACCGGGGAGGCGTCCGCGCGGCTCATCCGCGCCGAAGGAGGCATCGAGAGATGACCACGCCCACCCATCCCACTCTGGGCCAGCGACTCACCGGCCTGGCAGCCTCGGTCGCCGTGCTCGGCATCGTTATCGGGCTACCCGCCCTGTTCCTCGCGATCGGCGCCGACCCGATCCC
>DOWL01000063.1 GCA_003519585.1 Nocardioides sp. | reverse complement strand
ACGTACTGACCCCCGGAGTGCTACCCCTCCCGGACTTTGTGCTAGTTTTCACAAGCACTCAGGTAGCACTCAGTTTCACCCTCGACCAGGACGGCCGCCAACGATGACGACTGCCCCGCTTCCCCGCCTCAGGGCAGCGGTGTGCCGTGTTAGGTTCCTGGCGTGGAAGCGCCGCACACCGAGCGGTCCGGCGAAGCCGGGCTGGGTGGGCGCGATCTCATCGGGCTCGGGGCGCTGCTCGTCGGCGCGATCGTCGTGTGCACGGTCCTCGGCCTGGTCGTCGACGAACTGGCCGGCACCGCTCCGGTCTTCACGATCCTCGGCGTCTTCCTCGGTATGGCTGCGGGTGCGTTCGGCTTCGCCGTGCGGGTCCGTGCCGCCGTCCGCTGACCCGCACACCCCCCTGTTGCACGAGGTGGTCGTATGACCGATGTCGCTACGGAGCCTGTCGTGGCTCCCCGTAAGAGCGCCTCGGTGCTCAAGGTGGTGCGCGACCAGCGCAAGACCGTCCTCGTCGCGCTCGGCCTCGCCGTCGCGTCGTACTGGATCATCGGCCAGCTGGGCGAGTGGCGGTTGGCCGGCTGCCTCTCGATCGGCATCGCGCTCGGCCTGGTCAACCACCTCGCCACCGAGTACTGGCTGCTCCGGATCATCTCCTCCGGTGAGCAGCCGAGCCGCGGCCAGATGATGCGCGCCACCATGGTGCGGCTCGTCGTCCTGACCGCCGTCGCCGTGGGCCTGGCGATCTGGCTGTGGCCAGACGGCATCGGCCTCCTGTTGGGCCTGGCGATCTTCCGTCTGCTGGCCCTGATGATGACCAGCGTGACCCTGTTGAAGGAGCTGAAGAGCGAATGACGTTGCGCAATTGGCGCATTGGAGCCGGTGTCGTGGCCATCGTCTCCGTGGGGATCGCGTTCATCATGTCCATCACGGGGGAGAGTGACGCCGGCTCGACCGAGATCACCATCGGTCACCACGTCACCCGCACGATCGGCGGGCTCACCTTCAACGTCGACACGATCTGGGGCACCTTCTTCGCCGGTGGCCTGGTGATGATCCTCGGCTTCGCGGCTCGGCGGGCCCTGACCCGCGACACGCACGACCACGTCCCCACCAAGCTCCAGCTCTTCTGGGAGGCGATCGTCGGCCAGGTCAACACCCAGGTCGAGGACAACCTCGGCCGGGTCCACTCCTACGTCGCGCCGCTGGCCATCTCGCTGTTCTTCTTCATCCTGTTCTGCAACTGGCTCGAGCTCCTGCCGACCGAGCTCAACCACGAGACCCACCTGCTGCCGGCGCCCACCGCCGACACCAACCTCACCTACGCGCTCGCGCTGCTGGTGATGGTCAGCGTGTGGACCTTCGGGATCCGTCAGCACGGGTTCAAGGCGTACGCCAAGCACTTCGTCGAGCCGTTCCCGGTGCTCCTCCCGCTCAACGTGCTCGAGGAGCTCATCAAGCCGCTCACGCTGGCCCTGCGACTGTTCGGCAACATCTTCGCCGGTGGCATCATGCTGGCCCTGATCGCGCTGCTGCCGCTCTATGTGTTCTGGGCGCCCAACATCTTGTGGAAGCTCTTCGACATGGCCATCGGCGGCATCCAGGCGTTCATCTTCGCCCTGCTGACCGTCCTCTACTTCGCGATGGCCCGTGGCACCGGGCACGACGACGAGCACGAGCACGAGGAAGCAACCCCCGTTCCCGCGGCCTGACCGACCGGTCCGGCCCGACAAGAGGTAACCCCGATGCGCCGCCCACGGCGCGACACATGAGGAGATAAACCAATGGCAGCAACTGACACCGGAGTCCAGCTCGCCGGTGCCTTCATCGGTGGTGGCATTGCCCTGGCGGGCGGCGCGATCGGTGCCGGTATCGGTGACGGTCTGGCCGGTTCGTCCTACATCCAGGGCGTGGCGCGGCAGCCCGAGGCGCAGGGTCGCCTCCAGACGATCTTCTTCCTGACGGTCGGTCTGTGCGAGGCGGTGTTCTTCATCAACCTGGCGTTCATGGCGCTGTTCGTCTTCGTGCTCGCCTGAGCACCTCCTAGTCCGAAGGACATCAGATGCACAGCTTGATCACGTCGCTCGTCGTGAGCGCCGCCGAGGACGAAGAAGGCGGGACGAGCAACTTCCTCGTCCCCAACGCGACGTTCTTCGTCGAGCTCGCGGCCTTCGCGATCATGTTCTGGATCCTGGCCAAGTACGTCATCCCGCCGATCAACAAGGCGATGACCGCCCGCCAGGACGCCATCCGCCAGGAGTTCGCCGAGGCCGAGGAGGCCAAGAAGCAGGCGAACGAGGCCGAGGCCCAGTTCAAGGCGCAGATCGCTGATGCCCGCAAGGAGGCCGCCCGCATCCGCGAGGAGGCTCACGAGCAGGGCAAGCAGATCGTCGAGGAGGCCAAGGCGCAGGCTCTGGTCGAGCAGCAGAAGGTCAAGGATCAGGCGCAGGCCCAGATCCAGGCCGAGCGCCAGCAGGCCCTCACCTCGCTGCGGGCCGAGGTCGGCACCCTCGCGACGTCCCTCGCCGGGCGCATCGTGGGTGAGGCCCTCGAGGACGACGAGCGCAGCGGTCGCGTGGTCGACCGGTTCCTCGCCGATCTCGAGTCGCTCGAGACCAGCGAGCAGGCTCGGAACGGAGCGCCGTCCTGATGCTGCGCGGAGCCTCTGCCGACGCCCTCGCCGACCTCGATCAGCAGGCGAGCGGCACGCGGACCCTGGAGGAGGCGGCGACCCTGGGGTCGCAGCTCTTCGGTGTGGCCACGGTCGTACACCGCGACGCAGCCCTGCGCCGCGCCCTGACCGACAACTCGGTCGAGGGCGAGGCCCGGACGGGTCTGGCCCGGGCGGTCTTCGGCAACGCGCTCGCCGAGCCCGCGCTGAAGCTGGTGGCCGAGGCCGCCGGTCGACGCTGGATCTCGGCGACCGACCTGCCCGAGGCGCTCGAGCGGCTGGCGGTCGCCGCCACGGTCCGCTCGGCCGGTGCCCACGGCAAGCAGGTCGGTGATGAGCTCTTCGCGGTCAAGCGGATGATCGACAACGACGTCGCCCTGCGCGGCGCGCTGGCAGACACCTCGCGGAGCGTGGAGGACCGCCGCAAGCTGCTCCTCGGCCTGATCGAGGGGCACACCCTCCCGGCCACGACTGTCCTCGTGGGCCAGGCCGTGAACCGGGGCCGGGGGACCGTGGAGGCCGCGCTGCAGGACTACCTCGACCAAGCGGCCGAGGCGCTCTCCGAAGCGGTCGCCACCGTGCACACCGCACACGAGCTGTCCGCCGACGAGCAGTCGCGGCTGACCGCGGCGCTCGGCCGGCAGTACGGCAAGGACGTCCAGCTGCACGTGGTCGTCGACCCGTCCCTGATCGGCGGCCTGCGGGTCGAGATCGGCGACGACGTCATCGACGGCACCGTGGTCAGCAGGCTCGATGACGCCCGCCGCCGGCTGGCCGGCTGAACCACCACCCAGACCCAAACGACGCAGACACCCAAGGACTCAATCCCTGTGAGAGGGGCATCAACATGACGGAGCTCTCCATCCGCCCGGAGGAGATCCGGGACGCGCTCCAGAAGTACGTCGACGACTACAAGCCCTCGGCGGCAGCCAAGGAGGAGGTCGGCACGGTCGCGACCGCCGGTGACGGCATCGCGCGGGTGTCCGGGCTCCCCTCGGCGATGGCCAACGAGCTGCTGGAGTTCGAGGACGGCACCCTGGGCATCGCCCTCAACCTCGACACCCGTGAGATCGGCGTCGTCATCCTCGGTGACTTCGAGGGCATCGAAGAGGGCCAGAGCGTTCGCCGCACCGGCGAGATCCTCTCGGTCCCCGTCGGCGACGGCTTCATGGGCCGCGTGGTCGACCCGCTCGGCACCCCGATCGACGGCCTCGGTGAGATCGAGTCCAGCGAGCGCCGCGCGCTCGAGCTGCAGGCTCCCGGTGTCATGCAGCGCCAGTCGGTGAGCGAGCCGCTGGCGACCGGCATCAAGGCGATCGACTCGATGACCCCGATCGGCCGTGGCCAGCGCCAGCTGATCATCGGC
>DOWL01000166.1:16703-17130 GCA_003519585.1 Nocardioides sp. | reverse complement strand
ACACACAGGTCGTTGTTCTGCACGATGTGGAAGATGAAGATCAGGGCCACCAGCCAGTTGGCGTACTTCAGCATCCCGGGGAGATCGGGGATGCCATAGACGACCATGAAGCAGGCGGCGAGGAGGTTGAGGACCTGCACGCCCCAGAAGACGGCGCGCCGCTCGTGCCAGCCCGACAAGGCCAGGAGGAAGCGGTTGATGGCGAGCAGGGCGACGACGCCCAGCAGGATGGCGGTTCCGAGGTCCACATCAGGCCCAGAGCTGGAGGTTGTCGATCAGGCGGGTCCGGCCGACCCGACCCGCCACCAGGGCCCGCGCCGGCCCGTCGAGCCGGGTGAGCGGGGCGAGGGAGTCGGGGTCGACGACCTCGAGGTAGTCGAGCCCATCGACCTCGAGGAGGGCTCGGCCGGCCTCGATCAGCGCCGGG
>DOWL01000166.1:7787-16594 GCA_003519585.1 Nocardioides sp. | reverse complement strand
CGGCCGGCCTCGATCAGCGCCGGGCCCCGCCGCTCACCCTGTCCCGCCTGTGCCTGCATGGCCCGCAGGGCGGCGGAGAGGCTGAGGGCCCGCTGGCGCTCCTGCGGCGAGAGGTAGGCGTTGCGCGAGGAGAGGGCCAGCCCGTCGGCGTCGCGGATGAGCGGCCCGCCGACGACCCGAACCGCGGGGTACAGGTCGGCGGCCATGCGGCGCACGACGGCGAGCTGCTGGTAGTCCTTCTCGCCGAAGACCGCGAGGTCGGGGCGGACCAGGCCGAACAGCTTGGCGACCACGGTGAGCACGCCGCGGAAGTGGCCCGGCCGGGTCCGGCCCTCGAGCACGGTGGCCAGCGGACCGGGCTCGACGGTGACCTGGGGCTGAGCGGGCCACCCCGGGTAGACCTCGTCCACTGCCGGCGCGAAGACGACGTCGGCACCCTCGCGGGCACACACCTCGAGGTCGGCCTCGAGGGTGCGTGGATAGCGGTCGAGATCCTCCGAGGGCCCGAACTGCAACGGGTTGACGAAGATCGAGGTGACGACCGGGCCGGCGCCGCTCCGCGCGCGAGCGACCCGGAGCAGGCTGGCGTGACCCTCGTGCAGCGCGCCCATGGTGGGCACCAGTCCGACCTGCCGACCGGCGCCGCGGGCGTCGGCGAGCAGCGCGGCGAGCTCCTCGCGCGTGTGCGCGAGGACGGGCTCCCGACTCATGCCTGCCCGGGTGTCCGGACCTCACCCAGCGGGGCACCGGTCGCCGCGGCGTCGAGGAGATCGCGGATCCGAGCCGCCCGGATCGGGACCACCCGGCCATCGGTGACCGCTCGGTCGAGGGTCGCGCGGGCCAGTGCGACGTACGACGGGAGGGTCTGCGGCGCGTTGGCGGTGATGTCGTAGAGGTGGGCCTGGACGGTGCCGAGGTCGCCCCGCACGATCGGCCCGGTGAGCGCCGCGTCGCCCTGCGCCAGCGCGTTGTCGAGGGCGGCCGTGAGGAGCGGTCGCAGGGTGCTCGCCGGGTCGGCCGCGCCGGCGGCGGAGAGGATCTCCATCGCCTCGGTGACCAGCGTGACCAGGTGGTTGGCCCCGTGCGCCAGACCCGCGTGGTAGAGCGTGCGCATCTCCTCGGGCACCCACATCGGGGTCCCGCCGAGGTCGGCGACCAGGCCCTCGATCAACGCCCGCTCGTCGGTGCCTGCGGTGAGACCGAAGACCGTGCCCGGGAGGCGATCGAGGTCGACCTGGGTGCCGGTGAACGTCATCGCCGGGTGCATCGCCGCCACCCGGGCTCCGACCGCCCGGGCCGGGGCGAGGACCTCGAGTCCGTGCCGGCCCGAGGTGTGCACGACGTACTGACCGGCGTGCAGGGCGCCGCTGTCGGCCAGCATGGTCACGACGTTGCGCAGCATGTCGTCGGGTACGGCGAGCAGCAGCAGGTCGCAGGCCCGCGCCACGACGGTGGGCTTGCGACGCGCGACGCCGGGCAACAGTTCGGCGATCCGCCGACGCGATGCGTCGGACTCGCCGGCCGCCGCGACCACGTCATGACCGGCCGCGCGCAATGCTGCACCGAGGACTGCGCCGACGCGACCCGCACCGACGACACCCACCGTGAGGTGAGCCATGTGGACTCCGTTTCGTTCCAATCCCACCGAGGCGGGTACCGGACTACTTCGTTGCTGTAACGCCAACGGTACGACGTTGTTTCCCGTCCCGACACCGCTCCGGGCGTGACGAGCACGACACGACCGCGGGGTTTACTTCCCGGACTCGCTGGCCTCTCTGGACGCCAGCGCCTGCTGGGCCGGCGACTGCGGTGCGAGTTCGGGCAGCCCGACCTCGAGCGGCCGCGGGGCGCGGGGAAGCCACTCCTGGGTGACGTGGTCGACGATGTGCACGCCGGGCGGTGCGGTGATCTCGTGGACACCCGGGAGCACGGTGCCCTCCAGCAGTGCGTTGTAGACGGTCCACTCGCGCCGCTTGCGCTTGTTGCGGTACGACGTGGCGAAGGACGCGGGGTCGGTCCAGTGCGCGAACTCGTCGCCGTCGAGGTACTTCAACTCCACACACAAACCGTGCGGGAGCCCGATCGAGCGCACCGGCTGCGGCGTGGTGCGGATCTCCCACTCGTAGGCCTTGGTGAACACGAAGTCGGGCCCCATCGGGAAGCCCCACTCCTCGGCGTTGCGCAGACCGAGGTCGAGGAAGCCCTTCGACTCGCTCTCGAGGTAGAGACCATGACGCGGGACCCGGATGATCGACTGGACGTCCCCCACCTGCCAGCCGAGGTCACCGATCGACACCTCGCCTTCAGTGGTGAGGACCATGTCGCCGTCCCACTTCCACGAGTAGCGGGTCTCCACCTGGGCAAAGCACCAGTTGTAGAAGTACGACAGCGAGTGCACGGAGAGCTCGGGCGTCGCCAGGTGCTCGGCGCCGGCGCGAGCCACCGCGAAGGGGTAGGTCGCCTGTGACAATTTGTGCGACAGTCCCACGTCCTGGGAGGTCCTGGCGGCCACCTCGGGGGTGCCGTCGGTCGAGCCGTTGTCGACCACGAGCACGTGGTCGGTGGCGCGCAGCAGCGGGGGCAACACCCAGGGCAGGCTGCGCGCCTCGTCCTTGACCCGGAGCACGGCGGTGCTGCCCGGGCGCAGTCCGCCGGGTCGGGTCCAGGGCCAGGTGATGTCGAAGTCGCTGTGACCCTCGAGATTGGCCAGGCCGGTCGCGCTCACGCCAGCACCTCTCACGCCGGCCGCTCGCGGCCGGCGACCTTGCGCAGGCCGCGCCGTACCGATGGCGGGATCGCGGCCCGGACACCGTGCGGGATCCGGTCGGCGCCGCTCGGCGCGGGCGGCGGTGCGTCGCTGCGCTGTCGCTTGAGCCGTTGCTCGGCGGCGACCACCGACGACCGCGAGATGGCCGCCGACTCCTCGTAGAGGTCGACGTACGCCTCGCGCAGCTGGTCGAGCGCCTCGTGCACCGCGGGAGTGTCGCCGCCCGGGTCGGCCAGCTTGTTGAGCTCCTCCCAGGTCGACCCGGTGAGCTCGTGGAGCCGCGGGGGCAGACCGAGGTCGTCGAGCGACTGGCTCATCCGGCGCAGGTTGGGGTCGACGAACCGATGGCCGTCCCGGATCTGCTCGCTGTCGGCGTGCAGCACGTGCTGAAGCTGGAGCGTCTCGGCGACGTACATGCTGGTCTTCACCCAGTCGGTGAGGAGGTCCTCGTAGCGCACGAAGACGCGGCCCCCGTCGGCGACCGACTCGCGGGTGCCGCGCTCGGTGTGGAGCATCATGTTGAGCCAGCTCGCCGCCAGGTGCGCCGAGCCGAGTCGGTTGGCGTAGTAGGTCTGCTTGCTGCCGACCACCTCGCTGGGCGCGCGCAGCATGGTCGCGAAGACCGGGGTGGCGCCGGTCCGGACCGCCGCGACCCGCCACAGGCCAAGGAACCAGCCCAGCCGCGGGTCCTTGACCACCAGCTCAGGGCTGACCTGGAAGTGCGACTCCAGCCACTCGGCGGTCGCGATCCGCTCGGGCTCGCGCGTGGCGACCCGCCCCGTCTCGAACCACGCCTCGGGTCGCGAGTCGCTGACCTGGACCAACGCCTCCTTGAGCAGCCGGTCGTGGTGGTCGACCACCCAGCGCGGCTCCCCGAAACCCTTGGGGTTGGTCTCGTCGGCCACGACCTCCGGCTGGGGCACGTGCAACCCCATGAGCCGCATCAACCCGGCCATCGTGCTGGTGCCGCTGCGGCCGGCGCCGGCGACGAAGAGCACCTTGCGCGGGTACGTCGTCGGGTCGGTCAGGCTGAGCTCGGTCACGGGGGTCGATGGTATCGGTGGCTAACGTTCGGGCCATGTTCGCGAGGCGCCGCTCCACGTTGCTGAGCGTCGTGGTGCCGGCGTACGACGTCGCGGCCTACCTCCCGGCGTGCCTCGACTCGGTGCTGGCGCAGGCCCCCTCGCTGGGGCGAGTCGGGCTCGAGGTGGTCGTGGTGGATGACGGGTCACCCGACGAGTCGGGCGCGATCGCGGACTCCTACGCCGCCCGCGACCCCCGGGTGCGGGTGGTGCACACCGAGAACCGCGGGCTCGGCGCGGCTCGCAACGAGGGTTTGCGGCACGCCACCGGCGACCTGCTCGCCTTCGCCGACTCCGATGACATGGTGCCGCCCGGGGCGTATGCCGCGCTGCTCAAGCAGCTGACCCGCACCGGTGCGGACTTCGTGGTCGGCTCGGTAGCCCGACTGGAAGGCACCGCCGAGGACCCCCGCCTGGTCGAGCCGCCCTGGATGCGACGGCTGCACCGCCAACGGATGGACCTGGTGATCGACGACCTGCCCGAGATCCTCGGCGACGTCTTCGCGTGGAACAAGCTGTTCCGGACGTCGTTCTGGCGCGACACCGCGCTGTCGTGGCCCGAGGGGACCCGCTACGAGGACCAGCCGACCACCACGCTCGCCTACCTCCGCGCGCGCCGGTTCGGACTGATCCCCGAGGTGGTCTACCACTGGCGGATCCGCTCCGACGGGTCCTCCATCACCCAGCAGCGCTCCTCGCTGGACGACCTCCGCGACCGTTGGGAGACCAAGCTCACCTCCCTGCGCAGCGTCGAGGAGTACGGCGCGCCCAAGGTCACCGCGATGTTCCGCGACCGGGTCCTGGCCGGCGACCTGCACCGCTACTTCGCCGAGCTGCCGGGCTGCGACGACGCCTGGTGGGAGCTGCTGCGCACCGGCGTGCTGTCGATCTGGGGCTCCCGGTCGCTGACCCACTCGGGGCTGCTGCCCGCCGACCGGCTGGTCGGCTGGCTGGTCGAACAGGGCCGCCGCGCCGAGGCCGAGGCCGTCGTGGCCTACGCGCGCGACCTCGGCCGGCCGCTGGACCGCGTCGAGTCCGCCGACGGCCGACGGCTCGACCTGCCCGCCGACGTGCTCGACGTACGGACCGTGGCGCCCGCCGCACTGGAGGTGCGGTCCACCGAGCGGTGACGTGCGCTAACGGTGGCTGAGGTGCGAGCTTGCGAGCCTCGAAGCCCCGGCAGCCGAGGCTGGTACTCGCCCGGGCGCCATCCCTTCGGAGGCTTCGAGGCTCGTCGCTGGCGCTCCTCGCACCTCAGCCACCGTCGGGCGGGCTAGAGGAGCCCGTTCTGGCTGAGGAAGTCGGCGGCCACGTCCTCCGGCTTCTCACGGTCGACGGCCACCCGGCCGTTGAGCTCGGTGAGGTTCTCGGTGGTGAGCGCCGCCATCAGCGGGTTGAGGATGTCGGCGATATCGGGATGCGCGGTGAGGAACTCCGTGGAGACCGCCGGCACGAGGTTCTGCGCGGGCTGGATCTGCTTGTCGTCCTCCAGCACGACCAGACCCTGGGACTCCAGGCTGCCGTCGGTGGTGCTGGTCTCGCCCAGCTCGGACTCGCCACTGATCACCGACTGGTAGGTCTGGTCGCTGGCGTAGCCGAGCGGCAGCACCTGCTTGATGTCGATGCCGTACTGGTCGACCAGGCCGCCCTCGCAGTCGAGCCGACCCTCGCAGTCGGGTGCGGCGGCCAGCGTGACGCTGACGCCCTCGAGGTCGGAGAGCTTGGTGACGCCGTTGTCGTCGGAGTACTTCTGGGTGACCATGAACGCGTTGGTGTCGGTCGCGGCGGACTGGTCGAGCAGCGTGATCCCGGCCTCGTCGAGCAGCGCCTGGCCGTCCTGGGCGAGTTGGGTGCCGTCGCCGGCCTCGAACGGGGTCGCGTTGTCGCCGTTCTTCTGCGAGTTGAGGAAGTTGACGATGCCGCCGACGTACTCGGGGACGACGTCGACGTCACCGGGGAAGGTGGCCATGTAGCCGTCGCGCGAGTCGACCAGCTTGACCTCGACCTGGTAGCCGGCCTTCTCGAGGAGCTGTTGATACATCGCAGCCACCAAGGTGGCCTCGGGGAAGTTCTGGCCGGCCAGGGTCAGCGGTCCACCCGCGCTGGTCGCGTCGCCGGACTCGGACGTGGTCGCCGAGGCGCTGGTCGACTCGTCGGCGTTGCCGGAGCCTGAGCTGAGGTCGTCACCGGCACACGCCGTGGCGAAGAAGAGGGTGCCGACGGAGAGCACCGCCGCAAGCTGTCGTCTGATCGACATTCTGGTCGACATGGTCGTTCCTTCTGTGTCCCGTGACCGGCCGGCCACGCGTGTCCGGAATGAGGCTGCCCCCCGAGCGGGCCTCACTGGGTGCCGGCGGCGCCGGCGCTTGCTGCAACCGTAGGCGGGGCCGCCGACATTCCCGGTTCACCCTTCGGGTCACGTTTCGATGACGAACCCCCGATCCCGGCCGGAGTGGCGAGCCGTTGCCCACCGGCGGCCAGCAGTTCGAGCATCAGCGCGACCAGGCCGACCACGATCGCGCCGGCGATGCCCTTGCCGTAGTTGGTCCGGAAGAAGCCGTCGGTGATCACCCGGCCGAGTCCCGGACCGGCGACCAGGGCGGCGATCGTCGCGGTTGCCCATACCTGCACCAGCGCGAGCCGCGCGCCACTCATGATGAGTGGCAGAGCCAGCGGGAGCTCGACCCGCCAGAACTTCTGGAACCCCGTCATCCCCATGCCGTCCGCGGCCTGCTTGATCTCGGCCGGGACCTCGAGTACGGCGACATAGGCGTTGGTGATCAGGGGCGGCAGCGCGAACAGGGCCAGGGCGAAGAGCGTGGCCAGCCCGGCCCGGCCGTACGGGCCGAACTCGCCGGTGCCGGGGAAGTCCGCGGTCACGAAGATCGCCAGGAGGGCGAAGGTCGGGATCGCTCGCCCGATGTTGGAGACGTTGATGGCCAGGAAGCCGCCGCGACCCAGATGTCCGAGCCACAGCGCGATCGGCAGCCCGACCAGGAGGGCGATCGCCAGCGCGGTCGCGGTCAGGAGCAACTGCTGCAGGAGCAGATGCAGCATCCCCTGGTCGCCGGACCAGTTCGCGCTGGTGGTCAGGTAGGTCCAGGCGTCGGACAGGACGTTCACGCGCGCACCCCCCGGGCCCACGGGGTCATCGCCCGTTGAGTGAGCACGATGACCACGTCGAGCAGCACCGCGATCACCACGCACAGCAGCGAGGCCGTGAACAACTCGGCTCGGAAGTTCGAGTTGACGCCGTCCTTGATCAGGTTGCCCAGCCCGCCGTACGCCACGAGCGAGCCGATCGTCGTGAGCGCCACCGTGGAGACGGTCGCCACCCGCAGCCCGGCCATGATCACCGGCAGGGCGAGCGGCAGCTCGACCCGGAACAGCAGCCGGGTCGGTCCGTACCCTAACCCGCGGGCGGCCTCGACGACCTCGTCGGGTACGCCGCGGAGCCCCTCGAGGATCGCCCGGACCAAGATGGTGAGGGCATAGAGGGCGAGCGCGATCACCACCGTGGTCTTCGACAGCCCGGTGAACGGCACCATCAGCGGCAGCAGGGCCAGCGATGGGATCGTGTAGATGCCGGTGGCGATCCCGAGGATCGACGACTCGAGCCGTGCGTAGCGGCGCGCGACGAGCGCCATCGGGAACGCGATGAGGACGCCGAGCAGGACGGCGAGCGCGGTGATCTGGAGGTGCTCGATCGTGGCCTGCTGGAGCTCCGGGCGGAAGTCCTTGACGTACTGCGCGCAGATCCAGTCGTTGGTGAGCCGGCTGTAGCAGGTCGGGCCGTCGGCGGACGACAGCGCCGAGGCCCCGCCGACCGCCAGTAGTGTCACTGCATGGAGGTTACCGATCGGGGAACCGGGCACACCATGATCCGGCTGTCCGGGGTCGGCAAGACCTACGACGACGGCACGGTGGCGGTCCAGCAGCTAGATCTGGACGTGGCTGCGGGCGAGCTCGTCGTCCTCGTCGGCCCGTCCGGCTGTGGCAAGTCCACGACGCTGAAGATGATCAACCGGCTGATCGAGCCCACCACGGGGACCATCGAGATCGACGGCGTCGACGTCACCCGCACCGACCCGGTCAAGCTCCGGCGCGGGATCGGCTACGTCATCCAGCAGATCGGGCTGTTCCCGCACCAGAAGATCGTCACCAACGTGATGACCGTGCCGCTGCTCTACGGCGAGTCCAAGGCGGTGGCGCGCAAGCGGGCCAACGAACTGCTGGAGCTGGTGGGGCTCGACCCTGCCCAGTACGGCGACCGCTACCCGCACCAGCTCTCCGGCGGTCAACAGCAGCGGGTCGGCGTGGCCAGGGCTCTCGCCGCGAACCCACCGGTGCTGCTCATGGACGAGCCGTTCGGAGCGGTCGACCCGGTCGTGAGGGTCCGGCTGCAGGACGAGTTCCTGCGCATCCAGCAGGAGCTCGGCAAGACCGTCGTCATGGTCACCCACGACATCGACGAGGCGGTGCGGATGGGCGACCGGGTCGCGGTCTTCGCGACCGGTGGCCGGCTGGCCCAGTACGGCACCCCTGCCGAACTGCTCGGCCACCCCGCCGACGAGTTCGTCGAGGACTTCGTCGGCGCTACCAAGGGGCTGCGCCGGCTGACCGTCACCGCGATCGACGCCGACCAGCTCGAGCCGCTCGACGGCATCACCGCGGGCGACCTCGCCTCGACCGTCTCGGTGGACGCCACCCTCGAGGAGGCGCTGGCAGCGATGCTGCGCGACGACAAGGGCATCGTGGGCGTCACCGACGGCGCGCGGTTCGTCGGCGTACTCACTCCCGCCGGCATCCATCGAGCGCTCCGGGCCTCGCTGGTCGACGGCGCCGCCTGACCCGCGCCGTACGCCCCACCCGCCACACCAGTGCTTGTAACTGAGTGTTCGGACATCTAGATGGGCGTTCAAGCACCCAACTAGATGCACGAACACTCAGTTACAGCT
>DOWL01000166.1:7221-7630 GCA_003519585.1 Nocardioides sp. | reverse complement strand
ATGCACGAACACTCAGTTACAGCTGGGGGTCAGCGCGAGACCGTCGTCCCGGGCGCGACCACGACGGCCTCGGTCGGCGAGCTCTCCATGACCTCGGCGAACCGCTCACCGGGGGTGGTGAAGAGCCGGTGGTGGTTGGCCTTGGCGATCAGCCGCAGTCCGGCGGGCCAGAACGTGCCCCAGTGCACGGGCANNCCGCTCGACAGCCTCGGCGGCGTGCTCGGGGTGCATGTGCCCGTCCTCCAGCGTCGGACCCCACCCACCGATCGGCACCAGGGCGAGGTCGACCGAGCCGACGTCGCGCATGTCCTCCCGGAGCTCGGTGTCGCCGGGGAACCACCACGAGCCGGTGGCGCCCTCGACCCGGAAGCCGAGGGGCGGCGGAGGCGGGGTGTCGCGCGACCAGGGG
>DOWL01000166.1:0-7131 GCA_003519585.1 Nocardioides sp. | reverse complement strand
GGGGCGGCGGCCGTCGTGGGTGGCCGGCAGCACCTCGATGCGTACGCCGGCCCGTTCGACCACGTCACCGGGCGCCACCGGCACCACTCGGTCACCGGCGATCCGGGCCAGCAGCCGCTCACCGCCGCGCGGCACCAGGATCGGCACCTCGGGGCCGAACCGGGCCAACGACGGCACGTGACAGTGGTCGTGGTGCAGGTGCGAGATCACGACCACGTCGGCCGCGAGGGCTTCGTGCGACGGCGTGACGGCGTACCGCCTCAGATGCAGGAGGTGGTCGTCGAGCACCGGGTCGGTGACCACCCGCGTGTCGCCGGTCTGCACCGTGGCGGTCGCGTGGCCCCACCAGGTGACGGTGATGCTCATGGGACCGGTACGTCGCGGTGCCACGACTCCGTGACGTACGACGTCTCCCAGCCCAGGCCGCGGTAGAGCCGGTCGGCGCCCGTCGGCGAGTCGGCGTCGACCTCGAGACCGACACTGGACCGGCCGCGCGCCGCGGCGTCCGCGATGACCGTGCGGAGCAGCCCCTTGGCCACTCCCCGTCCCCGCGCCAGCTCGATCACGCCGATGTAGGCGACGTACGACGCCGACGCGGACGCCGTGCCGACCAGCGCGCCCGCGGGCTCGCCGTCGACCTCGGCCAGCCACCAGTGGTCCCAGCGGTGACCGGGATCCTCGCGCAACCGGAAGAGGAACTCGTCGAGAGTCTCCGGCTTGGAGTTGAAGTGGTCGGTGAACGCGGCCTCCAGCACGTCGTGGACGGCGCGCAGATCGGCCTCCGCCGGCCGCCCGTCGGCCTCGCGAGCCACCAGCCGGACCACGACCCCGTCCTGCTCCCAGTGCGCCGGGTCCTCGACGAGGTGCACCTCATCCGGGGTCACGGGCCGGCTCATCTGCCACCAGGTGCGCACGTGAGCGAACCCGGCCTCAGCCAGCCAGTGGCGCTGCCGCTCGTCGCCGGCGAAGACGCCCGTGTCGATCTGCTGCACCTCGAGCCCTCGTGCCGACCCCACCTCGCGCGCCTGCGCCACCGCCCACTCCACGAGGACACTCGAGCAGGCCAGTCCGAGCGGCTCGGCGAGCGCCCGCTCGACCACGTGCACGAACAGCATCCGGCCACTGGCCCGGTCGTGCACGCTCCCCCAGGCCCGGATCAGGCCAGAACCGTCGCGCACGACAACGTTCTGACGGGTCCGCAGTCCGTGGTCGGAGACCTCGACGAGGACGTCGTCCTGCTCGGCGCCGGCCCAGCCTCGGCCCTCGCGCTCGTGGGCGCGCAGCAGTTCGGTGAGCCGACGCAGGTCCGCAGGGTCGTCGGGGTCCGGGGTGTCGACGTACCAGCCCTCCGGGAGCGCCTTCGACGCGGCGACGAGCTCCTCGGGATCGGCGTGGAAGCGACTCTCCTCCGGGATCACAAGCCGTCATCCTCGCAGAGCCCTAGGCGCCCCACGCACATGTAACTGAGTGTTACGACTTCTAGGTGGGCGTTATAACGCCCAGGTAGATGACGTAACACTCAGTTACAAGTGGCGTGCGCGGGTGGGGGTACGAGCGCGGAACGCCCCGCTCAGGCGTGCTTGCGCAGGTGCTCGACGCTGTGCCAGGCGGCGGTGACAGCCTCGAGTTCGGCGCGGAGGGCGAGCACCTCCTGCTCGAGCTCCACGACGCGCAACTGCGCGATCCCGGCCCGCTCCTCGGCCTCGGTGAGCCGGACCTGGAGGCCGGCGGCCCGGCGTCCCTCCGCGTTGCGCTTGCGCGTGGAGGTGGCGGCGCGGCGCTGGGAGAGCGACAGGGCGAGCTCGAGCTCGTCGAGCGCCTGCTCCTTCTCGTTGATCCGGGACTGCACGTCGGCGACGTACGCCGCGTGCTCGGACGTGCGGACCTCGGTGAGCTCGTTGTAGGCGACGGCCTGCGCGGCGCGGTCGCGCGCCGCCTCGACCCGCGAGGCGACGAGCTCGGTATGGGTGATCCGGGTGGCTGCGGCGCCGAGGGCGACGCCGAGCCCGGCGGCGATCGTGACGAGGAGCCACGAGCCGCTCACAGCTGCGCCGGCGACGACCAGCGCAGCGAGCACGATCAGGCCCACGGCGGTCGTCACGCGGATCGACCGCTGACGCCTCCGTGTTGCCTGTGTTACTGGTGGGGAAGCCATAGGGGCAGGCTAGAGCCCTCGGCGGCCCCCGTCCGCGCGACACGCTCGACCCCGGTTGGGCGATCCCGGCTTAGCCGATGCATACTCCCGGGGGTATGCGGCTACCGGAAGGTGCATGACTATCTCCCTCCCCCTCAGGCGAACCGTCTGCGCACTCGGCGCGGCGGTCGCACTCACCCTCGCGCCGACCGCCGTGGACGCGCTGGCTTCGTCTCCCGTGGGCCGGTCAGTCAACGGTCACGCAGGACGCGATCACATCGTCGGCACCAACCACGCGGACCACATCCAAGCCCGCGCCGGCCGCGACACCGTCAAGGCGCGAGGCGGCGCCGACGACATCAACGGTGGCGGAGGCCCCGACAAGCTGACCGGTGACGGCGGCAACGATCGCGTGATGACCGGCGCCGGCAATGACGTCGCCGATGGCGGTACCGGCGACGACGAGGTCATCGGCCAGAACGGCGACGACTTCCTCAACGGCGCCGGAGGCCACGATCACGTGTCCGGCGGGGCCGGGAACGACACCGTCTACGGCGGTGACGACAAGGACGAGCTGGACGGCGGCGACGGCGACGACGTCATCGACGCCGGAGACGGCGACGACCAGATCACGGGCGACGAGGGCAACGACCTGATCTACCCCGGCCCGGGCGCGGATCTCGTGTACGCCGAGGAGGGCGAGAGCAACCACATCGTCGTCGCCGACGACGGCGTCCAGGACGACATCTGGTGTGTCCGCAAGGACATGATCGGGACCAGCAGCGGACTGGTGACCTACGTCGGCAGTCGCGACCGCACCGACTCGCTGCACGGCTGCCGGGTCGAGGTCGTCAGCCGGGCGACCGCACGGGCCCTGGGGCTCTAGAGCAGTCCTAGCTCTCGCGGTCCGGGCGGACCCGGCAGGCGCGCTCCAGCAGGAGCGCGAAGACCACCATGGCGATCCCCGCGAGCACGGCCACGGCCGAGCGCAGGATCCGCTGCCCGGCCAGCTCGGCCGGGTCGCCGACCCAGCTCAACGCGTACCCGGCGTAGCCGCCCGCGACCAGCGCACCGACCAGCGCGCCCGCCCGGGCCAGCACCAGCCGGTTGACCGCCCGGTGCGGCTCCAGTCGCTCGCGGCGGACCTGCACCGCGCGGTAGGTCTGCCACCAGGTGATGCCGATCGCCGAGGCCACCAACCAGAGGGCGGCCGGCTGCGCCCAGGAGACCAGCGGAGCGGTGCCGTTGAGCTCCTCGGCCACCCGGCGCCACAGCCAGCCCAGGACGAGTCCGCCGATCGCCCAGGCGGCGACCACGGCGTACGACGTCGGCCGTAGCCGCCCCGACGGGTCCGGCGGCTCCTGGCGGTCGTCGTCGGACCCCGGGTCGAGATAGGGGTCGACGTCGCGGGTCACGTTGGGCTTACGGCGGTCACTCGAGGTCGAGGACGAGGTCGTCGCGGCGCTGGAGGCCATCCTCGCCGACGACCGAGAGCAGGTCGGCCACCGGGCCGCGGTCGGGGAACTCCGCCTGCGGGTCGACGTCGAGCCACGGGCGGAGCACGAAGGCCCGCTCGGCGGCGCGCGGATGCGGGAGCCGGAGCTGCTCGTCGTCCGCCCGCCGGTCGCCGACCACGATGAGGTCGACGTCGAGGGTGCGCGGTGCGTTGCGGACCTCGCTGCGTTCGCGGTCGAACGCGTCCTCGATGGCCAAGGCCCGATCGAGCAGCCGCGTGGCGGCGAGTGTGGTGTCGGCCAGCACGACGGCATTGAGGAAGCGGTCGGAACCGTCGGGGGCATCGATCGGGTCGGTCTCGTAGACCGGCGAGACACCGGTCACCCAGACGTCGGGCGTGTCGGCCAGAGCGCGCACCGCCCCCTGGAGGTTGTCCATCCGCTCGCCGAGGTTGGAGCCCAGCGCGAGCACCGCCCGACGGATCGGCCGCATCTCGCCCGTGAGGGTGTCGGCGTCGATGATGTTCGGGTTGGGGGTCTCGGTCACAGGGGGTCCTCCTGGGTCTTCGACCGGGTCGACCTGGTGATCGACAGTGCAACGTCCTTGAAGCTCGCGTCGATGGGCGCGTCCGGCTTGTGGACCGTGACGCGCACCCATTCAACACGGCTGTCCAAGAGGCAGACTTCCGAGATCCGCTGGGCAAGTGTCTCGATCAGGTCGACCGGATCGCTCTCGACGGCGGCTTTCACCGCCAACGCGAGACTTCCGTAGTCGACCGTCGCTGACAAGTCGTCCGAGGCGGCCGCGGGCGCGGTGTCGATCCCCAGCACGAGATCGATGACGAACCGCTGTCCCTCGCGCCGCTCGTGCTCGAAGACACCGTGGTGACCCCAGCACTCCAGGCCGGTCAGGGCGAGCTCGTCAACCGACATCAGGCCTCCTCCCGAGCGGTCTCGAGCGCGTCCAGCACCCGCAGGGCGTCGCGGGTGGAGCGTACGTCGTGCACCCGCAGCCCCCACACGCCCACCCGGGCGAGGAGCACGCTGAGCGCCGTCGTGGCAGCATCGCGGCCCTCCGGAGGCCGGGGCCGGTCCTCTGCGTCGGCGAGCAGCGTGCCGAGGAACGACTTGCGACTCGCGCCGACCAGGAGCGGGTACCCGAGCTGCTGGATCGGGCCCAGGTCGGCCAGCAGCTGCCAGTTGTGCTCGCCATGCTTGGCGAACCCCAGCCCTGGGTCGAGGACCAGCCGTTCGGGGGCGATCCCAGCGGCCAGTGCGGCGTCGGCCCGTGCGGCGAGCTCGTCCCGGACGGCGGAGACCACACCCCCGGGCCCGTCGTACGTCGCGAAGTCGGCCATCCGGTCGGAGTGCGCGCGCCAGTGCATCGCGACGTACGTCGCCTCGCCGGCCGCTGCCACGCGAAGGATCTCCGGGTCGGCGAGGCCTCCGGAGACGTCGTTGACGATCCGGGCCCCCGCCGCGAGCGCTGCCGCGGCCACCTCGTGCCGCATCGTGTCCACCGAGACCAGCGCGCCCTCCTCCGCCAGCGCCGAGATCACCGGCACCACACGGTCCAACTCCTCCTCGACCAGCGGGCGCGTTGCCCCAGGACGGGTCGACTCGCCCCCGACGTCGAGGATGTCGGCCCCGTCGGCCAGCAGAGCCCGGCCGTGGGCGATCGCGCTGGCCGGGTCGGCGTACCGCCCGCCGTCGCTGAACGAGTCGGGTGTGACGTTGACGACGCCCATCACCAGCACGCTGGTCGGCGAGTCCGTCACGCGGGGTGACCCTACTCCGGGCCGCCGGCAGCACGGTTCGCACAACCAGGCCGTGACTTAGGCTCTGCACGGTGACCCGCTGGAGACCGTGGTCCCGCGAGCGGGTCGGACTCCCGGAGGAGCGCGTCGCGACGGCGCTCGCGACCGGCTCCCAGGCCCGGGTCGCCGTGCTGGCCGGCGACGACGCGTCCACCCTCCTGGGCCGGCTGCGCGCACTCGCCCCAGCTGCGCAGGTCACCGTCCTCCGGCTCCCGCTGTCGCCCAGCGAACTGTCCGGCCGCCTGGTCGGCGAGGCGCCGTACGACGTGCTGATCGACGTCGCGGGCGGGCCGGATCTGCCGCGCAGGTTCGCGGCGGTGTCGTGGTCGGTCCGCGGGGGTGGCACGGTCGTGGTGGGGTTGCCGGAGTCGGACGGGCGGCGGTTCTTCGAGCGGCTGCAGACCGGCGAGGTCGGCCCCGCGGCCGGACTCAGGCCCCGCCACCAGCGAGCGCTGCTGCGCGGACTCGAGGGGGTGTCCGTGGGGGGCGACTGGGTCGTGGCGACGCGGACCACGGAGGCGCTCGCCAAGCTCGGTGAGGACACCGTTGCCCGCTTCCTCGCCGACCGGCCCCGGGCCGGACGGACACTGACGACGGTGCCGGGCGAGACCTGGACGGTGGGTTCGCCCGTGACCACGAGCCGGCCGCTGCCCCGCAATCCACTGCCGACCTCCTTCGCCGCGCCGCCCGCCGCGCTCCGCGAGTACGACCAGGTCGTGGTGATGCCGGGACGGGCCAGTTGGCTGGAGGGCGCAGTCCTGCCCGAGAGCTTCCGGCACCAGCTCCGACCCGAGCTGCGCAACCGCGAGCTCCAGGAGTTGGCCCCCGAGGTCGTGGAGCGTCCGCCGGAGCCGCAGCAGCGGCTCGACGGGGTGTGGTTCAACCTCACCAGCCCCCTCCCGCACCACTTCGGGCACGCGCTCACCGAGCAGCTCGGCCACGCCTGGGGCTGGGCAGAGGCGCGGCAGCGTTACCCCGACATCCGGGTGCTGGTCGCGACGATGGAGCACCGGCCGCTGACCAGCTGGGAGCTGGAGATCCTCGAGGCGGCCGGCGTACCCGCGGAGCTGGTCACCGAGGTCACCGAGCCGGTGCGCGTCGAGCGACTGCTCGACACCACCGCGATGTACGAGATCGGCGGCTTCGTCCACCCCGGCCTGCGGCGGGTGTACGACGACGTGGGCGCCACCCTGGCCGCGCGGGCGACGACGACCGACCTGCCCGCGCGGCTCTTCCACACCCGGCGATCGGACAAGCGGCGCTGTCGCAACCGCGACGACGTGGAGGCGATGTTCGTCGATGCCGGATTCACGGTGGTGGCCCCCGAGGACAGTCCGCTGCCCGACCAGGTCGCCCGGATCCGCGCCGCCGAGGTCGTGGCCGGCTTCGCCGGCAGCTCGATGTTCCACATCGCGCTCACGGGCGGGCCGCGGCACGTCATCGTGATGACGCACGAGGGCTACCCCGCACACAACGAATACCAGCTGTCCGCGCTGCTCGGACACCGGCTCGACCTCTCGGTAAGCGTCCCCGACGTACCCCGCACCTCGACCGGCTACCAACGCTCGGCCTTCCATTCCGACTTCGTCGTGGATCCGGAGACCGAGGGCGCCTACCTGCGCTCGCTCCTGGACTAGGGCGTGTCCCGCAAATCCTGGCGGCGCCGGACGCCGCCCAGATCACGCGCTGGCGGCGTTGCCGACGCTTCGAAGACACCCAGTCTGCG
>DOWL01000035.1:29600-29833 GCA_003519585.1 Nocardioides sp. | reverse complement strand
GACGCCGAGGTGGAGGTTGATCTTGGCCGGGGCCCGGACGGTGATGCTCACGGCCCGACCTCCGACGTCCGAGCCGCCGCCAGGGCCTCGGCGATCCGCGCGTACGCCGTCACGTCGAGCACCTCGCCGCGGGCGCCCGGGTCGACGCCGGCGGCCCGGAGGGCGGCCTCGGCGGCCGGTGGCGACCCGGCCAGCCCGCTCAAGGCGCCGCGCAGGGTCTTGCGGCGCTGCGC
>DOWL01000035.1:27339-29480 GCA_003519585.1 Nocardioides sp. | reverse complement strand
CAGGGTCTTGCGGCGCTGCGCGAACGCCGCGTCGACGACCGCGAAGACCTGTTCGCGCGTGGCGCTCGTGACCGGCGGCTCGCGGTGCGTCCAGGCGACCAGCCCGGAGTCGACGTTGGGTGCCGGCCAGAAGACGTTGCGGCCCACCGCCCCGGCCCGGCGCACGTCGGCGAACCAGGCCGCCTTCACCGACGGGACGCCGTAGGTCCGCGAGCCGGGGCCGGCGGCGAGCCGGTCGGCCACCTCGGCCTGGACCATCACCAGACCCCGCTCCAGCGACGGGAGCACGGTCAGCAGGTGCAACAGGACCGGCACCGAGACGTTGTAGGGGAGGTTGGCGACCAGAGCGGTGGGTGGCGGCCCCGACACGCCGTCCACGCGCAGCGCGTCGGCGTGCACGACCTCGCACCGCCCGGCCCGCTCGCCGGCGTGCTCGGCGATGGTCGCCGGCAGCCGAGCCGCGAGCAGGTCGTCAACCTCGATCGCCACCACTCGGTCGGCTACCTCGAGCAGCGCGAGCGTGAGCGATCCGAGCCCGGGGCCGACCTCGACGACCACGTCGTCGTGGCCGATACCGGATTCGCGGACGATGCGACGCACGGTGTTGGCGTCGATCACGAAGTTCTGTCCGCGCTGCTTGGTCGGCCGCAGGTCGAGCTCGGCCGCCAGCCGCCGGACGTCGGCGGGCCCGAGCAGCTGCACCTCGGACCCGACCATGTCGGTCAGGTTAGTTGCCCGTCAGTTGAACGCCCGGGTGCGCCCGTTATCGCGGGAGACCGAGCCGCGCCGCGCAGGCCGGCCACGCGCCGTACCCGCCCGAGGCGTTGCGCAGCTTGATGGCGATCGCGATCTGGGTCTCCCGGCTGTGCTGGCTCGGGAGGCCGGTGCCGCCGTACGCGCGCCAGGTGCCGAGGCTGAACTGGAGGCCGCCGTAGTAGCCGTTGCCGGTGTTGATGTGCCAGTTGCCGCCGGACTCGCAGTCGGCCAGCCGGTCCCACACGCCGAAGGGCTCCTTGGTGCCGACGCGGACGACCTTGGCCCGCGCCTTGCGGTGCACCTCGGTGTCCACCTCCGTCCGCTTCACGACGTGGCCGTTCTCGAGCCGGAACCGGTAGGTGATGTCGCGGATCCCGGGACGACCCGGCCGCACGACCTTCACCTCGCCGACGTTCATCGTGTTGTCCTCGCGCTCGATGACGTCCTCGGCGTACTTCTGCCGCTCGATGGTCTTGGTCACGATCCGGACGTGGACATAGCCGGCCTTCTCGACCACGCCGGGCAGGTCGCCCTTGGCCGGCGACGCGGCGGCCGGGCCGACCGCGCTGGCTACGAGAGCCGCGGAGAGGGCCGCCGTACCGGCTGCGAGGACCGCCGTACGGCGAGCCCGACGAGAGGCTCCGCGGGGGGTCTTGGGGGATCCATGGCAGTGCATGGGGCACGAATACACCAGCGCCGCAGTAGAGAACGCAAACCCTCGAACCACAGTGTGAGAAGGGCCACCCCGGCGTCAAATAAGGCTTGGCGCGCCGATCCGAAGGCTCCGGAGCGCGCTCACCAGGCGCCCCCGAAGGCGGTCTCGGTGTTGGCGTCGATGGCCGCGCAGAGCGCCTCCAGATCGTCTCCGCGCAGGTCAGCGAGGGTGCGGACGGTGAGCGGCACCAGGTAGGAGCCGTTGGTGCGGCCACGGTGGGGCGTCGGCGTGAGATAGGGCGCGTCGGTCTCGACGAGCACCCGATCCCGAGGTGCGAGCGCGGCCGCCTCGCGGACCGGCGCGGCGTTCTTGAACGTCACCGTGCCGGCGAAGCTGAGGTAGGCGCCGCGGTCGAGGCAGGCCCGCGCGAACGTCGCGTCACCGGAGAAGCAGTGCATCACCCACCGGTCCGGAACGCCCTCCTCGTCGACGATCCGCAGGATGTCGTCGTGGGCGTCGCGGTCGTGGATCACCAGTGTCTTGTCGAGCCGCTTGGCCAGGTCGATGTGGCGGCGGAAGGAGTGCTCCTGGACGGCGCGTCCCTCCGGCCCGGTGCGGAACGTGTCGAGCCCGGTCTCCCCCACCGCTCGCACCCGGTCGTGCGCCTGTGCCAGCTCCTCGATCTCGGCCAGCGCCGCGTCGAGGTCCCCTCGGGCCTCGTCGACCAGGC
>DOWL01000035.1:13982-27119 GCA_003519585.1 Nocardioides sp. | reverse complement strand
GCGCGCTCCGGGCAGGTCGCAGCCGATCTGCACGATGCGGGGTACGCCGACCGCGGCGGCGGCAGCCAGTGCCTCCTCGACGGGCAGCGCGGCCTCGTCACCGCGCCCGATGTCGAGGTGACAGTGGTTGTCGACGACGGGATGCGGTAGCGGCTCCGGCGCCGGCGGTCGCTCACTCATGTGCGGTCCGCTCGCACATGGACCAGGTCATAGACATGCCTCTTCGGCACCCCCGCGGCGCGCGCCACCTCCGCGATCGCCTCCTTGCGGCTGATCCCGGTGGCCTCGCGCTCCGCGACGGCCGCGCGCAGACTCTCGTCGTCGGACGGTACGGCGGCCGCGGGCTCGGCCCCGGCAACCACGATCGTCACCTCGCCGCGGACCCCGTCGGCGGCCCACGCGACCAGCTCGGCCAGCGTGCCGCGGCGTACCTCCTCGTGGGTCTTGGTGAGCTCACGGCACACCGCGGCGCTGCGCTCGCCACCCCACGCCTCGGCCATCGCCACCAAGGCCGCCTCAGTGCGATGTGGTGCCTCGAAGAAGACCAGGGTGCGCTCCTCTCCTGCGAGGGCCACCAACCGGCGAGCCCGCTCCCCCGCCTTGCGCGGCAGGAACCCCTCGAAGCAGAACCGGTCGACCGGCAGCCCCGACACCGCCAGCGCAGTCAGCACCGCCGACGGTCCCGGCACGGCCGTCACCGGGATCCCGGCCTCGACCGCCGCGGCGACCAGGCGATAGCCCGGATCGGAGACGCTGGGCATCCCGGCGTCGGTCACCAGCAGCACTCGGCGCCCCGCCTCCAACTCCTCCAACAGGGTGGGCGTCCGCTGGACCTCGTTGCCCTCGAAGTACGACACCACCCGGCCGGTGATCGTCACGCCCAGCTCCGAGGTGAGCCGCTTCAGCCGGCGGGTGTCCTCGGCCGCGACCACGTCCGCTTCGGCCAGCTCGCGGGTCAGCCGCGGCGAGGCGTCCTCGACCCGACCGATCGGCGTACCCGCGAGCACGAGCGTCCCCGGGTCTTGCGCCATGGACCGATCATCGCAGCCTGCGGGCGGGACCTGGTGGTCGCTATCGGTCGAGGTTCACCGTGAGCTTCTTGAGCGCGAAGCTGATGTCCTCGGCGTCGAAGTGCGCGGTGAGGACCGCGGTACGCGGCACCCACATCATGGTGCGCCGGCCCATCTGGCTCACCGCGCACCAGGCGCCACCGTCGCGGACGAACTGCTCGTGCATCCGCATGACGAGCCCCTCCAACTGGTGGTCGTCGCGCTGGTGCAGGACGGTGCGGGAGTCGTTGACGTCGATGTGCAGCTCGGCCACGGGCCGACTCTCCCACCGGACTCTCCAGGCGTGCCACAAGGACCGCCACCCGACCTCCTCCCCCGTACAGTTCTCCAGCGTGACGAGCACCCCCACGCTGCCCGCAGGGGAGGTACAGCGGGAGGAGCAGGTGGGGCTCTCCACGAACGCCGCGGGGCGGCCGGTGCCGACCGCCTGGCAGCGCGCCAGGCGGCGGGTCGATCTCGAAGACCCGGTCGTCGGCTGGACCGCCAGCCTCGGCGTCGCGCTGCTCGCGCTCTTCCTGCGGCTGTGGAAGCTCGGCACCCCGAAGGTCTTCGAGTTCGACGAGACGTACTACGCGAAGGACGCCTGGTCGCTCCTGCACTTCGGCTACGCGCAGGGGTACGTCGACGACGCCAACGACAAGATCCTCGACGGCACCACCAACGGCCAGTGGACCGGCGACCCGTCGATGGTGGTCCACCCCGAGGTCGGCAAGTGGCTGATCGCGCTGGGCGAGAAGGCGTTCGGGATGGACCCGTTCGGCTGGCGGGTGGCCGCCGCCGTGGTCGGCTCGCTGATGATCCTGGTGATGTGCCGGCTGGTCCGCCGGATGACGGGCTCGACCGCGCTCGGACTGGTCGGCGGGCTGGTGCTGAGCCTCGACGGGTTGCAGTTCGTGCTCTCCCGGCTGGCGCTGCTCGACATCTTCCTGGCCTTCTTCATCCTGTGCGCGGTGACCTGCCTGGTCTGCGACCGGGACTGGTACCGCGCCAAGCTGGCCCGGCTGGTGCCCGAGCAGGTGCGCGACCACGCGTCGTTCGGCCCTGTGCGACCACTGCTGTTCCGGCCGTGGCTGTTGGCGAGCGGCATCTGCTGGGGGCTCGCGATCGGCACCAAGTGGACCGCGATCTACCCGCTCGCGGCGTTCGGCCTGATGGTGTGGCTGTGGAGCGCCGGCGCCCGCCGCTCGTTCGGCGTGCAGTGGGCCACGCTCCGCTCGATCGTCACCGACGGCCTGCCGGCGTTCGTGCACCTCGTGGTGATCGGCGGGATCGTCTACACCGCCACCTGGACGGGGTGGCTGATCCACGCGAACGAGTACGAGGACCATCTGTCCTCGACGCAGTACACGCAGTTCATCGAGGAACGCCCCTGCACCACCGACGACGACGACAAGTTGCAGGAGGACAACCTCGACAACAGCGGCAAGCGGTGGCCGACGGCGACCGAGCCGGACGCGCACGGGCTGGGCGAGGTGGTCCAGTCGCTGCGGTCGCTGTATTACTACCACCGCGACGTCTACACCTTCCATACGCACTTCCTGAACTGCTCCTCGCACACCTATCAGTCCAAGCCGTCCGGCTGGCCGCTGCTCAACCGACCGGTGGGCGTGGCCGCCGACACCGACATCAAGCCCGGCACCCGCGGCTGCGATGCCCCCGAGGGCAGCAGCTGTCTCAAGCAGGTGCTGCTGATCGGTACGCCGATGATCTGGTGGACCGGGATCCTGGCGATGGTCTATGCCCTGGTGATGTGGATCGGAGCCCGCGACTGGCGGTTCGGGGTGGCGGTCGTCGGGTTCGCCTCGACCTGGCTGCCGTGGCTGCAGTACGACACCCGACCGATCTTCCTGTTCTACGCCGTGGCCATGCTGCCGTTCATGGTGCTCGCGCTCACCCTGACGATGGGCAAGCTGATCGGGCGCTCCCGCGCGCCCTCGCCGCGGCGTACGTTCGGCGTGGTGGTGACCGGGGTGTTCCTCGTCCTGACCGTGCTCAACTTCGCGTGGTTCTGGCCGATCTTCACCGACCAGCTGCTGACCCGCTCCGAGTGGCTGGACCGCATCTGGTTCCAGCGGTGGATCTGATGGGTGTCCCTTGGGGCGCGTTCCCCCAACCCCTGTTGGAGTTCTGGACCCAACGACACCTCTGCACGCTGACCACGCTGCGTGCCGACGGCCGTCCCCATGTGGTCCCAGTCGGTGTCGTGCTCGACCACGACCAGCGGTGCGCGTGGGTGATCACGCGGCGTACGTCGGTCAAGGCGCGCCACCTCGCGACGCTCGCGCCGGTGGCCGCCTGCCAGGTCGACGGCGGACGCTGGTCGACGATCGAGGGCCACGGTGTGGTCGCCGCCGACGCCGACTCCGTGGCCAGGGCCGTGGAGCTGTACGCCGCCCGCTATCGCCAGCCGAAGCCGAACCCCGAGCGGGTGGCCCTGCGCATCGAGGTCGATCGGGTGTTGAGCTCGAGCGCGTTCACGTAGCGAGGACGGCGCCGACCGGCGCGGGACTGAAGCCGGGGAACACCTCGGCCGAGGAGGCGCCGAGCCGCTTGGTGACCACTTCGCTCAGCACGCTGCGGTAGTCGGTGGTGACCAGCAGGTCGGCGTCGTCGGTGGCGGCGAGGCCGGGCCACGAGCCGTAGTACTGCTTGCCCTTGACCCCGGCGCCGAGCAGGAACATCACGTTGCCGTAGCCGTGGTCGAGCCCCTGGTTGGCGTTCTCCTTCACCCGGCGGCCGAACTCGCTGACGGTCACGATCGTGACCTTCGAGGCCAGTGGGCCGAGGTCGGTGAGGAAGGCCGCGAGGCTGAGGGCGAACTCGTCGGCCATCCGGCGCAGGTTGCCGTTGTCCGGAGTGCCGATCCACGTGTGGTGGTCCCAGGAGCCGTGGTCGACGGCGATCACCTCGGCGCCGACGTCGGCGCGGATCGTGCGGGCCGCGGAGGCGAGCGCGGCGGCGAGGTCGGAGTTGGTCGGGTAGACCGCGCCATTGGCCGCGGTGGCCGACGAGTCGCGCACCGGTCCGAAGTCGTCGACCACCTCGAAGGCGTTGCGCGCGCCGGCGGCCAACGGCCCGGGCACCCCGCCCCACATGGTGGACAACGCGGCGCGGCGCTTCGCCTCGGACGGCGCGTCCCAGTAGCCCGAGAGGCTCACCGAGTCGACGTCCTCGGTGACCAGCGCGGGCTGCGGTCCGGCCAGCGCGGTCATCGGCACCCCGCCGCCGAACTGGATCGCCTCGATAGGCGAGCCGACGCCGTTGCGACCGATCAGCCGGTTCAGCCAGCCGACCCGCGCCGACGAGCCGGGGTCGGCGTCTTCGAGGTCCTCCATGGCCGAGAAGTGAGAGCGGTTGGGGGCGGGCAGCCCGGCCGCGTGGACCGCGGCCATCGAGCCGGCGTCCCACCACGGCAGCAGTGGGGCGAGCGCGGGGTGCAGACCGAAGAAGCCGTCCTTGGCGAGCAGCCGGGTCGAGGGTACGGCGATGCTCGGGCGCGCCGTGTAGTACGCCGGGTCGGCGTGCGGGACGACGAGGCTGAGGCCGTCGCACGCGCCGCGCATCGAGAGCAGCACCAGGACCCGGTCGACCGGCGCCGCGGCGTACGCCGTGGAGGTGAACGCGGTGCCGTGGACGGCCGTCACCGCGGCAGCCCCTCCCACGACCGCGACGCCGCGCAGGAAGCCGCGCCGGCTGAGGCCGGCGCCGCGCGCGAACTCCTCGCAGCAGCCGGTCGCTGCCCCGTCGGTCGTCGTGGAGCTCATCGGCGCCTCATCGGGTCATGTGCTCGGGGCTGTCGAGCACGGTGGTCAGCAAGGTGGGCATGCCCCATTTCACGAGGCTGTGATTGGTCGTGATCGCGGTGGCGGCCGCGACCCCCGTGACCTGCACGCACGCCTGGAGCAGCCGCGCGGTCGCCGTACGCCCGAGCAGGGTTTGCGAGAGGTGCTCGACGAGGGCGTCGAACCGGATCGACTGGCCCGCCGCGACCGGCACCCACGAGGCCACCGGGTGGTACGTCGTGTCGGTCGTCGGCCACCAGCCGCCACACAGCGTGTAGTGGGTCTCGAACGACGCGAGCACCCGCGACACCGAGGACCACGAGGACCCGTCCTCGGGCTGCCCGTCGGGGCGCGCCCAGTCGAACGGCGCCTGCCCGAGGGAGACGGTCTGCCACAGCACCGCGTTCGCGCCCGAGCCGTCCCCGGTCGGGGCTGCCGCCCGGATGTCGAGCGCCCGCCAGGTCGCGACCACGTCGTCGGCCGGGTTGCGCACCTTGAGCCCCGCCGAGGCCAGGAACTCCGGATGCGACAACAGCGCCCGCAGGACCGGCACGATCGCGGTGTCCGATGCGAGATAGACCGAGGCCAGGTGGTCGACGAGCTGGACCGACGGCTCGTCCGAGACGTAGCGCACCGCGAGCTTGCGAGCCAGCCGGTGGGCGGTGGCGGGGTGCCGCGCCAGATAGCCGAGGTACGCCGCCGCGACGGCCCGGCCGTCGGCGTCGGCGTTCGGGTGGCTGAACCCCATCACCTGGACCGGACCCGTCCAGTGCGAGGGAGTGTCGTACCACGCGTTCCACGTGGACCACATCTGCACCCGATAGCCCGTGAGGATCCGGGCCGAGGCCTTGACGTCGTTCTCGGTGTAGTTGCCGCGCCCGACGGTGTGCAGCTCGAGGAGCTCGCGGCCGAGGTTCTCGTTGGGCGCCTTCTTGGTGGAGGACGCGTTGTCGAGGCTGATCCCCATCGCCGGGTGGATGATCGCCGCCTGCAGCATCTGGTCGAAGCGGCCCAGTGCGTGGCTGCGGATCAGCCGGCCGTAGTCGGCCCGGAAGCCGAAGACCCCGTCGTCGTGGACGGGCACGTGGAGATGGTTCTCGAAGAACTCGGTCACCGACTCCAGCAGTTGGCGGCGCGAGCGCATCCGGCGCTGCAGGCACCAGCGCTGGTAGTCGGCCATCGCCCGCCACGCCTCGCCGGGGGTGGCTTGGTCGTTGGCCCACATCGTCTGCGGGCTCCAGGAGAGCCGCGGCCACCAGCTCTCGGTCGCCTCGGCATCCCCGTCAGCCAGGCTGCCGGGTTGCAGCTGCGCGTCGACCCACGCCTGCACGGTCGGGTAGCCACCCATCTCCGCCAGGAGCGCCGGGGTCATGCCGTAGGTGAAGCGGCTGGCGACGTGCAGCGCCAGCGCGGTGGCCACTCCGCCGACGACGGCCGGCTGGTCCAGGGCGCCGGGCGGGTTCGGCGTACCGGGAGGCGGGCCGCCGGAGTCCGGCTCATGGTGCGCCTTGTGCTTGCGGTGCGGGCAGGTCCGCGCATGCCAGCAGGTGTGCTTCTTGTGCAGCTTGCAGCGGTGCCACTTGCGACCCGGCTTCTTCTTCTCGGCCGGGCTGGACGTCAGGAGACGTGTCATGGGGGTTCACGCTCTGCTGGGTGGTGTAGGAGAGCGTCGAGGCTGACACGCCGGCGGTGCCCGTGGAGGGGGAATGGGCCGAGCGGGCTCATCGGTCTATGCCGGGTTGCTCAGAGCCGTCGCCTCGTGCTCTACGCGGTCGAGCAGCGCGTCCACGGCCAGGCGGTAGAGATCGACGTCGTCCACCTGTTGCAGCTCAGTCGCGTGCGCTCGGGCGGCCGGGTATTCGGCCTGCGGCAACGCTGCGTAGATGTTGGTCCACGCATTGGCGTCCTTCTCACGCACTGCCGGGTCGAGGGCGGCCACGGTCGCGGCCATGCCGCACAGGCTCAAGGTGGTGTCGGCGAAGGCGCGGTAGAACAGCACGACCCGCTCACGCGGGAGCCCGGTCGAGGCGATCGTCGCCAGGATGAACTCCACGACGGCCCGTTCGCTCGGCCCGCCGGTGATCCGGGCGAACCCCAGGCTGTAGATGGCCGGCTGCCGCTCGGCGAGGTCCCAGCTGGCGGCGGCGAGCCGCTGCAGCCGCTCCCGCCAGCCGAGCTCGGCGTCGAGGCCCCCGACCAGTTCGGCGAGCTCGTCGGTGACCCGGTCGTAGGCGGCCAGGACAATCGCGTCCTTGTCGCGGAAGTGCCGGTAGAAGGCCGTGGCGTCCACCCCGAGCTCGTCGCCGAGCCGGCGCATGCTGAGCGCGCTGACCCCTTCGCGCTCCACCAGCGCCAGGGCGCAGTCGAGGATCGCCTCGCGGGTCAGGGTCGGTCCGCGTCCCCGCGCCGCGCGTTTGCGCGGGGTCTTCGTCGCCGCCATCCCAGCCTCTCGCTCGTCGGTCCCGGGTCTGTCCAGGGTCAGGTGCAGACACACTCCTATCACGGAAGTTGCGTTGTCAACACTGTTGACAACGGCGTGGTTGTGGCGTTTCCTTGCCGTCCATGCAGACCACCGTGCTTCGCAACGCCGCCGTCTTCCGCGCCGACGCTGCCGGCAGCTGGGCCTCCGCACTGGTCATCCGGGGCGACCGGATCGTGGCCGTGGGTGGCGACGCCGAGGTGCAGCCGCACCTCTCCGGCGCGGACGAGGTGGTCGACCTCGGCGGCCGGCTGGTCACGCCGGGCTTCGTCGATGCGCACGTGCACCCCGTCGTCGGCGGCCTCGAGCGGATCCGCTGCGACCTGACCGGCGGCGAGACGCTCGCGGCGTACGTCGAGACGATCGGTCGGTACGCCGCCCTCCCCGACCGGCTCTGGATCCTCGGCGGGGGCTGGGCGATGTCCGCATTCCCCGACGGCCGCCCCGACCGGGCGGTGCTCGACGACCTGGTGCCGGACCGGCCGGTCTTCCTCCCCAACCGCGACCACCACTCCGCGTGGGTGAACAGCCGGGCGTTGCACCTGGCCGGGATCGACCGCACGACTCCCGACCCCGCCGACGGACGGATCGAGCAGGACGCCGACGGCGAACCCACCGGGCTGCTGCACGAGGGTGCGATGGCGCTCGTGGAGCGGCTGGTGCCGGCCGACACCCTCGCCGACCTCACCGCCGGTCTGCGGGAGGCGCAGTCCTACCTGCACTCGCTCGGCGTCACCGGCTGGCAGGACGCGATGGTCCACCACCTCGCGGATGACTCGATCCATCGGTGCTACCTCGCGGCCCAGGACGCCGGCTGGCTGACCGCCCGCGTGGCCGGCGCGCTCTGGTGGGAGCGCGGAGACCACGATGTCCCCGCCCAGGTCGCGCTGCTGGCCGCGCGTCGGGAGGAGGCCGCGCAGGCAGCCGGCACCACGGCCGGCGGCGGCCGGTACGCCCTCCCCCACGTCAAGGTCATGCAGGACGGCGTCGTCGAGACCTTCACCGCAGCGCTGCTCGAGCCGTACCACGGTCGCTGCGACCACGGCGACGACGCGGGTCTCTCCTTCCTGGAGCCGGAGCTCCTCCGTGAGGTCGTGACCGCGCTCGACGGGGCCGGCTTCGGCGTGCACTTCCACGCGCTCGGCGACCGCGCCGTGCGCGACGTGCTCGATGCCGTCGCCGTCGCCCAGGCGGCCAACGGGACGGCCGATCGCCGACACCACCTCGCGCACCTGCAGGTCGTGCACCCCGACGACCGGCCGCGGTTCCGTGCGCTCGGTGTCGCGGCCAACGCGCAGGCGCTGTGGGCCTGCCACGAGCCCCAGATGGACGAGCTGACCATCCCGTTCCTGGGCGCCGAACGCGCCGGCGGGCAGTACCCGTTCGGCGACCTGCACCGCGACGGCGCCACCCTCGTCATGGGCAGCGACTGGCCGGTCAGCACGCCCGACCCCTGGCCGGCGATCCACACGGCGGTCCACCGCATCGACCACGCCGCTCCGGCCGGTACGCCGCCACTCGGTCCGGACCAGGCGGTGCCGCTCGGCGTCGCGCTCGCGGCGTACACGGCCGGCTCGGCGTGGGTCACCCGCCTCGACGACCGGGTCGGCGCGCTGCGTCCCGGGCTCGAGGCCGACGTCGTCGTCCACGACCGCAACCCCTTCGAGACCGGCGACCCCGGCAGCACCTCGGTGCTGCGCACCTACGTCGCCGGCGACCTCGTCCACGAAGCCGGACCGATCACCGCCTGAGAGCAACGCCTGAGATCACCCGAGGAGAACCGATGAACCTGCGCACCCGCCGCACCGCGGCCACGATCGGCCTGGCCGTGGTCGCCGCCGCCGCCCTCACCGCCTGCAGCGGCTCCGACAGCGGGGCCGGCGGTTCCGCCGGTGCCCCGTCCGGCGCCGCGGTCGAGGCCATCGACGCCGCCGACCTCACCACCGGGACCGCATCCGGCGACCTCGACGCCGTCACGTGGTACGGCGGCTACCGGCCGGTGATCACGCTGGACCCGATCGGGCTCGCGGACTACCCCGAGGAGACCGCCATCCCGAACCTGTGCGAGCCCCTGCTCCGGGTCACGCCCGACTACCAGCTCCAGCCGGGGCTCGCGACGAAGTTCGGCTACACCGACGACACCCACTACGAGATCACGCTGCGCGACGACGTGACCTTCTGGGACGGCACCCCGATGACCGCCGAGGACGTCGCCTTCAGCCTGCAGCGCAACCTCGACCCGAAGTACCTCTCCAACTACTCCGGCGCCTTCAGCCAGGTCACCGACGTGTCCGTGACCGGGCCGCAGACGGTGACGGTGACGCTCAAGCAGCGCTCGCGCAACTTCGAGATCGCCCTCGGCACCCTCGGCAGCGCGGTCGTCCAGAAGGCGTTCACCGAGCAGGCCGGGCGCGCGTTCGGCAGCCCCGGCACCGGCGTGATGTGCACCGGACCCTTCCAGTTCACGTCCTACGACGGCACCAGCAAGCTGGTCATGACCCGCTACGACGGCTATTGGGACGCCGAGAACGCCGCGCACGCCGGGACCTTCACCTTCGTCTACCCCGCGGATCCGGCGGCGCTCGCCAACGGCCTGACCTCCGGGAAGATCGACGGTGGCCTGAGCCTCCCGACCAACCTGGTCGCCGGCCTCCAGAACGCGGCCAACGGCACGCTGTACGTCGGCGGTGAGGGCTCCACGCCCATCAACGTCGACCTCCTCTTCACCAAGTCCGACGGCCCTTCCGCGGACCCGAAGGTCCGGCAGGCGCTGTCCCAGGTGATCGACCGGACCGCCATCGCCAAGACCGTCTTCAGCGACACCGCCGACCCGCTCTACAAGGTCTCCGGCCCGGGGGTGTGGGGCTACGCGCAGGACACCTACCGCGCGGCGTACGACGGCTACGTGACCGAGCCCGACGTCGAGGCCGCCAAGGCCCTGGTCGAGGAGTCGGGCATCGGTGACCAGCCGCTCGTCTTCGGCTATCCCGCGGGCGACACCGAGAGCACCCAGATCGCGACGGTCGTGCAGCAGGAGGCCGACCAGATCGGCCTGAAGATCAAGCTCGAGGGCCTGCCCAACCAGCAGTACGGCGCTCTCTTCGCGGACCCGACTGCCCGGGAGCCCTACGACCTGATCCTCACCAAGAACTACGTCGAACTGCCCGAGCCGCTGTCGCTGGACTCCCTGATCGGGAGCACCGCAGGCAACATGAACTTCAGCGGCTACCAGGACGCCGAGGTCGAGCAGAGCCTCGCCGAGGCCGACGCCACCGCGGACGACGAGGCCCGAGCCCAACTGGTCCTGGCGGCCGAGACGAAGCTCGCCGAGGCGCTGCCCGCGATCCCGATCGCGCAGCCGCGCGCGCTGGTCTTCGAGAACGACCGCCTCACCGGCTCCACGCTGACCTTCTCCTACATGACCTCGCCCTGGGCGGCGGCCGTGGGCGCCAAGTAGCGGCGATCTGAGCAGGGCCGGTCGATGACTCACTACCTCCTCCGCAGGCTGCTCGGCCTGCTGATCACGCTCCTGGTGGCCAGCCTGGTCGTCTACCTGAGCGTGTTCTTGTCGCCGGGCAGCCCGGAGCAGGTGCTGTTCGGCTCCCGGCCACCCTCCCCCGAGGTCCAGGAGCAGGTGCGGCAGTACCTCGGTCTCGACGACAACGTCGTGGTCCGCTACCTGCACTGGCTGGGCAACGTGCTGACCGGCGACCTCGGCACCTCGCTGATCACCCAGCAGCCGGTGGCCCAACGGATCGCCGGCCCGGCGCTGGTCACCTTCTCGCTGGTCCTCTACGCCGGCCTGCTGATCGTCGTCTTCGGTGTCGGCAGTGGCCTCCTGGCCGCGCTCCGGCCGGGCTCGACCGATGCGGCCGTCACCGCGGTGACGTCGGTCGCGACCGCACTCCCGGCGTTCGTCGCGGCCGGGCTGCTGATCAGCGTGTTCTCGGTCCAGCTCGGCTGGTTCCCGAGCTACGGGCTCGGCCAGGGCACTGGGGGCCGGCTTCAGAGTCTGACGCTGCCCGCGGTGGCACTGGCGATCATCGCGAGCGGACTGGTCGCCCGGGTGACCCGGGCCAGTGCCCGGCAGGAGCTGGCCTCGGAACACGTGCAGACCGCCCGGATGCGCGGCATCGGAGGGGCCCGACTGGTCCGCAGCCACGTGCTCCGCAACGCCGCCCCACCGGTCGTGACGGTCCTGGGACTGCAGGTCGCCGGGCTGGTGGCCGGCGCCGTCGTGGTGGAGCAGGCCTTCGGCCTCGGCGGCCTCGGCGAACTGCTGATCAGCTCCGTGCAACAGAAGGACTTCCCCGTCGTCCAGGCGATCGCGCTGGTCGTGGTCGCGGCGTTCGCACTGCTCAACCTCGCGGCCGACCTCGTGGTGATGCTCCTCGACCCGCGCGCCCGGGCAGCCGCGGCATGACCGCCGTCGCGGCCACCGTCGCCAGCACGACCGGCACCACCGTCGCTGCGACTGCGCGCCGGTCGCGGCTGGGACCCGCGGCGTGGGTGGCGCTGGGCTTCTTGTCGATCGTGGTGCTCGCGGCCGTGTTCGCCCCCTGGGTGGCGCCGCACGACCCGAACGCCGGCGACCTCCTCAACGCCTACGCACCGCCCAGCGGCGAGCACTGGTTGGGCACCGACGGCACCGGACGCGACGTCGCTTCGCGCCTGGTCTACGGCGCTCGGACCTCACTGCTCGGCCCGGCCGCGGTCGTGCTGCTGGCGCTGCTCCTCGGCGTGCCACTGGCCCTGCTGAGCGCCTGGCGCGGCGGGACGACGGCCTTTGTGATCACCCGCGTCCTCGACGTGCTCTTCGCCATCCCGGCGCTGCTGCTCGCGATCCTCGCGGTCGCCACGTTCGGTGTCGGCCTCCGCTCGGCCGCGATCGCGCTGGCGGTCGCCTACCTGCCGTACGTCGGCCGGCTCGCGCTGACCGCCGCGGAGACCGAGCGGCGGCTGCCGTACGTGCAGGCGCTGGAGGTGCAGGGTCACGGCGCGGTCCGGATCAACGTGCGGCACGTGCTGCGCAACCTGGCTCCGGTGCTCGTCGGGCAGGGCTCGGTCGCCTTCGCCTATGCCCTGATCGACCTGGCGGCGCTCTCCTTCCTCGGGCTGGCGGTGCAGGCCCCGCAGGCCGACTGGGGCGTCCTGGTCTCCGACCGGGACGCGATCCTCAAGGGCCATCCGCTCGGCGTCGTCGCGGCCGGGACGCTGGTCGTCCTCACCGTGCTGTCGCTGTTCGTGCTGGGTTCACGCATCGCCGGAGAGGACCGGCGATGACGGCGCCGCTCCTGGAGATCGACGAGCTGACGGTCGACATCGCGGACGTACCCGTGCTGCGCGGCGTCTCCCTCACGGTCGCTGCCAGCGAGTCGGTCGGCCTGGTAGGCGAGTCCGGCTCGGGCAAGTCGATGACGCTGCGCGCGGTGGCCCGGCTGCTCCCGGAGCAGGCCGTGGCCGGCGGCCACGTGCGGGTGGCGGGCACCGAGGTGCTCGGCCTGCGCGGGGACGCGCTGCGGACGCACCGTCGCGGCCTGGGCATGGTGTTCCAGGATCCGCGCTCGGCGGTCAACCCCGTGCACAGCGTGGGCAGCTTCCTGCTCGAGCGGGCCCGGGACAGCGGGGCGGACCTCGCCGCGGCGCGCGCCCGCGCGGTCGCCGTACTCCGGCGCATGGGCATCGCGGACGCCGAGCGGCGGATGGCGCAGTATCCGTTCGAGCTCTCCGGCGGCCTGCTGCAGCGGGTGATGATCGCCTCGGTCCTGATGGAGCGGCCCCGGCTGCTGCTCGCCGACGAGCCGAC
>DOWL01000035.1:10297-13870 GCA_003519585.1 Nocardioides sp. | reverse complement strand
CGACCACCGCGCTCGACGTGACCACGCAGGCCGACGTCCTGGCGCTGACCGAGGAGTTGCGGCGCGAATCTGGCACCGCGCTGCTGCTGGTCACCCACGACCTCGACCTCGCCGCCGCGGTGTGCGATCGCATCGTGGTGATGTACGGCGGCCGGGTGCTCGAGTCCGCGCCTGCGGCCCGTCTCGTGACGGACCCCGTGCACCCCTACACCCGCGGCCTGCTCGCCTCCCGGCCACCGCTGACGCACCGCCTCGACGAGATCCCGGTGGTGCCGGGCACGCCGCTCTCGGCGGCCGATACCGGTGACGGCTGCCCGTTCGCCTCCCGGTGCCCGGTCGCCCTGCCCGTGTGCTCGCAGTCACTCCCGGAGACGACGACCCAGGGCGCGACGCAGGTGCGCTGCCACCGCGCCGCCGACGTGCTCGACGGCTCCCTCGACGTGGAGCTCCCACTGCGCCAGGAGGTGCGATGAGCGACGTCGTGCTGACGGTCGAGCACCTGGTGAAGCGCTTCGGGGATGGCCCGGTCGTCGTCGACGACGTCTCCTTCGAGGTACGCCGCGGCCAGACCACGGCGCTCGTGGGCGAGTCGGGCGCGGGCAAGTCGACCATCGGCGCGATCGCGACGGGGCTCCAGGTCGCGACGTCGGGGCGCGTGCTCGTGTGCGGCGAGGACCGGACCCGGATGGCGCGCGGCGCCCGCGAGCGCAGGCGGCGAGGCACGCAGCTCCAACTGGTGCCGCAGGATCCCTACACGACCCTGGACCCGAGCCAGCGGATCGGCGACGCGCTGGCCGAGGCGAGCAGCCTGGCCGGCGTCCCGCGCGGCTCTCGCACTCCGCGGGTCGAGGAGCTCCTGGCCATGGTCGGGCTGACGCCGGCGCACGCCGTACTCCTGCCCCGATCGCTGTCCGGTGGCCAGCGCCAGCGCGTCGCGATCGCGCGCGCCCTGGCACTCTCCCCCGACGTGCTCGTCCTCGACGAGGCGGTGTCGGCGCTCGACGTATCCGTCCAGGCGCAGGTGCTGAACGTGCTCAACGCCGTGCAGCGCGAGCTGGGCACGGCGTACCTGTTCATCACCCACGACCTCGCCGTGGTGCGGCAGATCGCCGACGACGTGGTGGTCCTGCGGCACGGACGCGTGGCGGAGGCCGGTGGGGTCGACCAGGTCCTGACCCGGCCGCGCGCGGACTACACGCGGCTGCTGCTGGACTCGACCCCCCGGCCTGGTTGGCATCCGACCGGCTCCACCGCAGCGTCGGTCAGCGGGGCTTGAGGATCAGTCGGAGCACGGACTCGTAGAAGCACGAGTGCACCCTGGCATCCGCATCCCCAAAGCGACATCGGCGCCATCGTGGTGGCCCTGCCCGACCAGCGCGACGAGCACGTCGAGCGATCACCCGGCCCGGGCCTGGCGATCCCGGAGACTCAGGAAGGTGCTCGGGTCCCCCTACCGCTGTGGACACAGCGCAGCCTGGGAGACGGCCAGGAACCGATGTAGGCGGTTCCGTCGTAGCTGCAAGGGGCCCGGGGGTCTGGAGCTGTCGCGTGTGGTCGCACATGCGATCTGTTCACCTCTGGTCGCGCACGTCGAGACGGGCTGCCTCCGACCAGGGTTGAGGCAGTCGAGGCGAACACCGCACGAGCCACGAGGGCCTCGAGGGCCTCGAGGGCCTCGAGGGGTGGCCACGGAAAGCTTGGCTTGTTGGTTCGCAGGATGGTCAGGCCGTACAGCGCACACATCAGGCAAAGTGTCCGTTCGAAGACGTCTGCGGGATCGGCTCGGTTGCCGAGGCTGTCGCTGACTGCTCGTGCAAAGAGGGCGACTGTGCCCGATGCCGGAAGGTCGTCAGGGATCCCATGTCGGCTTAGGGTTCGCCGCGAACGCCGAAGATTGCGCGGAACGGGGTTGGTTGGGCGAGTCCGACGTTGCAGAACGCGAGGGATAGCAGAAGCAGCCGCTCTCCGACGTCTGTCGAGGGGGTGTCGTCGAGGGCGGACGTGAGGATCTCGCACAGTCGGCGCCATTCCTAGGCATAGACCTCGAAGAGCTTCGCAAGCCCGATACGCGTCCCTCGGCGCGACCGACCCTGCTGCTGACCAGGCACAGTGGGCGCGCGACGGCGAAGTAGAGCGACCGCTGGCCCTCTCGACGAAGGCGGAAGCATCCAGATCGAGGATGAACTCGACGAATCGCGCACCACGTTCAGCAGCCAGGCACTCAACTGCGGCGATGACGGCGATGCGGGCCGCGGTCTGGGCGACGACCACCGGGACTCGGCCTAGACGGTATGAGGTGACCGCTCAGGATTTCTGAGGGTTGCGGGCCGGGGCCCCACTCACAAATGGTCGTGGGTTGCCGGGCAGGGCTGGCCTGCTCGGCCTATCCAACAGTTGTGGGAGGCCCCGGTGTTTACCGAGCGTACGAGCGTGGGGCTCGACGTGCACGCACGGTCGGTCGCGGCAGCGGCGATCGATGGCGTCACGGGCGAGTTGTTCCAGACCAAGCTGACCCCGTCTCATGAGCACATCAGGTCCTGGATCAGGGATCTGCCTGGACCGGCGGCGGCGGCCTACGAGGCCGGGCCGACCGGGTTCGGGCTGTGCCGGTCGTTGAACGCCTCCGGGATCCGGTGCGTGGTCGCGGCGCCGTCGAAGCTGCAGCGACCCAGTGGTGATCGGGTCAAGACCGACGCCAAGGACGCGGTCCACCTGGCGCGGCTGCTGCGGCTGGACGAGATCACCGCGGTGACGGTGCCCACGGTCGAGCAGGAGGCAGCTCGGGACCTGGTGCGGGCCCGGGAGGATGCCCGTGGTGACCTGATGCGGGCCCGGCACCGGTTGTCGAAGCTGCTGCTGCGTCAGGGGATTGTCTACTCCGGCGGGCACGCGTGGACCGGCAAACACGACGCCTGGCTGCGGCGGGTCGGCCGCGAGCAGCTGAGCGCATCGGCGACTCGGTTGACCTTCGAGTCCGACTACGACGCGGTGTTGAGCGTCAGGGCTCGCCGGGACCGGCTCGACGCTGCGATCGCGGCGATGGCCGCCGACTGCGAGTTCGCCCCGCTGGTGCAGCGACTGGGTTGCTTGCGCGGGATCGGCACCCTGACCGGGTTCGCGTTGGCGGTCGAGGTCGGTGACTGGGACCGGTTCACCGGCAAGACCATCGGCTCCTTCATCGGGCTCGTGCCCAGCGAGTACTCCTCAGGTCAGTCCCGCGTGCAGGGCTCGATCACCAAGACCGGCAACACCCACCTACGTCGTCTGCTGGTCGAAGCGGCCTGGCACCACCGACCCGCCTATGTCGTGGGGAAGACCATGCGGGACCGGTGGCAGCTGGCCGGGCCAGCAGCCCGAGCCCGCGGCGATGAGGGCAACCGACGACTGCACCACCGCTGGAACACCATGCGTGCCCGGCACAAGCGACATGTCGTGGCCAACATCGCCATCGCTCGCGAGCTGGCCGGCTGGTGCTGGTCCCTGGCCGTCCTCGAGGAGTAGCCCACCGTTCTGCTTCGTCGACAAGGACGGTGGCAGCAGCGCGAGGAGCGACCCGCGAAACAGCTATGAGCA
>DOWL01000035.1:0-10091 GCA_003519585.1 Nocardioides sp. | reverse complement strand
AACCAACCCGCGCATATCAGCCTGACCGCGCGTCGCCAGACACGCTCCGCCACCTGCATTGACGACGAAGCACGAGGCGCCCGCCCCGAGCAATCGGGGTGGGCGCCTCACCCTGCCTGTTGACAGAAACGCCTACATATCAGCTGTCCTCTCGGGCACCGGAGTGGTCTGGACAGATGTCGACATTCGTCACACCCGGCGTGACGTTCTCGCCGGCAGCGTCGTTTCAAGAAGTACCTCCGACTCGGTGGCCATCCCCCGCGAGACGCCATGCTGCCTAGCCGGATGTCCACCGACCCGGCGTCCTACCTCCAGATCGCCGGGCCGGTGGCCGCTAGACGTGTGTCGCTGAATGATTGGCGATCCAGGAGACCGGGTACCCGTCCCGTGAGGCCGTGTCCCGTTGCTCATCGGGCCGGGTTCGCGGTGGGGGGCCAGAACTGGAGACGAAAGGCCGATCCCATGCACTGTCCGACTGTCCTGATCGTCGACGACGACCCCGACATCCGCGAACTCACCTCTCTCGTGTTGAGAACAGTGAACGGGTGGCGGACCATCACCGCCGACGGGGGAGACGCTGCTATCAAGATGTGTCGTGCGAACCCGCCCGACGCGGTTCTGCTCGACTGGATGATGCCCGACATGGATGGCCTCGAGACCTTCGAACACCTCCAGGCCGACGAAGCCACGCGGAGGATCCCGGTCATCCTGTTCACGGCAAAGGTGCGAGTCGGACAGCACCGCCCGTGGGGGTGGCACGGGATCCGAGGGGTCATCACCAAGCCCTACAACCCCGCCACCCTCGGAAACCAGATCACGCAGATCGTAGGCTGCAGCTCTTCCAAGTGGAGCAACGCCAGCTAGCTGCCTCGCGTTCGTGCGATCGGACTGAGTCTCCGGTTCCGTCGACGGCGTCGATGGCCACTCGCCGTCTCCTGCGGCCTGACGATTTGTCAGCGTTTGTGTCGACCCTGATGGAAGACCTACACCGAGACCTACACCGAGACCGCCTCTCTCCTGGGCTTCTGCGCAGGTGAGAGGCGGTCACGCGTTGGTGGAGCTGAGGGGACTCGAACCCCTGACCCCCTCGTTGCGAACGAGATGCGCTACCAGCTGCGCCACAGCCCCAAGGTGCGTCCGGAGACGCGAGGGGAAACGGTAGCAGCCGGACCTGCGCCGACAGGAATCGCGGTCCGGCCTTCAGCCGGTCAGGATCGCGTCGAGACTGGCCAGCGCCTGCCGTGCGTACCCGTGCCACATCCGCCCGATCAGTGCGACCAGCGGAACGGTCAGGGTGGAGGAGGGCGTGATCTCCCACGACCACGTGATCCGCGTGCCCGAGCCGTCTTCCGCGAAGGCCCATGCCCCGTCGAGGTGGTGGACCAGCGGACGCATCGGGCCGCGGATCTGGTCGATCCGATAGCCGAACCGGTGTGGTCGCGCGAGCTCAGTGAGCGTCTCGGTCAGGGAGCCGCGATCAGAGGTGCGGATCGTGCGAGTCTGGCCAACGGCCTCGCCCCACTCTCCGCGTTGATCGTCAACGCGGACGATCGACGGCATGGCGAGGTGACGGTGGCCGAAGATGTCGGTCAGCGGTACGGCGAGCGTCCGGTCGTAGGCCGCCTCCAGGGGGACGGCGACAGTGCGGGACTCCGCGACGTGGATCGTCATCGCTCCACCGTAGAGCCGCTGATCCGTGGCTCGCCCCTGCCCAGGAAGAAGATGCCGGGATAGTTCTCGAAGCCCTCGCTCGGGTTGTCACGGAGCGTCGAGTCGCGGATCGAGAGCGTGCCGGTGCGGTCGTTGCTGACGAAGAAGACCGCGCCGCCGCCCTCGCGGGCGAGGTTGTCCTCGATAGTGGTGCGGAGCAGCCTGAGCGTGAACAGGTTGCCGTCGAGGTAGATCGCTCCCCCGCTGCCGCCGCCGGGCGTTCCCGACTGCGCGGGGTTGGCGCCGCGGCCGATCGCCTTGTTGCCCCGGAACACACTGTCGGTCACCACCCACGAGACACCGATGCTCGACAGCGCGGCGCCGTTGGAGCAGCGGCCCCCGGTGAAGGTGCTGCGCACGACCTTGACCGGCTGGTCGCGGAACTGGTCGAGCACCCGGATCGCGGCGCCGCCGAGGTCGGGGCCGGTCCGGTCGCAGCGGTTGCGGGTGAAGGTCGAGTTCACGACCGTGAGCCGGCCACCGCGCACGAACACCGCCCCACCACCGCCCCCCTCCTCGTGGGAGGCGGTCGAGTTGCCGCGGGTGAAGGTGAGGTTGCGCAGCACCAGCTTGGGCGTGGCCTGGTCCTGGCAGTGGGAGGTCGTCCAGGTCAGCCCCTGGTCGCAGGTGTTCTGATAGAGGATCCGGCGTTTGCCGCCCCCGCTGAGGGTGACCAGGCCGCCCCCGTCGATGACCACCTTGCGCGCGGCGTCGTTGTGCACCATGGCGGTCTTGTCCATGACGATGGTGACCGGGTCGGGGCCGCAGTCGAAGGTGATCAGGCCGCCCTTCGCCACCGCCTTGCGCACCGCCTTCGCTGTGCAACTCGCGGGAGAGCCGTGGCCGACCACCCGGTGCGTGGCGCCGGGCGCTCGGTTCGCGACGCCGGGCGCCGGCGCGTCGGCGTACGACGGGACAGCGACGAACAGCGAAGCCAGCAGAAGCCCGGCCAGGATCATGGGGGTGCGCAGCACGCGGCCCAGGCTATGCCCGGATCTGGTCAGGCCCCGGACGCGCGACGCTCGTCGGACCGGGTCGGGCCGCTCCGCTCGGCGGCATCGGCTTGATCCGCTTCGCGAGCCAGCTTGCTGTCCGCCGCGCTGCGGCCCGAGCTCCAGACTCCGGTCGAGTCGAGGTCGATGGTGCTGACCGTACGGCGGGCGACCGGCTTGGAGACGTAGGTCGGCAGCGGGGTGTGGACCGGGTCCCAGGCGTCGGGGTCCCGCTCGGAAGGCTCGTCCTCGACCAGGTCCGCGTCGACGCGGGCGACCTCCTGGGTCGCGTCCTTGGGGGCCGGCGCCTCGATCGGGATCCGGGCTCGCACCAGCTGCTTGCGCTCGCGCTTGACCATGAAACGGCAGGCGACCAGCCAGGCGACGAGGACGCCGGCAGGCACCGCGCACCAGACCCAGTCGACGACCTTGAACCACGCGAGCGCGGCGACGGCGATGTTGGCGAGCAGGATCAGGGTGACCACACGGAGCCGGCGCTTGGCGGCCCGAGCCGCGGACCGACGCCGGGCACGCAGCTGGGAATCGGCGTCGAGCGTCGTGAGAGTGCTGCTCTTACGACGTTCTGAGAGCACTTTGGCGTCACTCGACGGGGAACCACCGGCCGGCACCAGTCGCGCCTTGCGGCGGTTGACCGGTTCGCGGCGGGCCAGGACCCGCATGGTCTTGGAGAATCGCTCGACGGTGCGGGTGCGGGCGCTCTCCTCGTGGTGCTCGAGCGCCTTCGGGATCAGGTAGACGGCCCAGGCCACGGCCAGGGCCACGAAGATCAGTGCGCTGGGGTCCACGATGCAGAGGCTAGGAGCCACAGCGCATCGGGGGTCGCATGTCAACCCGTGTGTCGCAAAATGTCTTGTGTGACTACTGAGGTTCGGGGTTGCCGCTCGGGTGAGTGCTCGGGTTGCTCGAGAGGTTCCCGGAGGCCCGCAGCCGGGCCAGGACGCCGTCCGGCACCTCCTCCTGCGTGAGCGCGTAGAGACGGTGGTCGCGCCAGGCTCCGTCGATGTGGAGGTACTTCGGCGCGTAGCCGACCTCCCGAATCTCCAGCTTCTCCACCACGCGCAGCGAGTTGGAGTTCTCGGGGCGGATCGCGATCTCGATGCGGTGCAGCCCGGCGGTGAAGAAGCAGTGGTCGATCACCATCGCCACCGCCCGCGGCATCACGCCGCGGCCGGCGTAGGCCTGATCGAGCCAGTAGCCGACCGAGGCGAACTGCGCCGAGCCACGGACGATGTTGTTGACGGTGACCTGGCCGGCGAAGGCGCCGTCCACCTCGATCGCGAACGGGAACGTGGTGCCGTCTCGGGCCTGCCTCGACAGCCGGCGCACCAACTGCTTGAAGCTCGTCGGCCGCGCCTCCCCACCGGGTGGGACCGTCGCGTCCCACGGGACCAGCCAGGCGGCGTTGCGCTGGCGGGCCCGGCGCCACGCATCCAGGTCTCCGGTGGCCAGCGGACGCAGGGTCACCTCGTGGTCGACCAGCCGTACGGGCCACTCAGTGGTCACTGCCGACCACCTGTTCGGCGGCGTGCACGAGCACCGGCGCCAGGACGGCCATGGCGTCGCGTACGCCGCCGCGCGAGCCCGGCAGGTTGATCACCAGGCAGCTGCCGATCCTTCCGGCGAGTCCCCGCGAGAGCACCGCGGTCGGGACACCCTGGCTCACGCCGTACGCGCGGATCGCCTCCGCGAGCCCTGGCACCTCGGCGTCGAGCAGCGGCCGAGTCACCTCCGGGGTGCGGTCGGTCGGAGTCAGGCCGGTGCCGCCCGTGGTGAGCACCACCCGGGCGCCGGCATCGACTGCGGCGCGGATCGCCTCGGCCACCGGATCGCCGTCGGGGACCACGACCGGGGCGCCGGTCTGGAAGCCCAGCCCGGTGAGGAAGTCGACCAGCAGCGGACCGGTCGTGTCCTCGTAGACGCCGGCGGCGGCGCGGTTGGAGGCCACGACGACGGCGCCCTGGAGGCTCATCGCGTCCAGTCCCCCGAGCGGCCCCCGGACTTCGCCTCGACTCGCACGTCGGTGATCACCGCCGCCTTGTCGACCGCCTTGACCATGTCGATGACGGTGAGGGCTGCGACCGAGACCGCGGTCAGCGCCTCCATCTCCACGCCCGTGCGGTCGGTGGTCTTGACGGTCGCCTCGATGTCGACCGAGTCGTCCCCCACCGTGAGGTCGACCGTCACTCCGGAGATGGCCAGCGGATGACACAGCGGGATCAGCGTCGGAGTCTGCTTGGCGCCCATGATGCCCGCGAGCCGGGCCACGGCCAGCGCGTCTCCCTTGGGCACCCCCTCACCGCGCAGCAGCGCGACGACCGTGGGCGAGACGAGGACCCGACCGGTGGCCGTGGCCGAGCGTGCGGTCACCGCCTTGTCGGAGACGTCGACCATCCGGGCGGCCCCGGACTCGTCGACGTGGGTGAGCTGATCGCCAGACATCAGAACTCACCGTCCAGCACCAGCACCTGCACCCGATCGCCCTGCCCGAGTGCGATGGCGTCCTCGGGCACCACGATGAGGGCGTTCGCCACGGCGAGCGCCCCGATCAGGTGCGAGCCCGGGCCGCCGACGGGTACGACGTAACGCCCCTGCGCGTCGTACCCGACCTGGCCGCGCATGAACTGGCGCCGCCCCTCCGGCGAGGTCATGCCGCGGGTGAGTCGCGCATCCAGCAGCGGACGCGAGACCGGCGACATCCCCATCAGGGTCCGGATCGCCGGGAGCACGAACATCTCGAAGGAGATGTAGGCGGAGACGGAGTTGCCGGGCAGCGTCACGATCGGGACCTTGGCCGCACCGACCAGACCGAAACCCTGCGGCTTGCCCGGCTGCATGGCCACCGGCCCGAACCACACGCCCTCCCGGAGCAACGCCTCCTTCACAACGTCGTAGTCGCCCTGCGAGACCCCGCCCGAGGTGACCACGAGGTCGGCGCCGTCGAGGTGCGCCTCGAGGGTCTGCAGGAACGCGCCGGGCTCGTCGCGGACGATGCCGACACGCACCGGCTCGGCGCCGGCCCGGAGCACGGCGGCCGCCAGGAGGTAGGAGTTGCCGTCGTAGATGGAGTCGTGGCCGAGCTCCTCGCCGGGATCGCGCAGCTCGGAGCCGGTGGACAGGATCACCACCCGGGGCCGCGGCCGCGCCATCACCGTGGCCCGGCCGACCGAGGCCAGCAGGCCGATGCGACGTGGGCCGAGCACCGTGCCCTCCGCGACCAGTTGGTCGCCGGCGCTGACGTCGTCACCGGCCGGCCGGACATGCTGACCGGCCTCGGGCGCCTCGTCGATGCGGACCTCGGTGACGCCGCGATCGGTCCATTCGTAGGGCACCACCGCGTCCGCGCCCTCGGGGATCGGCGCTCCGGTCATGATCTTGGCCGCCGTGCCAGGCTCGAGGCTGCGGATCGTGGCCTGGCCCGCGCCGATGTCGCCCACCACAGGCAGCGAGACCGGGCTCTCGGCACTGGCGCCGACGACGTCGGACCGCCGGACGGCGTACCCGTCCATCGCGGAGTTGTCGAAGCTGGGCAGCGAGATCGCGGCGACGACGTCCTCGGCACAGACGAGTCCCAGCGCATCGAGCAGCGGCGTGGCGACCGGGGTGAGCGGTCGTACGCCGGACAGCACGCGTTCGAGATGCTCCTCGACGGTGCAGGGCTTGTTCATGCCGCGGAGCCTACGACCGGGCAGTCACGATTGGTCGGTCAGGACCGTGTCGGCGGGAATCCGCTCGGCGGCGCTGGTCGAGAGTTCGACGTCACCGACGACCTGTACGTGAGCGCCGAAGGTGAAGTCGCCGTCGACGGTGAGCTTGGTGGCCTTCTTCATCGAAGGGGCGCCCTCGGGGAACCGCTTGTCGAACTCGGCCACGACCTTGTAGACCGCTCCGTCGAGGTCGACGAACGGGACCTCGGTGGCGACCTGGTCGAGCACGAAGTCGCGGCCGATGTCGTAGACGTCGGAGCGCAGCACCAGCAGATCGTTGGTGGTCTTCACCGGCACGAACCGGTCGCGGCCGACCTCGATCAACCTGGAGTCGGGGAACACCTCGACCGCGGCTCCCATCGCGGTCTCGACCTGGATCACCTTCGGCGAGGTCGGGTCGCTCGGGTCGACGTTCTTCTCGTTGCGGATCAGGGGCAGTCCGAGGATGCCGTCCCGCACGTCGAGCGCCTGCTGCATCGCCCGGAGGTCGAACCAGAGGTTGTTGGTGGAGCAGTACTTGTGCCGGTCGAGGTCGGCGAGGGCGTCGAGATCCTGGCGCAGCGTCTGCGCGGTCTCGCGGAGCACGATCCGGCCGTCGGACCTGCGACGCGCGAAGTGGCCACCCTTCCGGTCGCTCGGGGTGCGCCGTACGGCCTCGATCGCGAACGGCGCGCCGGTCGTGGCGAACCAGCCCGCGACGCGGGCGTCGGGCACGGCACCGAGGTTGTCGGAGTTGGAGACGAACACCCGCTCGTAGCCGGCCTCGATCAGCCGCTCCAAGAGCCCGGTCCCGCGCAGCGCGGTGTAGAGATCGCCGTGTCCGGGCGGACACCACTCGAGGTCGGGGTCCTTCGGCCAGCTGACCGGCGCGAGGTCCTTGACCAGGAGCTTCGGCTCCTTGTTCTGCAGGAACTCCAGCGGCAGCCCCGCGACCGGCAGGTCGTCGTACCGCGCCAGGGCGGCCATCGTGTCGGAGGAGGTGCGGAAGCTGTTCATGAACAGCAGCGGCAGTGGCGCGTCGTACTCCGAGCGCAGGTGGAGCACCTGACGGGCGATGATGTCGAGGAACGACAGCCCGCGCCGCACGCAGAGGAGCGACTTGGCGCGGTCCATGCCCATGGAGGTCCCGAGACCGCCGTTGAGCTTGATCACGGCGGTCGTGCGGATCGCCGCCGCGGCGTCCGGCTCGGCGACCTCGACGTCGGCCAGGGCCTCCATGTCGACGGGCTCGATCGACGACTCGGGGATCATCCCCGTCTCGCCGTGCTCGAGGAGCCGGAAGTAGTGCGCGAAGGTCTCGATGGCCACCTCGTCGACACCGGCGGCGGCCATCTTGTCGCGGGCCCGGTTCAGCCCTGAACTACCCATACTGCGATCGTAGGCTGGCCCGGTGGTGCAACCGCAATCCGAACCCGGTCACGATCCGGCACCCCGTAGCTCCGCGGCGGCCAAGCTGGCGCTGCGCGACCAGCTGCTCACCTCCCGCAACCGGCGCCCGCTCCTCGAGCGCGCCCAGGCCGCACGCACCATCGCCGACCAGCTGAGCGCCGCGTCGGAGGTACGCCGCGCGGCGACGGTGGCGGCGTACGTCGCGATGGGCTCGGAGCCCGGCACGGCCGCGCTGCTCGACGCGCTGGTGGCGACCGGCAAGCGCGTCGTGCTGCCGGTGCTGTTGCCCGACGGCGACCTCGACTGGGCCGTCTACACCGGCGACCAGGACCTGCGCCCGGCCCGGTTCGGGTTGCTCGAACCAGTCGGTGAACGGTTGGGGATCGAGGCGGTCGCGACGGCCGACGCGGTGCTGTTGCCGGGGCTGGCCGTCTCGCGTCGCGGCGAGCGGCTGGGGCGTGGTGGCGGGTCCTACGACCGGGCCCTGGGCCGGGTGCCGGTCGGCACCTTCACATGTGTCCTGCTGTACGACGAGGAGGTGGGCGTCGCCGTGCCCGTGGAGCCGCACGACCGGCCGGTGACCGCTGCGGCCAGCCCGGCGGGAATCACGCGCTTCGCGCAGACGTTCTGAGGGGGTACGATCTGGCAGTCGACCCGGTCGAGTGCTAATTCTCCCGAGGAGCTCCGTTGCCCACCTACCAATACGCCTGCACCGACTGCGGCCACGCCTTCGAGCAGGTGCAGAGCTTCAGCGACGACACCCTGACCGTCTGCCCGGAGTGCGAGGGCAAGCTGCGCAAGCTGTTCAACGCCGTCGGCGTGGTGTTCAAGGGCTCCGGCTTCTACCGCAACGACAGCCGGGGCAAGCAGACGTCGTCCGAGAGCTCATCCTCGGGCTCGTCTGGCTCGTCTGGCTCGTCCGATTCGTCCTCGTCGTCGAGCGACTCCGGCTCCTCGTCGAGCTCCTCGTCCTCGTCGGCGTCCTCCTCGTCCTCGTCGGCGTCCTCGTCGTCCAGCGACGGGGGCTCGTCCTCCAGCAATTCGTCCACCAAGTCTCCCCAGACCACCGCCAGCTGAGGGTTCTCCACAGCCGTCGCTGAGGTCGCTCCGGAAGGTCGCCGCGCGCTCGTAACGTCACGTTCGTGACCACCACCCCGCTCCTCCGAGTCCGGGCCGCGGCCCGCCGGCTGCGCCGGGCCGTGCTGCGACGGCGTCGGTTGCTGGCCGCCGTCCTCGCGCTGCTGGCCGTGTGGGCCGGGCTGCGGGCGACGGCCGCTCCCCCGCCACCGACATTGGCGGTCACCGTGGCCGCCCACGATCTGAGCGCCGGCGCGGTGCTCGACGCCGACGACGTGACCACGGTGCGGTTCGCGCCCGGCACGGCTCCGGCCGGTCACATCCGCGACCCGGTGGGCCGGCAGCTGGCCGGCCCCGTGCGGCGCGGCGAGCCGATCACCGACGCCGCGCTCCTCGGTGCCGGTCTCGTGCGTGACCGGCCCGACCTGGTCGCCCTGCCGGTCCGGCTTCCCGACAGCGCCATGGCCGAGCTGCTCCGGGTGGGCGACCAGGTCGACCTGGTCGCGGCCGATCCCCAGGGCGGTCCGGCCTCCACCGTGGCCCGCTCCGCACTGGTGCTGGCGCTCCCGCCTCCCCCCGCCGACGCCGCCGCCGACGGGCTGCCCGGCCGGCTGGTGGTGCTCGGCGTACGACCGGGAGACGTCACCTCCGTCTCATCCGCAACGGTGACGCACTTCCTCACCATCGCCTGGTCCGGTTAGGTTCGAGTCACTGCGCCGCTCAGCGGCTCCGACTATCTCGAGGACGACCCCATGCTCAGTGGCTTCAAGAACTTCATCCTGCGCGGCAATCTGGTCGAGTTGGCCGTCGCATTCGTCATGGCGGCCGCGTTCGCGGCCGTGGTCGCGGCGACCGTCGACCTGCTCATGGACCTGATCGGCAAGGCCGGGGGCACTCCGGACTTCTCGAACTACTCACCCGGAGGCGTCAGCGTCGGCGCCTGGCTCACCGCGGTCATCACGTTCCTGATCATGGCCGCGGTCGTCTACTTCTTCGTCGTGATGCCCTACACCAAGGCCAAGGAGCGCTACTTCCCCAGCCCCGAGCCGGGCACGCCGGAGGACATCAAGCTGCTCCAGGAGATCCGCGACCTGCTCGCTGCCAAATCCAGCACCACCCCGCCCAGCAGCTGACATCTGGCTGGCTATTCCCCCGGCCGATCGGGCGGCTTGCGCAACTCTGGAGGGAGCGCAGCGAC
>DOWL01000026.1:10993-20818 GCA_003519585.1 Nocardioides sp. | reverse complement strand
CGGCAGGGGCGGCGGCTTGGCGCCGGACGGGTGCGGGTTCGGGGTGCGGGCGGTACGGCGTACGAGGTCATTCTCCTCAGGCGCGAATTCGGCGGTTGCGCGAGGAGCGTGCATGTATTTTGCTTGCATGGTGGCCATCCAGATCAGAGACGTCCCCGACGACGTTCGAGACAAGCTTGCTGCCCAGGCGAAGGCGAAGGGACAGTCGTTGCAGGCCTACCTGCTCGAGATGGTGACAGCCGCGACGAGGGGTCCCTCCAACCAGGAGTTGTACGAGCGGCTGTGGGCCAGTGGAGGCGGCGTCGACCTGTCCACCGAGGACGTCCTCGAGGCCATCGATGCCGGACGACGCGAGGCTGACGCGAAATGGTCGTGATCGACGCTTCGATCCTGGTGCCCGTGCTCGCGGCCCGCTGGACCGAGGCCAGGTGGCGCGCGGCGGACTCGGGCAAGGAGTGGTACGCCGTGCCGCACTTCCATGCCGAGGTGATGTCCGGGCTCCGGGGCCTTCTGCTCGGTGGCAAGCTCGACCGCGAGCGTGCGGAGCGCGCCGTCGCCGCGCTCATCGCGACGTCCGTGACCCTCATCGCGACGCCAGCATTGCTTCCGCGCATGTGGGAGCTCCGGCACAACCTCTCCCCCTACGACGCCGCCTACGTGGCCGCCGCGGAGTTCCTCGGTTGCCCGCTCGTCACCGCCGACGCCCGCCTGGCCGCCGCACCCGGCATCCGCTGCGAGGTGCGGCTGGCCTCGTAGGTCAGGTCCTACCTCTCGACGTAGGCCAGCGAGCGCAGCCCGCGCTCGAGATGCCACTGCAAGAACGCCGCGACCAGGCCGCTCGCCTCCTTCAGGTGTCGTGGGTCGGCAGCCTCGACCACCGGCCAGTCGCCGGCGAGCAGGGCGCCGAGCAGCGTGATCGTCTCCGCGGCGGGACTGGCCGAGCCGGGGACCCGGCAGGTGGTGCAGAGCATCCCGCCGTACGCCGGGTTGAACCAGCGGTGCGGGCCTTCCAGGCCGCAGCGGGCGCAGTGCGCGAACGACGGGGCATAGCCGGCCACGGAGAGTGAGCGGAGCAGGTAGGAGTCGAGCACCTGGCCGGGTCGGCGCTCTCCGCCGACCATCGCCCGTAGCCCGCCGACCAGGAGCAGGAACTGCTGGGTCGAGGGCTCCCGCTCCTCGGTGACCACCCGCTCGGCGGTCTCGAGCATGACGGTGCCCGCGGTGTAGCGCTCGTAGTCGGCGCCCAGCAGTGCGGCGAACGCATCGTGGGTCTCGGCCTGGGTGATCGTGTCGAGGTTGCGCCCCTCGGCGAGTTGGACGTCGACGTGGGTGAACGGCTCGAGCCGGGAGCCGAACTTGGAGGTCGTCCGGCGCACTCCCTTGGCCACCGCGCGCACCCGCCCGTGCTGGCGGGTCAGCAGGGTGACGATCCGATCTGCCTCTCCCAGCTTGTGGGTGCGCAGCACGATCGCCTCGTCGCGGTACAGAGGCACGCTTTCCATTCTGCCGCGTGGCCGATAGCCCCTGACGCTCCTGCCGCCGACACGCCGTACGACGAGCACACCGGTCAGGGACTATCTCCGGGGCGCCCTCGTCGAAATCCCGATGCGGACGCCGCTGGTGGCCGAAACTGGGCGGGTGAGCCGGCCCGCAGAACGCCCCTTCGGCTGGGCGCCGTGCATCGGGCTGCTCGCGGGGGTCTGCCTGTCGGCCGCGACCGCGGCCCGGTGCGCACCGGACGGGTACGTCGTGGCAACCTTCTGGCCGGCCGCTGGGCTGGGGCTCATGCTCCTGGCGCTCGCGCCCGCACGCCGCTGGCTCGCGCTGGTACCCCTGCTCACCGTCGCGGGGATCCTCGGCGACCTGCTGGCCGAGCGCGGGCTGCGGCTGAGCGTCACCCACGGCGTCTGGGAGGCGCTGGCCGCCCTCGGTGCGGCGCTGCTGCTGACCCACGGTGGGCGACGGCGTCCCCAACTCCAGGACCAGGAGGACTTCGTCCGGCTGGTCGGAGCCGCGATCGTCAGCGGCGGCCTGATCGTGCTCGGCGGTGCGATCGCGTCGCGGGTCGTAGACCTGGAGCCGCTGCTGCCCTCCGTCGGTACGGCGCTGGCCACGCACCTGGCCGCGGTGCTGGTGCTGGTCCCGATGGCGCTGGTCACCGAGAACCGCTGGGCCGCCGGGCGGCTCGAACTGGTCGTCCAGGTGGCCCTGCTCGCCGGCGCGAGTGTGGTCACGTTCCTGCCTGGCGCGAGCTCGACCCTGACCTTCGCTCCGGTGTTGTTCCTGGCCTGGGCGGCGCTCCGCTTCGACCTTCGACTGGCCTGCGGCGAGCTGGCCGGATTGGCGATCTTCACGACTGCGCAGACGCTCGACGGCACCGGTCCCTTCGGAGCGGCGCTGGTGACCGACCGGTTCACGCCGCTCGCGGCCGGGGCGCTCGCCCAGGCCTACCTCGCCTGCGCCGCGCTGCTGGTACTCCCCCTGGGCATCGCCGTCCAGCGCAACACCACCTTGCTCGACCGGATCACCGCGGACGGCAAGCTGTTCCGCCGCAACTTCACCGAGTCACTGGTGGGCATGGTCTTCCTCGAGCCCGACGAGGCCGGCCGCGACCTGGTGATCGTCGACCTCAACGAGACCGCTCTGCGGATCCTCGGCGGCACCGAGGAATCGTTGCTCGGCACGCACATCGCCGACGCCGTCGAGGTCGGCGCCGACTATCGGACCGTGGTGCCTCAACTCATCGACGGCAGCCGCGAGGGCTGGCGCGTCGAAGGCCCGCTCGCCCACGGCCGGGCAGGGCGGGTGACGCTGCAGATCTCGTCGCTGGGCGAGAGCGACGACGACCCGTTCTTCGCCGCTCAACTGCTCGACGTGACCGCGGAGTACAAGGCGCGCCGGGCGCTCGAAGCCGCTCAGTCGCTCACCAACGCGACCCTCGACACCACCAACTGCATCATCATGGTCACCAACCTCGAGGGCCGTGTGGTGCGGGTCAACCACGCCACGTCGGTCATCACCGGCTATCGCGAGAGCGAACTCCTCGGGCGGCGCGTGTGGGAGACCGGCATCACCCCGTCCGACACCCACGATGCCGAGGCGCTCTTCGAATGGCCCAATCGTGCCGGCGTGCCGATCGTGCGGGAGTCGGATGCGATCACCAGGTCCGGCGACAAGCGCCGGATCGTATGGAACACCAACATCGTGCGCGACGATGCGGGCCACGCGGCGTACGCCGTCCTCACCGGGATCGACGTCACTGCCGAACGCACGACAGCCGGGTTGGTGAGCCACCTGATGGAGGCGTCGCTGACCACGGCCATCGTCGGGATCGACACCGCCGGCCGGATCTCGGTGGCCAGCTCCGGGCTCCAGCACCTGCTCGGGTACGAACGCGACGAACTGATCGGCCAGCCGTTCCACCTGCTCCTCAAGGCTCCCGAACTGCTCGAGCGCACCGGCGCCGACACCCTCGACGAGGCGTTCGACATCCTGGTGCGCGGCCTCGGGCGCGACGGCGAGACCCGCGCCCGCGACTGGACGTGGGTGACCCGCAACGGCGGCGAGCAGTTGGTGTCGATGACGCTCTCGGTGGCCGAGGACACCTTCGCTGCACGGTCCGGCTACTTGTGCGTGGCGCGCGACGTCAGCGAGCAGCGACACAGCCAGGAGTTGCTCATCGCCGCGCTCGACAAGGAGCGCACCGCGGTCGAGCGGCTCCGCTCGCTCGACCAGGCCAAGAACGAGTTCGTCTCGACGGTCTCGCACGAGCTCCGGACGCCGGTGACCAGCATCGTCGGGTACACCGAGATGCTCGCCGACGGCTCGGTGGTCGACCCATTGCCGGACCAGCTCCCGCTGTTGGAGACGATCAACCGCAACGGCCAGCGGCTGATCTCGATGATCAACGACCTGCTCATGCTCTCGGGCCTCGACTCCGACACGGTCCACTGGCGCCACGACACCGTCGACCTCGCCGACACCGTCGGGCCGATCGAGGAGGCGATCCGGCCGCTGCTCGCAGGCCGCCGGCTCACCTTCGACGTGGTCCCGCCGGACACCAGCGTGCCCGTGCTCGGGGACCGAGCCCAACTCGAGCGCGTGATGATCAATCTGCTCTCCAACGCCGTGAAGTTCACCGAGGACGGCGGCACCATCGGGTTCGGCGTCGGGATCGAGGACGACCTCGCGGTGATCACCGTCCGCGACACCGGGATCGGCATCCCGGTCGGCGAACAGGGCGACCTGTTCCAGCGGTTCTTCCGCTCCTCGACCGCCCAGGCCCGCCAGATCCAGGGCACCGGGTTGGGCCTTTCGATCGTCGCGGCGATCGTCTCGGGTCACGGCGGCACGATCGACGTCAGCTCCGAGCACCTGCAGGGCTCGACGTTCACGGTGACCCTGCCCTTGGCCAGGTCCGGGTCGCTCACGCACGTGCGGTAGCGCCGTCGCCAACCGGACCACCCACATTTGACCGAACGGACTAGACCGTTTCGCAAACGGTTGCTCTCTGGTCCGACAAAATGTGCGTCATGATCCCCCACGGCCGCACGCAGGGGCGGCTGGTCCCCGTCTGGGTGGCGCTGTCGATCCCCCTCTGCATCCTGGCCATCTGGCCGGTGCAGCACGTCGTGCTCCCGACGATGGCCGGTGTGGCACCGCTGTGGTGCGCCACCGTGCTGGTCCTCGACACGATCACCGCGGCGCTGCTGATCTCGCGCCATCGCTCGGTGGGCGACCTCCGGCTGCTGATCCTCGCCACGGCGTACGCCACCTCCGCCGCGGCCGTGATCCTGCTGATGTTCTCGCTCCCCGGTGTGTTCTCTACGGAGCCGACGTTCGCGAACACCGGCGGTGCGCCCGGCTGGATCTGGCTGATGCGGCACATCGGGCCGCCGGTCCTGATCGCCGCGGCGCTGGCGCCCTGGCCGGCACGGATCCGGTCGATCGCGCAGCCACGCCGCCGAAACCTGACCGCGGCCCTGGTCGTGTCGGGCGGGCTGCTGATCGGCCCCGGTCTTCTCTTCGTCCTGCTGCGGTTCGAGCCAGGCTCGCTGCCGCACGTGCTCGACGTACAGACCGGCGAATTCGCCAGCTGGGCGATCGTGCTGGTCGGCGGGGTCAACGCCGCAGCGGTGGTGGTCTCGCTGGTGGGCATCGCGCGACGCCGCGACACCACGCGCTTCGAGTCGTGGGCCGTGGTCGCCGTCGTCGCCTGGGCCGGCGACGTCGTCCTGACCCTGACCTACGACGACCGCTACAGCGTCGCCGGCTACGGGGCCCGCGCGCTGGGCGTCGCCTCCTCGCTGGCCGTAGTCGTGGCCCTGCTCCACGAGATGAGCCGGATGCAGCGCAACCTCACCCGCGGCAGCCGCGACCTGAGCGAGCAGGTCACCCAGCTCGTCAACGCGGCCCAGGATCGCGACCACATCGTCGCCGTGGTCAGCCACGAACTCCGGACTCCCCTCACCGGGCTCACCGGCTACCTCGACCTGCTCGTCGAGGACGAGGACCTCCCGCCGGAGCTGCGCCGCCGGATGCACGAGCGCTCGCTGCAGCTGGCCCGCCGGCTCACGCTGCTCTCCGAGGACCTGCTCACGCGGGGTACGGCGCAGCACGGCAACCTGGTCGTGCTGCCGGAGTGCCTCGACCTCCAGCAGCAGGTCGCGGACTGCGCCGCTGGCTTCCCCGGCCTCGAGGTCCGCAACGAGGTCCCGCCTGGCATCTGCGTCCACGCCGACCCGCTCCGGGTGCAGCAGGTGCTGACCAACCTGGTCCGCAACGCGCAGCGTCACGGCGCGGAGCCGGTGACCGTCTCCGCGGTGCTGACCTCACCCACCGAGGTGCGTGTGAGCGTCGCCGACGAGGGCGCGGGCGTCCCGCCCGAGTTCGTTCCGCACCTGTTCGACCGGTACAGCCGCAGCCGGACCGTCAGCGCACACGGGGCCGGCCTGGGCCTGTCCGTGGTCCAGGACCTGGTCCGCGCCCACGGCGGCGACGTGGGCTACGAGACCGGGACGCGCAGCTTCGTCTTCACTCTCCCCGCGGTGTCCGCACCCAGCGAGCCCGAGCCACAGGACGTCGAGGCGAGGCTGACCACCTCGGTCTGAACCAGCCCTGGTGCCCCTACCGATGGCTGAGGAACTCCACCACCTGTTGGAAGGTCGGCCGGTTCTGCCAGTCGATCGCGCGTACGCCGACCAGCCCCGCGGTGTTGGAGCGGATGTCGTCTCGGTGCTTGTTGTAGGTGAGCTTGGCCACCGACGAATTCTTCTGCTTGTGCAGGATCCGGGCGACCGCCCCGGCCAGCGACGCGCGCAGCGTCGTGCGACACGCGGCCAGCGATCCGTCGCCGCAGTAGCCCTGCGAGTAGGCGCCCTCGACCTTCTTGCCGAGCACGGTGCGAAGGTCCTTGGCGACGTAGCCGTACCACGCGATGCCGTTGAACGAGGAGCCACCACCCGAGCTCGGATGGTCGTCGAGGCCCTGCGGCAGCTCGCGGGTCAGGTCGCCCAGCCGGTCACCCAGCACGTCGTAGGCGACCGAGTGCTGGCCGCTCTGCCACCAGGCGTCGAAAAGTGCGATCGCGGCCTGGTGCTCGTAGGAGCCATTGCGGTCGCGGTCGGCCCGCGGCGTACCTGCCTTCAGCCACGCGGTCAGCACCTTACGGGCGCTCGCCGTGGCCGGGTCGTCGCCGATCACCTTCAGCAGCCAGGGCAGGGTGTACGCCGCCCGCGAGTCGGCGGTCGCCGCGCCCGCCATCACTCCGACCAGGCCAGGGAGATCGATCTTCTTCTGCCCGCGGATCTTGGGCAGCAGTCGCTTCTCGAGCGCCTGAGAGCGGTAGACCGAGCCGTAGCCCCAGGTGTCGTCGGCGGCCGAGAACTCGGGCGCCGGCTTGTTGTTCCAGCTGATCAGATAGCCCCGCTTGGGGTTGGTCTCGCGGGCGTGCCGCCGATCGCTCAGCCAGCCCTGCCAGTCGTACTGCTTCCCCGCCCACCGCGGCAGGTCGGGCTCCACCTTCTTCGACCGGCGCGGCAGCAACCCCGAGGAGTAGTAGGAGATGTCCTCTGAGTCGGCGTAGAACCAGTTGAAGGTGTAGTCGACGTCGCTCGCGGCCTTCTGGAACGACTTCGCGTCGTGCACGAAGCCCGGGTCGTTGAACTCGCCGAAGCCGAGCACCGAGTCGATCTCGTGGCCGTACGTCGACCGCTGGAGCACCAGCGCGACCGGCACGCCGCCGACGGTCGTGCGTTCCTGGACGATCCCGTGCCGGGTGCGCAGCACCTGGAAGCGGTAGGTCTTCGACGGGCTGGGCGCCGTGAAGTTCGGCGTCGTCGTCTCGCTGTGCACGTCCGACTGCATCGGCACGCACCGCTTGCCGACCCGGTAGGCGGTCGACCGGACGGACGGCTTGGAGCCGTTGACGTTGCACAGCCGCTCGGCCACGGTGTCGATGTTGTCGCTGCCGGCCGAGGTCGCCGACCAGGCGTAGTCCACGCCACGGCCGAGTTGGACGAAGAGGTTCACCCCGGCGAACGCGACGCCGCGGGCCTCAATGCCCGGGCCGTTGAGCACCTGCTCCACGAGGATCTGGGGGGCGTAGTAGCCGGTCTGCGGCCCCATCACCGCCAGCGGCTTCCCGGTCTTCGACTCCTTGCCGGTCACCAGCATCGCGTTGCTCATGCCGTGCGCCCCGAGCTCGGACAGGTCGACGTGGACGCCACCCGGCAGGTCAAGACCCGGCTCGACCTTGGCTGGTGCGGGAGCCGATCCACGCAGGACCGCACCGGTCCCCGGCGCGCTCCGGCCGTCGAGATCGGGCAGCGCCACCCCGGGCCGGGTCGGGTCGAAGGCCGCACCGTCGTACGGCGCGCGCTTGCTCGACGTGGTCGGCGCCTCGGGATCGTTCTTCTCCCGCAGGTCGCGGTAGGTCCTCAGCGCCTCCTTCGTGCCGAACTGGTCTTCGAGGGTCTGCCACCACCGGGCGTTGGCGACCTCGTTGCCGCCGCCCTTGCCGAAGATCCCGCCGACCAACGAGCCGATGTAGACGATGTCGGCGCGGGTCCAGTCGGTCGGCTGCTTCTGCAGCCCGACGTACTCGGCGGGACAGGTCTTCGCCGAGATCGTCGGGCAGAGGTCGTGCTGGGCCTGGTTGATCCCGGCGATGAACGCGTCGACGCCCGCGAGCAGCTGTTGGCCTCGGGCGCCGGCCGCGGCAGCCGCCCTGACCACCTGCCCCTCGGCCTCGGCCGGTGTGTAGAACGAGTTGCGGAGCTGAGCCTGGTCGGTCGCGACGTTGCCCGGCGTGTTGCCCACGAACTCGGCCACCCGTGCGGCACCGGTGTGGCGCAGCACGTCCATGAGGAACATCCGGTCCTCGATCGCGGCGTACCCGGCGCCGAACTCGACGTCCTCGAACGTCGCCCCGTTGATGTAGGGGACACCGAAGGCATCCCGCTGGATCGTCACCCCGGGTCGCGGCGACGCCGTGCTGACCACGGTGGCAGGAGTGAAGTCGGCGCGCTTGTAGAGCTCGTCGAGGTCGGCCCGATCGATGCTCTTCGGGTCGCGGGACGTGAGCGCGTCGTACATCTCGAGCTGGTCGGCGACGTTGGGCGGCGCGGTCGGCGTCGCGGTGTCGTTGACCAGGCCCGGCAGGTCTTGCGTGGTCACGTTGCCGCGCGAACCCGGCGGGAGGATGTTCCACAGGTTGCCGTAGCTGTCCCCCGCCTTGGCAGCTGCCGAGCCGTTGGGGCCGTTGGCCGTGCCGCCGACAGCGCCCGAGTCCGGCCCGGCCACCGCCGACGGAGCGAACGAGGCCACCAGTGCCCCGACCGCGACCAGCCCGACGATCCCCCCATACGCGCGCATGGACGACAACCTAGTCTCGCTGCGGCTTGTTCGGATCCCCTTCGACCGCGCGCGTCGTGGTCAGCCGGCGGCCCGGTTGACCGCGCTGATCACGGCCTTGAGCGACGCGGTGACGATGTTGGCGTCGATGCCGACGCCCCAATAGACGGAGTCGCGGACCAGGCACTCGACGTACGCCGCCGCGACCGCGTCGCCGCCCGAGGAGAGCGCGTGCTCGGCGTAGTCGAGCACCCGAACGTCGAACCCGCCCTGGTCGCCCGAACCAGGCAGCTCGTTGATGGCCGCCACGAAGGCCGCGATTGGGCCGTTGCCCTCACCCTGCAACGACTGGAGCTCGCCGTCGACGTAGACGTTGACAGCGAGGGCGTCCTTCTCCCCCGCGGCCGAGGACGTGTGCACGGAGTTGAGCTGGAGCGGCGTCGTGCGGTCGAGGTACTCGGCGCGGAAGACCGACCAGATCTCGTCCGGCGTCATCTCGCCGCCCTCGGCGTCGGTGCGCTCCTGGATCACCCGGCTGAACTCGATCTGCGCGCGCCGCGGCAGATCGAGCCTGTGCTCGGCCTTGAGGATGTAGGCGACGCCACCCTTGCCGGACTGGCTGTTGACCCGGATGACGGCCTCGTAGGTCCGGCCCACGTCGTGCGGGTCGATGGGCAGGTACGGCGCCTCCCACGTCAACTGCGAGACCGGGACGCCCTGCTCGGCCGCCTGCTCGTCGAGATCCTCCAGCCCCTTCTTGATGGCGTCCTGGTGGGAGCCGGAGAACGCCGTGTAGACGAGGTCGCCGGCGTAGGGGTGCCGAGGGTGGACCGGCAGGTTGGTGCAGTACTCGACCGTGCGCCGGATCTCGTCGATGTCGGAGAGGTCGACCTGCGGGTCGATGCCCTGGCTGAACAGGTTCATCGCCAGCGTGACCAGGTCGACGTTGCCGGTGCGCTCGCCGTTGCCGAA
>DOWL01000026.1:8304-10770 GCA_003519585.1 Nocardioides sp. | reverse complement strand
CTGGTCGGCGTAGACGTTGGGCGTAGCCATCTCGACGGTCGCGGGAAGGTTGAGGATGATCTCGCGGCCGTCCTCCGGCTGCCAGACGTCAGAGACCGCCTCGCACACCTCGACCGAGAACGGCAGCTCGGTGCCGGTGAAGATCTCGGGGCTGTACTCGTAGCCGATGACCGTCGTGTCGAGGTAGCTCTCGATGCCCTTGAGCACCGCCTGGGTGCCGCGGACCGCGATGTCCTTGATCTCGTCCTTGCTGGCACGGAACACCACGCGCCGGAACAGCGGAGCCACGGCGTTGTAGAGGTGGATGTTGGCGCGCCCGACGCCTACGAGCGACTGAACGCTGCGCTCGATGAGGTCCTCGCGGGCCTGGGTGAGCACCGAGATGGTCACGTCGTCGGGGACCTTGTCGCCCTCGATGAGCTGGCGGACGAAGGCGAAGTCGGTCTCGCTCGCGCTCGGGAAGCCGACCTCGATCTCCTTGTAGCCCATCTTCACGAGGAGGTCGAACATCTTCATCTTGCGCGCCGGGCTCATGGGGTCGATCAGCGCCTGGTTCCCGTCGCGGAGATCGGTGGACAGCCACCGTGGCGCCTGGGTGATGACGACGCCGGGCCAGGTGCGATCAGGAAGATCGATCGGCGGGAAGGGCCGGTAGCGCTCGAACGGCATCGGGCTGCGCTGCTGCGCGCCCATCGGCTTCAAGGGAGTGGTCATGTGGTCCTCGCTGATGTGGTGGCCTGGGATGAGGGCCGGCGCGCACGATCACTCCGCAGCGAGGGGGTCCGGACTCTGCCCGAAGATCGGGCTCAGACCTCGCTGCGGCAGCCAAGGAGGAGGCGTCGCATCATGACGGGGCCACTTTAGCCTGCCGATCAGTCGGGGGTGCAGGCCGATCCCGGCGGGTGGGACAGTGGGCTCGTGAAGACGCGCATCCAGTGCCCATGTGGCGAGGCCATCGTCGGCAAGAACGAGGACGAACTCGTGGAGCTGACCAACGCCCATCTGAGCGAACAGCACGACGGTCGGACCTACGACCGCGACATGATCTTGATGATGGCTACCTGATTTACCCCGGCGAGTTTCGCCGGGCGCGCGGCTTCGCCGTGAAAGACCGGGTCGCTTCGCTCCCTCCCGAGTTAACGATGTCGCCCGATTCCGACGCGCGACTCGCCGGCCAGCTCTCGGAGGAGCTCGGCGGCCGGTCGCGCGGTGGCGTGTCGGTAGCCGGTGCCTGCCCAGAGGTTGACGTGCTCCGGGTTTGCCTGCGCCGCCGCGGCTCGCCGGATCGGGCCGGTGAGGTGGTGTAAGGCCGGGTAGCCGAGCGGCGCGCGCCCGTCGTACTCGGCGAGGAAGGCATTGGGCAGTCCGCCCGCGGGCCGTCCGCTGAATGCGTGCGTCGTGACCGGCGCGCCGCGGTCACTCATCAGGCCGGCCCGGTGGGCCTGGTTGGTGCCGGCCTCCGGAGTGAGCAGCAGGGCGGTGCCGACCGCCACCGCATCGGCCCCAGCCGCGAGCGCCGCGCGTACGTCGTTGCGCGTGCCTGTCCCCCCGGCGGCCAGCATCGGCACTCCCGGGGTCGTGGCCCGGACCGCGCCGACGAGATCACCGAGCGACAGCCGAGCGGGCGGACGCTCCGGCGTGAACGTCCCCCAGTGACCGCCCGCCTCGGCGGACTGGACGACCAGGGCATCCATGCCGGCGTCGGACGCGGCCCGCGCCTCCGCTGCACTGGTCACCGTCTGTACGAGCGTGCAGCCGGCCCGGCGCAGCGCTGCGGCGGCGGCGTCGTCGGGCAGACCGAAGGTGAACGAGACCCATGGCGGAGCCGCCTCGATCAGCACGTCGACCTTGTCGCACCAGTGGTCGTCGTCCTCGACCGGTGCTGCGGGGAGTTCGACGCCGTACTGCTCGGCGAGTGGGAGCAGCGCCGTCCGGTAGGCGGCATACGCGGCCTGGTCGACCGGAACCGGCGTCGACGCGAACAGGTTGACACCGAACGACTCGGTGCCGGACCGCACGAGGGCGAGCTGCTCAGCCAGCGCTTCGGCGGTCAGGTAGCCGCCAGCCAGGAAGCCGGTCGAGCCGGCCTCGACGGCCGCGAGCACCAGCGCCGGTGTGGTCGGCCCGCCGGCCATCGGTGCCGCGACCACCTTCAGCTCGCTACCCAGCAACTCGCGCAAGCCGTTCGCCGCACTCCTCGACACGTGCCTAGCCTGACACCATGGCGCGCCTGCTCGTCGTCCACCACTCGCCCACCGACACGGTCCGCCGGCTGACCGACGCCGTGGTCGCGGGGGCCAACGACGATGCCGTCGAGGACGTCGAGGTGGTGGTCCGGCCGGCGCTGGAGGCCGGTGCCGCCGACGTACTGGCCGCGGACGGGTTCGTGCTGGGGACGACCGCGAACTTCGGCTACATGTCCGGAGCGCTCAAGCACTTCTTCGACACGATCTTCCTCGAGGCCGT
>DOWL01000026.1:0-8169 GCA_003519585.1 Nocardioides sp. | reverse complement strand
GGGGGGGGGGGGGGGGGTGGCAGGGGGGGGGCGCGGGGGGCGGGGGGGGGGGCGAAAGAAAGCCGTTCGGTCTCTACGTCCACGGGCGCTACGACACGACCGGCGCGGTCCGCTCGGTGCTCGCCATCGTCCAGGCGCTGCCCTGGACCCAGGCGGCTGGCGTGCTGGAGGTCGTGGGCGAGGTCGACCGACATCACGAGGAGGCGGCGTACGAGTTGGGCGGGACCCTCGCCGCCCTGCTGTCCCCTTGAGGAGGGGCCTGCAACCGGGATGTCCGCCGCACCAGGCGGGCAACTGTCCCGCGGGTAGGCTCGACCCGGTCTGTCGAGGGGAGGTCACGTGCGGGCACACGCCGTACGCCTCTCGTCGTGCGCGCTCGTCGCGGCCCTGCTGCTCGCCCTGTCCGCGTGCGGCGGCGACGACCGCGACGATCCCCAACAGGTCGACTCCGTCCAACCCCCGGAGGTCGGCGACTGCCGGGTCCTCGAGCCCAGCGATGCGGCCCTCCCGAGCAACTCCACCCGGACAGTGGACTGTTCGAAGGAGCACACCGCCGAGACCTTCGCAGTCGGAGACCTGCCCACCGAGCTCCACGACGCCGCGTACGACGCGCAGGAACTCGGCGCCTTCGCCTACCAGACCTGCTCGCAGGAGTTCGAGAAGTTCCTCGGTGCCGACGAGAGCACCGTCATGCGGACCATCATCAGCTGGGCCTGGTTCCGACCCTCGGAGAAGGCGTGGGACCACGGCGCGCGGTGGTATCGCTGCGACGCGATCGGTGGCGGCGAGGAGAGCAAGGCCTACACCCCCCTCCCCGACACGGCGGCGGGGCTCCTCAGCGAGCAGCCACCGCCCGACGAATGGATGGCCTGCGTCGACGGGGCCTCGGTCAACGCCGCACCCAAGGTGCCCTGCACCGAGCCGCACACCTGGCGTGCGGTCACCGCGATCAGGGTCGGCGACCCCAACGATCCCTACCCCGGCGATCGGCTCGTCGAGGTCAAGACCCGTGACTACTGCTCCGACTGGGTGGGCAGCTGGCTCGGCTACCCGCCGGAGTACGACTACGGCTACACCTGGTTCCACGAGGGCGAGTGGCAGGCCGGCAACCGGCGCTCGGTCTGCTGGGCGGCGACCACGGCATGAGAGTCGCGCTCCTTCTGGTCGCCGCCCTCCTCCTTTCCGCCTGCACCTCCGACGAGAAGAAAGAGCCGGCAGCCGACGACTCGCCCACCCCCATCGCGACCCCGACCGTCGCGCCGCCGCCTCCCCCACCGCCGACCGTCGGCGCCTGCTACCGGCTCTCGTACGACGAGGCACTGGCACCGACGAACGCCGATGCACCTGTCCCCTGCACGAAGCCGCACACGAGCCAGACCTTCGCCATCGGCGAGCTCGACCTGGTCGCCAACGGCCACCTGCTCGCCGTCGACTCGCAGGCGGTCCGCAACCAGGTGGCCAAGCGCTGTCCAACGGAACTCGCGCCGTACCTCGGTGCGACCCAGGACCAGCTCCGGCTCTCGCTGCTCCGACCCGTGTGGTTCACGCCGACCATCGAGGAGTCCGACCTCGGGGCGGGCTGGTACCGCTGCGACGTGATCGCCGTCAGCGGCGAACGCACCCTCGCCAAGTTCGACCGCGACCTCGCCAAGGGTTTGGCCAAGCCCGCCGGACGCGCCGAGTTCGCGATGTGCGGCACCGCCGAGCCAGGGTCAAAGGCGTTCCAGCACGTGCTCTGCCGCGAGGACCACACCTGGAAGGCGATCTCCGTCCTCGACCTGAGCGACCTGGGCAGGGGCGGCCGCTACCCCGGAGTGAAGGCCGTGCAACAAGCCGGCCAGGACCCCTGCGCCGAGGCCGCCCGGGCGATCGCCTCCGACGCACTCGACTACGAATGGGGCTACGAGTGGCCCACCGCGGACCAGTGGGGAGCGGGACAGACCTACGGGCGCTGCTGGTCGCCAGATCCTGCGTGAGGTTGGGGGTTGGGCTGGGTCTGCGCTCGTGGCACCGGGTCGGGTCCGGCCCGGAGGGCCGGGCCGCGCGCCGACAGGGCATAGGGCGCCAGCGCCCGCCGGTCGGTCCGGTTTGTGGTTGCGTCGCGTCGCGGCGGGACCGCTGGCTGTGCTTTAGCGTCGCGCGGCCCGGCCCTCCGGGCCACGCCCGCGCATCACTCCTCGCTTCGCCATCACGGTGGGTGGGGGCGGGCTCGTCAGCGCTACGCGCTGCCTCGCCCGAGGGCAGGGTGCATCATGATGCAGGGCACTGATGCTACGATGCTCGCGTGCGGACGACGGTGAACATCGACGATGCGCTGCTGGTCGAGGCCCGCGAACTGGCGGCTCGCTCGCGGCGGAGCTTGGGTGACATCGTCGACGACGGGCTGCGGCTCTTGATGGGACGCGACGCCGACCGCAGGGCACGCGTCGAGCTGCCGGTCTTCGGCGGCAGTGGCCTCCGGGCCGGCGTCGACCTCGACGACAAGGACGCTCTCGCCAAGCTCCTCGACGAGGACCGGGACACTCGTGCTGCTGGCTGACGTCAACGCTTTCATATACGCACATCGACCGGAGAGTCCTCGCGCCACCGAGCACCGCGACTGGCTGACCAAAGCGCTGCACGGAGACGAGCCGTTCGGGGTCAGCGAACAAGTGCTGTCCTCGTTCCTCCGGATCGTCACCAACCACCGGGTCTACGTCGAGCCCACACCCACGTGCACCGCTCTGGCCTTCTGTGACGCCGTACTTGCGGCACCCGCCGCGGTGCCCGTGCGACCTGGGGCACGGCACTGGAGCATCTTCCGCAAGCTCTGCCACGACGCGAGCGCGCGCGGCAACCTCGTCCCCGACGCGTTCCTGGCGGCGCTGGCGATCGAGCAGGGCGCGACCTGGGTGACCACGGATCGTGGGTTCGCGCGGTTCCCCGGCCTCCGGTGGCGGGTGCCGCTCGAGTGAGTGGTTCAGCCGAAAAGCTGGGCCGCCATCTTCTCGATGAGCTTCTCGAGACCTCGGATCGGGCGGACCATCACGGTGAAGTCGACGAGTTGTCCGTCGTCGTTCCACTGAAGCATGTCGACTCCGTGCACGTCCAGGCCGTCGAGGGAGGCCTCGAACTCGAGGACGGCGTTGTGCTCGGCGTACCACTGTCGCCGATAGACGAGGGTCGGGCCGAGGACGACGAGCGCCGCGGAGAGATAGGCCGTGGTGAGCTCCTTGCCCGCCTGGTCGCCGTGCACTGCGGGCGAGCGGAAGACCACGTCGTCGGCCAGCAGATCGGCGAGGCCGGCGGGATCACGGGCCTCGGCGATCGCGTGCCACACCGTGACTGGTGCCGGCATCTGCATCAGAACCCCAGCTTTCTGAGTTGGCGCGGGTCGCGCTGCCAGTCCTTGGCGATCTTCACGTGCAGGTCGAGGAAGACCGGTGTCCCGAGCATGGCCTCGATCGAGTGGCGGGCGCGGGTGCCCACCTCCTTGAGGCGGGCGCCCTTGCGGCCGATCACGATCCCCTTCTGGGAGTCGCGCTCGACGTAGAGGTTGGCGTGGACGTCGAGCAGCGGCTTGTCCTCGGGACGGTCGGGGCGCAGACCCATCTCCTCGACGACGACAGCGATCGAGTGCGGCAGTTCGTCGCGTACGCCGTCCAGGGCGGCCTCACGGATCAAGTCGGCGACCAGGAGCTCCTCGGGGGCATCGGTGAGTTCGCCATCGGGGTAGAGCGGCGGCCCCTCGGGAAGGAGCCCGACCAGTAAGTCGGCCAGCAGCCCGACCTGATCGTCGGCGACCGCTGAGACGGGCACGATCTCGGCCCACTCGGTGCCGGTCTCCGCGCCCAGGGCCTGGATGTCGAGCAGGTGTTCGCCGATCCGCTGTGGGGAGGCGAGGTCGGTCTTGGTGGCGACGGCGATCTTCGTCGTACGGCGGACCTTGGTCAGCTCACCGACGATGAACCGGTCCCCCGGCCCGATCTTCTCGTCGGTCGGGAAGCAGACCGCGACCACGTCGACCTCGGCCCACGTCGTGCGGACCAGGTCGTTGAGCCGCTCGCCGAGCAGGGTCCGCGGCCGGTGCAGCCCAGGGGTGTCAACCAGGATCAACTGCGCGTCATCCCTGTGCACGATGCCGCGCACGACGGTCCGGGTCGTCTGCGGCTTGTCGGAGGTGATCACGATCTTGGAGCCGACCAACGCGTTGGTGAGCGTGGACTTGCCGGCGTTGGGCCGGCCCACGAACGACGCGAAGCCGGACCGGAACGCGGCGCTCATGACCGCGCCTCGTCGTACCGCGACCAGATCTCCTCGTCGGAGAGCCCCTGCGCCTTCCCCTCGCGCCAGATCGGGCCGGGGTCGACCGCGCGGGGCTGCCGACCGGTCGAGGCGCGCCAGTAGCCCATCACGTCGTACGCCGCCGCCGGGAGTCCGCGCTCGCGCATCAGGTGCTTGCGGATCGCCCGCATCTGCGCAGACTCGCCGGCCATCCAGAAGTAGCCCTCACCCGGGGGCCAGTCGAGAGACGCGACGACCTCGGACAGCGGACCGTCGACCCAGCTGACGTCGGTGCCGGGTGGGAGGTACGACGACAGGTCGTCGGGAACCTCGGCCCAGACGCGGGTCGGCAGGCTCGACTCCTCGACGATCCTGGCCATCGCGGGCAGTCCCGTGAGGTCGCCGACCAGCAGTTGCCACTGCGCGCCCTCCGGAAGCGCGTAGGAGCCCTTCGGCTCGGTGATCGTGACCGTCGACCCGACACAACCGTCACGCACGACCCACTCGGTGACCAGTCCGACCTCGTGGACGACCACGTCGAGCACCAGCTCGCCGTCGCGGTACGAGCGGACGGTGTAGTAGCGGCTCTGGAACTGCCCCGGCACGACCAGCCCGACCCACTCGTCGGGGATCCCGGTCGAGACGAAGCCCTCGGTCGAGAGCGTGAGCCGGACCAGGTGCGGCGACAGCTCGTCGCGACGCTCGACGCGCGCACTGAACTGGCTGGCCCGGGTGCTCACTGGGACAACGCTAGCCGGGGCCGTGCCGCCACCACACGCTGGTCGAGCCTGTCGAGACCGCCGCAGGGTGGGCTGGCTGCCCGACCCGGCGGACATCTCGACAGGCTCGATGAGCGGTGAGCCCCAGCCCAGCGCGGATTCAGACGCCGAAGTCGTGGCGCAGCGGGTAGCCGCTGAGACCCTCCTCGTCGGTCTTGGTGGCCAGCACGTGGTGGAGCTGGATCTCGTTGCGCTCGAAGCCGATCCGCGAGCCGGCCATGTAGAGGCCCCAGACCCGCGCGGTGCCCTCGCCGACCTCGTCGACGCAGGCGTCCCAGTTGTCGACGAGGTTCTGGCACCAGCCGGCCAGGGTCTTGGCGTAGTGGATCCGGAAGTTCTCCTCGTGCTGCACCTCGAGGCCGACGTTCTGCACGTCGGTGATGATCCGGCCACTGCCGATCAGCTCGCCGTCGGGGAAGACGTAGCGGTCGAGGAACTCGCCGGTGCTCTGGTGCCGGTTGTGCGGCCGCGTGATGCAGTGGTTGAGCAGCCGGCCGTGCGGGCGGAGCTTGTCACGGATGAAGCCGAAGTACGACGGGTAGTTCTTCACCCCGATGTGCTCGGTGAGGCCGATCGACGAGACCGCGTCGAAGTCGGTCTCCTCCACCAGTCGGTAGTCCAGGAAGCGGACTTCGGCCAGATGATCGAGTCCCTCCTCCTTGATCTTCTGCGTCGCCCACGACGCCTGCTCGCGCGAGAGCGTCACGCCGAGCGCGTGCACGCCGTACTCGCGCGCAGCATGCCGGACCATGCCGCCCCAGCCGCAGCCGAGGTCGAGCAGCCGCTGGCCGCTCTGCAGGTCGAGCTTGCGGGCCACGAGGTCGTACTTGTGGGCCTGCGCCTCCTCCAAGGTGGCGTCCTCGGTCGGGAAGACCGCGCAGGTGTAGGTCATCGACGGGCCGAGCACCATCTCGTAGAAGGCGTTGGAGACGTCGTAGTGGTGGTGGATCGCCTCCGCGTCGCGGCCCAGCGAGTGCCGTAGCCCTTCGAGGGTCCGGCGCAGCTTGGAGGGCGCCTCCTGGGGCGGCGGGGCCGGCGGACGCAGGTGGGAAACCCCGAGCGAGCGGAGCAGCGTGACGAGTTCAGCGGGACCCGGACGGCGGAACGACAACTTGCCCTGGACGAGCTTGAACGCCTCGTACGGGTCGCCCGGGTGGACTCCCTTGATCACGAGATCGCCCGCGACGTAGGCCCGGCCGAAGCCGAGATCGCCGGGAGCGGTCAGGATGTAGTTGAGTCCACGTTCGTTGGCCAGGTGGATCTCGTAGGGCGAGTCCTCGTGCCCGGTGGCGCTGCCGTCGTACGCCGAGAAGCGAAGTGGCATCGGGTCTTTGAGCATCGAGTCCACCGCCTCGGCGATGGAGAGCTTAGCCGTGGAGAGGCCGGGCAGTGAGGTCATCGGTCGCGTACCGCCTTGTCGTAGAGGCTCAGGAGCCGGTCATCTGGGTCGTAGCGCTGCTTCACCGCAGCCAAGTGGGGTCCGTCGTACAACCGGTCGAAGGTCTCGCGGTCGTAGAACGCCTCGGAGTAGAGCGACTTGTGGCCGCCGAGCTCCTGCACTTTGCCCTCGATCGCCCGGTTGAGTGGCGCGTCCGGCGCCTCCGGGCCAACGTGCACGGTTCCCCAGAAGCCGACGTTGACGTACGTCGTGCCGGGACGCAAGGGGTAGGTCGGCCACTGTGCGCCATCGGTGGTGCCGGGGCTGACCAGCGGACACAGCCACACCGGCCGCATCCCGACCTCGGCGTCGAACCAGTCGAGGAACTCCGGCAGCCGTTCGACCGGCACCTCGATGTCCTGCACGACCTGCTCGCGCTGAGGTCGGCCCTTGCGGCGGTCGACCCAGTCCATGAAGCCGGTGCGATGGTTGAGACCGATCAGGTGGTGGTAGACGTCGCTGCGGCGCCAGCGCTTGGGCCAGAGCCGGCGCACGGTGGGGTTCTGCACGCCGAACGCGCCCGAGCACCAGAACCAGTCGGTGTCCCAGCGCCACAGGTAGTCGTACATCGTCAGCACGTCCCGGCCCATCCCGCTGGAGGCTCGCTGCTGGATGGAGCGGTAGTAGATCTGCTGGCCCGTGTAGTCGCTGGGCGCCTCGGTCCCGGCCCCGCCGTCCGACCACCGGGCCAGGGTGAGGTAGTACTCGTCCGGCTCGAAGGCCACGCCGTCCAGGCCGTCGACCTGGACGCCGTCGTACTCCCGGGTCTCGACGATCTCGGCGATCGTCTTGGAGAGCAGGCCGGCATCGTCGAAGCGGACGTGCCGCAGTTCGACCCGATCGGGGACCGGCTCCAGCTTGATCCGGATGCGAGTGGCGTAGCCGAGGCTGCCGTAGGAGTTGGGGAAGGTGTCGAACAGCTCGCTGTGCTCGTCGGGGGCCGGTCGGGTCGTGACGACTTCACCGGCGCCGGTGAAGACGTCCATCTCCAGCACCGACTCGTGCGGCAGGCCGCTGCGGAAGCTGGTCGACTCGATGCCGAGGCCGGTCACCGCGCCCCCGAGGGTGATCGTCTTGAGCTGCGGCACGACGTACGGGATCAGCCCGTGCGGCAACGTGGCATCGACGAGGTGCTCGTAGGTGCACATGCCTTGTACGTCGGCGGTGCGCGCCTCGACATCGACCTCGATCACGCCGTCGAGGCCGCTGACGTCGAGCCCCTTGCTCGCCGTAGCGGCTCTTGGTCGGAAGAGATTGGAGGTCTTCTTGGCCAGTCGAACCGGTGCTCCCGCTGGGATCTCATCGTAGGACGCCTTCAACCGGGCCACCGCGGCCTCGTGCGACTGCCACGCCGTGCCATGACTCACGCGGGCAGGTTACTCCCGAGTCGTGTCTTTGCTGTTTCGGGATCCCTCGGATGGGGGATCTGGGCTGGGGATCTGGGCTGGGGATCTGTGCTGGGGATCTGGCCTAGACCCAACCGGCGCCATCCGCGACCAGCAGCACCCCGAAGGCGAAGAAGGCCGCGGCGGCGCCGTACTTGATCACCCGCTCGGGCAGCCGGCGGCCGAGCAGGATGCCCACGCCGATCGCGAGCGCATCGGCGGCCACCATCCCGACCGTCGAGCCGAGCCAGGTGCCGAGCCAGCCCTCCTGGGTGGCCAGGGTGATGGTGGGGGGCATCGTCTT
>DOWL01000033.1:26000-39156 GCA_003519585.1 Nocardioides sp. | reverse complement strand
GAGTTGGAGCCGAAGACCAGGTCGACGTCGGTCGCCGTCCACGTCACCTGGCCCGAGGCGAGGTCGCGGATCTCGTAGACGCCTTCGTCGGACTCCGACGCCTTCCACTCGGTCCCGGGGGAGAGGAGGTTGACGAAGAAGTCGTTGGTCAGCACCCCGGGGCGATCGGTGAACACGCCGTGGACGCTGCCACCGACGTTGCCGCCGAGCACCCGCAGGCCGCCGACCAGGGCGGTCATCTCCGGAGCCGACAGGCCCAAGAGATACGCCTTGTCGACCAGCAACGTCTCCGGCTGGACCTTGGTGCCCGCGCGGAGATAGTTGCGGAAGCCGTCGGCCCGCGGCTCGAGGACCGCGAACGACTCCACGTCGGTCTGCTCCTGGCTGGTGTCGGTGCGGCCTGGCGTGAACGGCACGGTCACCGCGGTGCCGGCGTCCTGGGCCGCCTTCTCGATGGCGGCAGAGCCGGCCAGCACGATGAGGTCGGCCAGCGAGACCTGAGCACCGCCCGCCCCGTTGAAGTCGGAGCGGACCTGCTCGAGCTGCTCGAGCACCGACGCCAGCTCCTGGGGCGAGTTGGCCTCCCAGTCCTTCTGCGGGGCCAGGCGGATCCGAGCCCCGTTGGCGCCGCCGCGCCGGTCGGTATCGCGGTACGACGCTGCCGAGGCCCACGCCGTACGGACCAACTGGTCGACGCCCAGACCGCTGGCCAGGACCTTCTCCTTGAGCGTGGCGATATCGGCGTCAGAGACCAATGCTCCCTCGTGTGCCGGGACCGGGTCCTGCCACAGCTGAGCCGGAGCAACCTCCGGGCCGAGGTAGCGCTGGATGGGGCCGAGGTCGCGGTGCAGGAGCTTGTACCAGGCCTTGGCGAAGGCGAGCCGGAACTCGTCGAGGTCCGCGTGGAAGCGGCGCGAGATCTTCTCGTACTCCGGGTCCATCCGCAGCGCCAGGTCGGTCGTGAGCATCGTCGGCCGGTGCTTGACGGCCGGGTCGAACGCGTCGGGAATCGTCTCCTCGGCGTCCTTGGCCACCCACTGGTGTGCGCCCGCGGGGCTCTGCGTGAGCTCCCACTCATAGCCGAAGAGGTTGTCGAAGAAGCCGTTGCCCCAGCGGGTCGGGGTCGAGGTCCAGGTGACCTCGAGCCCCGAGGTGATGGCGTCCGCGCCCTTGCCGGTGCCGTAGGTGTTGGTCCAGCCGAGCCCCTGACCGATGACCGGGCAACCCTCGGGCTCCGGGCCGACGTAGTCACCGGACGCAGCGCCGTGGGTCTTGCCGAACGAGTGGCCCCCGGCGATCAGCGCCACGGTCTCCTCGTCGTTCATCGCCATCCGCCTGAACGTCTCGCGGATGTCGCCCGCGGCCTTGACGGGGTCGGGCTCGCCGTTGGGGCCCTCGGGGTTGACGTAGATCAACCCCATCTGGACCGCACCGAGCGGGTTGGAGAGCTCGCGCTCACCGCTGTAGCGCTCGTCACCGAGCCAGGTGTCCTCCGAACCCCAGAAGATCTCCTCCGGCTCCCAGACGTCCTCGCGGCCGAAGCCGAACCCGAAGGTCTCGAAGCCCATGTCCTCCAGCGCCACGTTGCCGGCGAGGACTAGGAGGTCGGCCCAGGAGATCTTCTGGCCGTGCTTCTGCTTCACCGGCCACAGCAGCCGGCGGGCCTTGTCGAGGTTGGCGTTGTCGGGCCAGCTGTTCAATGGCGCGAAGCGCTGGCTGCCGTCGCCCGCGCCGCCCCGCCCGTCCTCGATCCGGTAGGTGCCGGCGGCGTGCCAGCTGAGTCGGATCATCAGGCCGCCGTAGTGGCCGAAGTCGGCAGGCCACCAGTCCTGGGAGGTGGTGAGGCCCTGCTTGATGTCCCGCTTCAGCTCCTCCACGTCGAGCGCCTTGAACCGCTCGGCGTAGTCGAAGTCCGCGCCCAGCGGGTTGCCCTTGACGTTGTTGGTGTGCAGGACGGTCAGGTCCAGCTGGTTGGGCCACCAGTCGCGGTTGGTCTGCGGTCGGTGCGCCTTCGGCTCGGGGGAGTCGATGACTGGGTTCTCGCTCTCGGACACGGGGTCCTTCTCCTGTCTGATCGGTGGTGCTCTAGGTGTGGCTCTAGGGGTGGGAAGCACAGGCGGGGCAGCGGCCCCAGTAGATGACCTCGGCCTCGTCGATCTGGTAGCCGCTGGCATCCGACGCGGTCAGGCACGGCATCTCGCCCACGGCGCAGTCGACGTCGGCGATGGAGCCGCAGTCGCGGCAGACCACGTGGTGGTGGTTGTCGGCGACCCGCCCCTCGTAGCGGGCCACGCTGCCGAGCGGTTGGATCTTGCGGATGATCCCCGCGTCGGTCAGCGCCTTGAGGACGTCATAGACCGCCTGGTGGCTGATCTCGCCGGTCTCGGCGCGTACGGCGCCGATCAGCGAGTCGGTGTCGGCGTGCGGCAGTCGGCGCACGGCCTCGAGGACGGCCAGCCGTTGCTGGGTGACGCGTAGCCCTGCGGCGCGCAGCGCGTGCTCGGCGGCCGAAGAGGTCACGACGGCACTCAACCGCATTTTCTTGAATGGTTCAAGACTCCCTACCGGGGCGTTGTCGTCTCTCCACAGAGTCCGCGTGGCCGGCTTGACGCGTTCGAACAGGTGTTCGAAACTGTCCCCATGACTACCACCGCGGCCCTGGATCCGGCGCGACCGGTCCTCGACCAGCTGCGGGAGCGAGTCTCAGCCATGGAGGGCGGGCCGGCGAGGCTACCGGTGCCGGTCCTGCCCGCCCTTTCCGGGTTGTTCACGATGCACGCCGGCGCGAGCTACGGCGTCGATTCCGCCTCACTGGCTCTGGCGCTCGCGGCCGGCCCCTCACGAGCAGGGGACTGGGTGGGGTTCGCCGGCTGGCGCGACTTCGGCGCGGAGGCGGCTGCCGATCTGGGCGTCGACCTCGACCGCACGGTCGTGGTGCCCGACGTCGGAGACCATTGGCTTGAGGTCGCGGCGGCCCTGGTCGACGTGCTGCGCGTGGTCGTCCTGCGACCTCCGTCGCGGGTCGACGCCCGGGCAGCCGGTGTGCTCGACGCCCGGCTCCGCAAGCGGTCCGCGGTGCTCGTGGTGTGGGGCGAGTGGCCGCGCTGCGAGGCCCGGCTGAGCCTCGAGGATGCGCGCTGGGTCGGGCCTGCGCGGGGGCAAGGCCGGCTCCGTGCCCGGCAGGTGCGCGTCGCCGTACGCCGCGGTAGCGCGCCACCGATTCGAGCCGATCTGGTCTTCCCTGGCGACGAGGAGCCGTTGGCGCTGCTTCCCTCGACTCTGGAGCCGGTCCACGAGGTCTGGCGGGCGTCCGGATGAGGGTGCTGGTGGTGTGGTGCCCCGACTGGTCGGTCGTCGCGGCGCTGCGGGAGGCGGAGCGATCCCCGCTCGAGCCGGCAGCGGTCCTCGCGGCTGGGGTGGTCGAGGTCTGCAACGGGCCGGCACGCGCCGAGGGCGTTCGTCGCGGACAACGGCGCCGCGACGCCCAGGCGCGCTGCCCCGAGCTGGTGCTCCTCGAGGCCAACCCCGACCGCGATGCACGCCACTTCGAGCCGGTCCTCGAGACCGTCGAGGCGCTGCGCCCGGGAGTCGCGTCGCTGCGCCCCGGGCTGTTGGCCGTGCGTGCTCCCGGCCGCTGGTTCGGCGGCGAGGACCAGGCCGCAGCGGTGCTGGCCGAGACCTTGGTCGAGGCTGGTGTGTGGGACTGCCGACTCGGGGTCGCCGACGATCTGTTCACCGCCGAGCAGGCCGCTCGGCGGGCGCGGGTCCAGGAGTGCGAACTGGTCGGGGCTGGTGGCTCCGCCGCCTTCCTGCGCGAGCTACCTGTCGAGGTGCTGGAGGCCGACGGCACCGAGGGGCGCGACGCGGTCAGCCTGCTCCGACGGCTGGGGCTTCGCACCCTGGGCGACCTTGCGGCCCTCCCGGTCGATGCCGTGCAGGGTCGGTTCGGCCGTTACGGCGCCCGGGTCTGGCGGAAGGCGCGCGGCGAGGCGCCGACGCAGCTCGCCGCCCGCACGCCGCCGCCGGATCTGGTGGCCGAGATCTCCTTCGAGCCACCCCTCGACTCGGTCGAGGCCGTCTGCTTCAGCGTCCGGACGACAGCCGAACGGTTGCTCACCGACCTCGCCTCGCGACAGCTCGTGGCCACTGGAGTGCGGATCGAGGCTGAGCACGACGGTGCGGTCGCCTCGGCGCGACTCTGGCTGCATCCTCGCTACTTCTCGGTGCGCGACCTCGTCGACCGGGTGCACTGGCAGCTGCAGGGCGGCGCGTCGCTGCGTTCCCGGCACGACGCGGGGTCGGTGCGGGCGCCGATCGAGCGGGTGCGGTTCCTGCCCGAGGTGGTGGAGCCGGCAGCCGTCCACAGCGAGGGCCTCTGGGGCGGCAGCGGGGCGGAGCTGGTCGAACGCGGGGTCGCTCGCGTGCAGGCGATGGTGGGCTTCGACGCGGTGACCCGTCCGGTCCTCCAGGGCGGGCGTGGCCCGGCGGACCGGCAGGCCGCGGTCCCGTGGGGTGAGCGGGCCACCGGGCTCCGACCGCTCGATCGCCCCTGGCCGGGGCGGTTGCCAGGGCCGGCCCCGGCACGGGTCTTCACCGAACCGCTGCCCGTGGAGGTGCGCGACGAGGCCGGCCGCGAGGTGGCCGTGACCGACCGGGGCCTGGTGACGGGGGAGCCGACTCGGTTCCGGCTCGACGGGAGCTGGCAGCCGGTCCTCGGGTGGGCCGGGCCGTGGCCGGTCGACGAGTCGTGGTGGTCCGAGGGCGGAGGCCGAGGGTCGCGGTTCCAGGTGGTGGGCGCCGACGGGCGAGCCTGGCTGATGGCCTGCGGCCCACACGGCTGGCGGGTCGAGGCGGGGTACGACTGATGGGCTGCGACTGATGGGCTGGGGCAACCCGCCGATCTCTTGGCGCGAACTCGAGCGTCGGCTCTCGGGGCTGCCCGGCGCCGACGACGCCCCGGTCTCGCGTCCGAGGTCTCGCCGACCGCCTCGCGACGTCGTCCGCGACCCGGCGGCAGGGGACACGCCGTACGCCGAGCTGCACTGCCACAGTCACTACAGCTTCCTCGATGGTGCCTCCTCGCCGGCCGAACTGGTCGAAGAGGCCGTGCGCCTGGGACTGAGCGGCCTCGCGATCACCGACCACGACGGCTTCTACGGCGCGCCGATGCTGGCCGAGGCAGCGGCGGCGCACCCAGCCTCGGGGCTCCGCACCGTCTACGGCGCCGAGCTGTCACTGGGTCTCAGCGCGCCTCAGAACGGCGTCGCTGATCCAGAGGGGAGTCACCTTCTGGTCCTGGCCCGTGGCGTGGAGGGCTATCACCGACTGGCGGCGGCGATGACAGCCGCGCATCTGCGTGGTGACGAGAAGGGCCGCCCGGTCTACGACCTCGACGAGCTCGCCGAGCGCGGCCGAGGTCACTGGTGTGTCCTCACCGGTTGCCGCAAGGGTTCGGTCCGCGCGGCGCTGGCCACTCACGGACCACGGCGTGCGGCCGAGGAGTTGGACCGCCTGACCGAGCGGTTCGGCATCGACCACGTGGTGGTCGAGCTCTCGCCGAGCAATGCGCCGACCGCCGACGAGACCAACGCGGCGCTGGCCGAGCTGGCCGCCGACCACGGCCTGCGGGTCGTCGCGGCCGGCAACGTCCACCACGCGACGCCGCGCTCGGCCAGGCTGGCCTCTGCGATGGCCGCGGTGCGCGCGCGCCGCAGTCTCGCCGACATGGACGGCTGGCTGGACCTCTCCGGAGCGGCCTTCCTGCGCAGCGGCGCGGAGGTGGCGCGGGCCCTGCCTCGGTGGCCGGACGCCGTGTCCGCCAGCGTGGCGTTGGCCGACGAACTCGCCTTCGACCTCAGGAAGGCGTCACCACGACTGCCCAAACACCGCATCCCCGAAGGACACACCGCCGACTCCTGGCTGCGAGAGCTGGTGTGGCGAGGGTTCGAGGAGCGCTACGCCGGGCAGCCCCACGCGCAGGAGGCGCGAGACCGGATCGAGCACGAGTTGCGCGTCGTGGCCGACAAGGACTTCGCCGGCTACTTCGTGATCGTGCACGACATCGTCGACTTCGCTCGCAGCCAGGGCATCCTCTGTCAGGGCAGGGGCTCGGCGGCGAGCTCGGCAGTCTGCTACGCCCTCGGCGTCACGGCCGTCGACGCGGTCTTCTACCGCCTGCCGTTCGAGCGGTTCATCTCGGCGCATCGTGACGAGGAGCCCGACATCGACGTCGACTTCGACTCCGACCGGCGCGAAGAGGTCATCCAGTGGGTGTACGACACCTATGGACGTCGCAACGCCGCGCAGGTGGCCAACGTGATCACCTATCGCCCGCGGATGGCCGTGCGCGATGCGGCCAAGGCGCTCGGCCACTCGCCGGGGCAACAGGACGCCTGGTCCAAGCAGATCGACGGCTGGCAGGCGGTGGTGAGCGGTGACCAAGGCGATCCCGGTGCGCACGACGTGCCCGAGCCGGTCGTGGCGCTGGCCGACCAGCTGATGGGTGCGCCACGACACCTCGGGATTCACTCGGGCGGCATGGTGCTGACGGAGCGGCCGATCGGCGAGGTCTGTCCCATCGAGCGGGCCCGGATGGAGCGGCGGACCGTGCTGCAGTGGGACAAGGACTCCTGTGAGTCGATGGGGCTGGTGAAGTTCGACCTGCTCGGCCTCGGCATGCTCGGTGCGCTCGACCACATGATGAGGCTGGCCGCCGAGCACACCGGGGAGTCCTGGACCCTTGCGTCCCTGCCCAAGGAGGAGCCCGGCGTCTACGACATGCTGTGCCGCGCCGACTCGGTCGGCGTCTTCCAGGTCGAGAGCAGGGCTCAGATCGGCACGCTGCCTCGACTGCGGCCGCGCGAGTTCTACGACCTCGCCATCGAGATCGCCCTGATCCGCCCGGGGCCGATCCAGGGCGGTGCCGTCCACCCCTATGTCCGGCGCGCGACCGGCGTCGAGCCGGTCACCTACGACCACCCCGACCTAGTGCCAGTGCTGGAGCGGACCCGAGGCGTCCCGCTGTTCCAGGAGCAGCTGATGGCGATGGCCGTGGCTCTGGGGGACTGTTCACGTGACGACGCCGACCTGCTCAGACGTGCGATGGGCTCCAAGCGTGGGGTGGAGCGGATCGAGAGCATCAAGCAGACGCTCTACACCGGGATGGCTCGACGCGGGCTGGTCGGTGACGCGGCCGACGCGATCTACGTCAAGATCCTCTCCTTCGCCAACTTCGGCTTCGCGGAGTCGCACGCGCTGAGCTTCGCGCTGCTCGTCTATGCCAGCTCCTGGTTCAAGCTGCACTACCCGGCGGCGTTTCTGGCCGGGCTGCTGCGCAATCAGCCGATGGGGTTCTACTCCCCGCAGTCGCTGGTCGCCGACGCGCGCCGCCACGGGGTGGTCGTGCGCCGCCCAGATCTGGTGCGGTCCGGCGCCCGGGCCGACCTCGAACTCCTCGACCCGGTGGATCCGGCCGCAGCGACCGGTCTCGACGAGTGCACGCGGCCGCTCCACGACCGGACCGAGTGGGCCGCGAACAGCCCCGATCCGACGCTGACCCACCGCCGCGACGGGCGGCACGTGGTCCGCCTCGGGCTCGATTCGGTCCGCGGGATCGGTCTCGAGGTGGCTCAACGCATCGTGGCCGCCCGCGACCAGTCACCGTTCGCCGACCTCACCGACCTGTCCCGCCGCGCGGGACTCACCTCGGCCCAACTGGAGGCGTTGGCCACCGCGGGCGCCTTCGACTCCCTCGGCCTCGACCGGCGGCAGGCTCTCTGGGCGGCCGGCGCCGCCGAGCGGCCCGACCATCTCGCCGGCTCGACGCCCGCGGCTGGGCTGCCGTCGCTCCCCGCGATGACCGACGTCGAGTTGACCCTCGCCGACCTCTGGGCCACCCGGATCTCCCCGGAGAAGCACCCCGTCGAGCATCTGCGCGCGGAGCTGGCCCGGGCCGGCATCCGATCCGTGGGCGATCTCCAATCCGTCGAGACCCGCCGCCGGGTACACGTCGCAGGACTGATCACCCATCGTCAGCGCCCGGGCACTGCGCAGGGCGTGACGTTCCTCAACCTCGAGGACGAGACCGGCATGCTCAACGTCGTCTGCTCCATCGGTGTCATGCGTGCCCATCGCCAGGCGGCCCGCAACCGAGTCGCCGTCGTGGTGCGCGGCATCCTCGAGCGCGAGGAGGGCGCAACCAACCTGGTCGCGGACCGGGTCGAGGGCATCGACGTCGTGGTGCCCGGGGCCGGGGCCGTGCTCCAGGCCCGGGCTCAGTCCCGCGACTTCCGCTAGGAGGATCTAGGAGGGTCAGCTGTAACGGGTTGCCCTGGCGATGGCACTGATGCGTGATCCGTTTCGACCCGAGGAGCGACCATGACCGATCAGCACGACTTCACCGGCCTGCGCGCGACGTTCGTCAACTGCACGCTCAAGCGGAGCCCCGATCCGAGCCACACCCAGGGACTGGTCGACGTGAGCGCGGCGATCATGCGCAAGCATGGCGTCGAGGTGGATCAGCTGCGGTTGGTCGACCATGACGTCGCGACCGGCGTCTACCCCGACATGCGCGAGCACGGGTGGGAGAGCGACGCGTGGCCCGAGCTTTACCCCGGGATCCTCGCCAGCGACATCCTCGTGGTCGCGGGGCCGATCTGGCTGGGTGACAACTCCAGCATCACCAAGCAGCTCATCGAGCGGCTCTACTCGCTGTCGGGCGAGCTCAACCACAAGGGCCAGTACCTCTTCTACGGCCGGGTCGCGGGGTGCCTCATCACCGGCAACGAGGACGGGATCAAGCACTGCGCTCAGAACATCCTCTACTCGCTGCAGCACATCGGCTACACGATCCCGCCCAATGCCGACGCGGGCTGGATCGGCGAGGCGGGGCCCGGACCGTCGTACCTCGATCCTGGAAGCGGTGGCCCCGACAACGACTTCACCAACCGCAACACGACCTTCATGACCTGGAACCTCATGCACCTCGCGAAGTTGCTCAAGGATGCCGGCGGGGTCCCTGGATACGGCAACCAGCGCTCGCAATGGAACGCCGGCGCACGGTTCGACTTCGAGAACCCCGAGTACCGCTCCTGATGGCTATGGTCGCTCTGTGTCGAGTGACGACGGCGAGCTCGTCGCGGCGTTGCGTGCCGGCGACGAGGCAGCGTTCACGCGCCTGGTCACCGACTGGTCACGCCCGATGCTCCTGCTCGCCCGCGGCTTCGTGTCCACGGAGGCCTCGGCAGAGGAGGTCGTCCAGGACACGTGGTTGGCCGTGATTCGCGGACTCGATGCGTTCGAGGGTCGGGCCGCGCTGCGCACCTGGGTCTATCGCATCCTGGTCAACATCGCGAAGACCCGCGGCGTCAAGGAGCACCGCTCGTTGCCGTGGAGCAGCCTCGGTGCCGAGGACGAGGGCCCGACCGTGGACCCCGGCCTGTTCCGCGGGCCGGAGGACCAATACGCCGGCGGTTGGAAGTCCTTCCCGTCGGACTGGCGCACCGTCGAGGACCGAGTGCTCGAGATCGAGATCCAGGACCAGCTGCGGACGGTGCTGGAGCGGTTGCCGGAGCGCCAGCGGATCGTGCTGACCCTGCGGGACGTCGTCGGGTGCTCCTCGGATGAGGTGTGCGAGCTGCTCGACGTATCGGCCGCCAACCAGCGGGTCCTGCTCCACAGGGCGCGCGCCGGCTGTCGTCAGGTCCTGGCCCGCTATCTCGCCGCCGAGCCGAGCGAGGAGGTGTCGTGAGCGAGGAGGTCGGGCAGCTGAGCTGCCAGGAGCTCGTCGAGCTGGTCACCGACTATCTCGAGGATGCGCTCGATGATGGGACCCGGGCGCGGTTCGAGCTCCACGTCGGCCTCTGTCACGGCTGTGCGGCCTACCTCGGGCAGATGGAGGAGACCGCGACCCGGCTGGGCTCCATCCCGGTGGACTCGCTCTCCACCGAGGCGACGTCGACGCTGCTCGATGCGTTTCGTGGCTTCCGACGGTGAACTGCCCGAGGGCGTCGCTGTAACGCCGCGCCACGACCGGAGACAGAGCAGGGAACAGCAGGCGAACACTGATGCCGTCCACGAGCACTGTCGGTGGTCGCCCATAGCGTCGGACCAGAACGGCTGCGCAACCCGCGCGGCCGGACGAGGAGGCACCACCCATGACTTCCACCCCTTGGACTTCCACCTCGCTCGTGGCTCGCTTCGACGAGGTGCGATCCCACACCGAGCGACTCGCCGCGCCACTCTCACCGGAGGACCAGACGGTCCAGTCGATGCCCGACGTGTCGCCCACCAAGTGGCATCGCGCGCACGTGACCTGGTTCTTCGAGACGTTCGTGCTCGCCGACCACGAACCAGCGTTCGCCCCCTTCCAGGACACCTACTGGTTCTTGTTCAACAGCTACTACGAGGCAGTGGGGCCTCGATACGCGCGTGCGCAGCGCGGCGTGGTGAGCCGGCCGGGCGCCCACGACGTGGGCGTCTACCGCGCCAACGTCGACGACCGGATGCGCGACCTGGTCGCCGGCCTCGACGACGGCACCCTCGCCAAGCTCTCCGACACGATCGAGCTCGGCTTCCACCATGAGCAGCAGCACCAGGAGTTGCTGCTCATGGACATCAAGCACGTCCTCTCGCTCAACCCGTTGCAGCCGTCGTACGCCGGTCGCCCGAGTGTCGCCAGCGAGCCCGACCGCCTTGGGTGGGTCGACGTCGAGGGCGGGCTCGTGGAGATCGGGCACCGCGAGGCGCACTTCTCCTTCGACAACGAGCTGCCCCTGCATCAGGTCTTCCTCGAGCCGTTCCGGCTCGCCGATCGGCTGGTCACCAACGGCGAGTGGTTGGAGTTCATGGCCGACGGCGGCTATCGACGGGCCGACCTCTGGCTCTCCGACGGCTGGGCGAGGGTCAATGCGGAGGGGTGGCGCGCGCCGTTCTACTGGACCGAGCTCGACGGCGTCTGGTTCGAGCACACGCTGCACGGCACTTTCCCGGTCAATCCTGGTCTCCCGGTGGCCCATGTCAGCCACTACGAGGCCGATGCCTACGCCTCCTGGGCCGGCAAGCGGCTGCCGTCCGAGGCCGAGTGGGAGCACGGGGTCCGCAGCATCGCGCCCGACGTCGAAGGCAACCTCGCCGACACCGAGACGTTCCATCCGCGGGCGGCCGGACCGGCCACCGGTGGGCTGCGCCAGGCCTTCGGCGACTGCTGGGAGTGGACCTCGTCCGCCTATCTGCCCTACCCGGGCTTCCACCCGGCCGCGGGCGCGATCGGCGAATACAACGGCAAGTTCATGTCCAACCAGATGGTTCTGCGCGGGGGCTGCGCCCTCACGCCATCGGGGCACACGAGAGCGAGCTACCGCAACTTCTTCCCGCCCGGTGCACGCTGGGCGCTCTCGGGCCTGCGGCTCGCTGACGGCGGTGCGCCGAGGAGCGCCGCATGACCGCCGATCTCGAGCCGAAGGTCTCCGTGCTGCTGGACCCCGACTGGGCCAGCGGGACCCTGGTGACCGATGTCCGTCGCGGGCTCAGCTCTCATCCGCGCACGCTGCCGCCGAAGTGGCTCTACGACGACATCGGCTCGGCGCTCTTCGACGAGATCACCAAGCTGCCCGAGTACTACCCATTCGCCGCGGAGCGTTCGATCCTCGAGGACCATGCCGCGGAGATCGCCAGGGCCAGCGGGGCGACGACGTTGGTCGAACTGGGATCGGGCACCAGCGAGAAGACCCGGCTGCTGCTCGACGCGTTCACCGCCACCGGCCAACTGACCCGGTTCGCTCCGGTCGACGTGTCGGAGGGCACCCTGCGTGAGGCCGCCGACCAGATCGCCCGTCGGCATCCGGGGCTCCAGGTGGACGCGGTGGTGGGCGACTTCACGCTTCACTTGGCGCAGCTGCCGCGCGGCGGTCGGCGGATGGTGGCGTTCCTCGGTGGCACCATCGGCAACCTCTACCTCGAGGAGCGCCGGGCGTTCCTCGGCGCACTTGCCGACGTGCTCGAGCCCGGGGACTCGCTGCTGTTGGGGACCGACCTGGTCAAGAGCGCCGACCGGTTGATCGCCGCCTACCACGACCCCGGCGGAGTCACGGCCGGGTTCGTGCGCAACTCGCTGCGAGTGCTCAACCGCGAGCTCGGCGCCGACTTCGACCTCGACGCCTTCTCCTATGTGCCCTTCTGGGACGCCCACATGGAACGGATGGACCTGCGGCTGCGCTCGGAAGTGCCGCAGACCGTGACCATCCCCGGTGCCGACGTGGTACTCGACCTCGCGGTCGGTGAGGAGATCCGGGTGGAGATCTCGACCAAGTTCCGGGTCAGCAAGATCGCCGACGAACTCGAGCAGGCGGGGTTCGGTGTGACCCGCGTCTGGACCGACGCTCCCGTCGATTTTGCCCTGACGCTGGCCATCAAGCGTTGAAGGCGCTGGTCGATGGCCAGTTCTGAGTGTCCGAGGGGGGACTCTGACACCCGCTACGGGGCGCAGAGCCAGATCCACGTGTCCTAGGCGTTCTGGTCACGTTCTGCCTCTTCCTACCAGTGCGACCCGCCGGGTGCGGGCCGCGTGAGTGTCGTGCTGGTGTGGTGTTGTGCATCTGGGCTTGAGCGAGTGGTGCGGACGGCGCCGAGCCGCCCGGACTTGGGGCCGCCTGTCAGAAAATCGAGGACCTAGAACCTCGAGCTGGGCGGCCCCGGGCGATCAGTAGGCGTGACCGGGGGTCGGCCCGGTGTCACCTCCCTCGTCGGGACGACGCGTGGCCGTGGTTGTGAGCTCGGGCCGCAGCCGCGGGCTGCGGAAGAGGTCGACGCGGTGGAGCACACCGGTGTCGGCCGTGCCCTGGTGACCTCCGGCGGCGATCAGCCAGGGGCTGGCGCCGAGCGGCTCGTCCTCGAGGGGGCCGAACGTGGCCTCGGCGGCAGCGCGGTAGCGGGCTGGGGCCAGCTCGTTGGGGATGTAGGTGCCGACCGTGCCGAGCCTTCCCGGCGCGTGGCCGGCCCAGGCCCTGGCCATCAAGACCCCTGAGGTCTCCTCGATCCAGGTCAGGCAGGTGTGGCGGAAGACGTGGCTGGAGAAGGCCATCGTCCGGGGCAGGACTCCAGACTGCTGGACCTTGGCGAAGATGCCGTCGACGTGGCGACGGGTCATCGGCTTGCCGTT